>DAOTZS010000222.1:0-10983 GCA_034434335.1 Anaerolineae bacterium
CCGTTCGCCTTCGGCGGCGGGAGAGGGGAGGGAGTAGCAAAAAGGGGTTTTGTGGTGGCGGCCTTCGGCCGCCACCACAAAACCCCCCCTCTTCAATCCCCCCCTCTCCCCTGGCCTGCGGCCAGGGGAGAGGGGGGACAAAGGGGGGTGAGGGGCTGTGAAGGCCCGAGGGGGCAGAAAGTGTTAACCAATTTTGAACCATCCCCAGAATACCCCTTATAATTTCGATCCTACTTCCCCGCCTTGCGGAGAAGGGGGTAGGGGGATAGGGCGATGCGCCTCAAGGTGCGTAACCCCTGTAAAAAGAGAGGCCACTTGCGATCTCCTTGCATCCAGCCGGGATATGCATACAATGAGCAACGAGCCAACAAACCTGGCGCGAACTTCAGACCAGTCCATCTGTCTCTCAATTACAATGAGAACCCTGCTCGCCAGCCTGACCGACCACCCCATGGCCATCCTGCGTGCCATCGCCGACCTGCGCGGTATAGAGCTCACCACCAACGCGCGCGATGATGCGGCCGCGCAGTTGGCAGCCACCCTGGCCCAGGCAGGGGCTACGGATGCAGCGCTGGCCAGTTGCTCAGCGGAAGCACAAGCCGCGTGGGCAGCGCTGCTCGCAGCCGGCGGCCGGATGAAAGCCAGGGTCTTCAGCCGACATCATGGCACCATCAGGCCGATCGGGCCGGGCCGGTTGGAACGTGAGCAAGCCTGGCGCCAGCCGCAGAGCCCTGCCGAAGAGTTATGGTATCGCGGGCTACTCTTCCGCGGCTTCGCCGATCTGGGGGACGGCCCTGCCGAATACTTCTACATCCCCGAGGAGCTGTGGCCGCCCTCTGCCTCTGGCCAGGCACCTCTACCCACGCGGGCGCTCCCTTCCCTGACACCCACCCAGGCGCCTGCCGTGAGCCGGCCATCCTTCAACCTGCTGGCCGTGGACCTCTGCCACCTGCTGGCCCTCCTGCGTTCTACCCCCGTGCACGTTGACCGCGCTGGCCGGCTACGGCCGGCCGACCTGGAGCGCCTGCGGACGAGCCTGCTGGTCCCGGACCCAGTGCGCTGTGACCTGCTCCTGACCCTGGCCTGCGAGCGCGGCTGGCTCACTGTGACGGCCAACAGGCTGGCCGTCAACCCTGAGCCTGCTATGGCCTGGCTGCAGGATACCCCCTGGGCCCAGATGACAGCTCTCTTCGAAGCCTGGCGCCAGAGCACCGATCTTGCCCCGCTTGCCAAACCGGTCCCTACGCCAGCCGGCGAAGCGCGCGGGTGGAATGACCTGCGGCATGTGCCAACGCTGCAGGCGGAAGGCACATGGCACAACGACCCTGTCCTGGCACGCGAGGCTATCCTGGAAAGCCTCAGGCGGCTGGACCCCGACGCCTGGTACGCCCTTGACGATCTGGTGGCCTGGTTCAAGGCTGTCAACCCCGACTTCCAGCGCCCCGATGGCAACTATACTGGCTGGTATCTGCGCGATGTGGCTACCGGCCGCTATCTTTCGGGGTTTGAGGCCTGGGAGGAGGTGGAGGGAAGGCTGATCCGGTTTGTGGTCAGTGGGCCGCTCTTCTGGCTGGGGGCCGTGGCGCTGGGCCTGGAGGAAGGCGGGGACCCGGTGTCTTTTCGCCTGACCCCAGCCGGCGTGGCCTGGCTGAGCGGCACCACGCCGGCCGAGATACCGCGGCCGGCCAGGCTCGCGGTGGCCGAAGATTTCACCGTCAGCGCGGGGCTGACGGTGCCTCTCCTCGATCGTTTTCGGCTGCTGCGTTTCAGCGAACTGTTGGCGGAACCCTACGAATGGGGAGGCCCCACCCGACACCGCATCACCCGTCGCAGCCTGGCTCGGGCACGGGCAGAAGGGATCGGGGCGCAGGCGATCTTGCGCTTTCTGCGCCGCGCTACAGGCGGCCGCCTGCCAGCGCGCGTGGCCACAGCCCTGAGCCGCTGGGATCAGCAGGGAGGGACGGTGCGTATCACCAGAGGGGCAGTCCTGCGCGTCGAAGATGCCAGCACGCTGGCTGCCCTGCGCGCCGACCCCGCCATCGCGCCCCTGTTGGGAGAGTTGATTTCGGCCCAGGCGGTAGTGGTCAGCCAGGCCAAGCTGCCGCAGCTACTGAAGGCGCTGACCGCAACGGGTTATACGGTGACGGAGGATTAGGCCGCGCGGGGTGTTCCGGCGCAGGTCAGCGGGCCAGCGCCCTGCTCTGGGCCACGACGGCCAGATTTTCCTCGGCTATCGGCGAGCGCTGGGTGCGGCGGATTGCCTCCTCGCAGGCTTCGAGGGGAAAGAGCCCCAGCCGTTGCACGGCGGCACATGTCATCAGGAGGGCATGGTTTCTTTTGGGAACCCGCAGGCCGACGGCATCCCAATCGAGCACAATCTTGCGCGCCGGGGTTTCCAGGTTGGCGAAAGCGGGTATGGTAAATAGCCAGCTCTCGGCTGTTAGCCCGTCCAGGTAGCGCCGCGCTGGCCGATAGCCGTCCTGGCTTACCAGCACCAGCGCGTCGGGCCGGCTGACACCCGTGTAGTAGACCTCCTCCGGGCTCAATACCAGGCTGCTGATGCTGTACCCACTCCTGACCGTGACAGGGTAGGTGTCCTCCTGGGTAGCCCAGAGGCCAGAGAGCAGCGCTGCCTCGCCCAGGATACGTCCAGTGGAGCGCACCCTGCCACCCGCCGACCCGGCAATTACCAGGCGAAACTCGTGCGCCAGAGATGTGGAGAAGAGCACGGGCCTGGGATTGGGCTGAAGGGTCGGTTTACCGGCGTGCATCTGATTGGCCTGACGTAGTGTCCGGGCATACTCTGGACGCTCGGTGCGCGCAATCAGGCCGGCCGGCATCCCCAGCGCCGCGCGCGTCTCTTCAAGCTTCTTGCGCGAGAAGTTGTTGTTGGGCACGTAGTAGGCAACACACAGCTCCCAGATGTCTAACACGGCGAAGGTGTCGCTTTGGATCGCTTCTGCGATGACATCGGGCAGGTCCTGATCAAAGGCGGTGCCCCGCCAGACGAAGCCGGCGCCATTCACGGCTACGGTAGCACAGATGTCCAGGGGCTTTTCCAGGTTGCCGGCGAGAGTGGTGGCGGTGAAACCGCCGGTAGGCGTGGTGACGCTGTGCTCGCCGCCGGTCATGCCGAAATTGAAATTGTTGAACACGAGCACGGTCAGCCCGATGTTGCGCCGTGCCGCGTTCAGCAGATGCGCGCCGCCGATGCCAACACCACCATCCCCGATCAGCACGATGACGTGCAGGTCGGGATCGGCGAGTTTGATCCCTGTGGCATAGGCGATGCTGCGGCCGTGCAGCCCATGGAAGGCGTTGGTAGCAAAGTATTGGTCACCCAGGCCCTGGCAGCCGATATCGCTCACCAACACGACACGGTGGGGGTCCAGGCTCAGCCTGACCAATGCCCGGTCCAGCGCGTCCAGGATCAGGCCGTGCCCACAGCCAGGGCAGAACGGGTAGGGACGCTCGTTGCGATAGCTCTCCAACATAGCCCGCTTTTTCCCTCCAGACAGCGGCCAGGGTATTGAGCCTGGCCGGCTACACTATCTGCTCCAGGAACTGCTCTGGCGCGATCAGCTCACCGTCAACCCGATGGAGGCCTGTGATCTCCGGCGCCGGCCAACCTTCGCGGGCCGCCTGGCGATAGACAACTCGCTCAACCTCACGCCGGAAGTCACCCAGGTTCAACTCTGCTACCACAATCCGCTCGATAGCCGTCCGACCGTTTTTCACCCTCAGGCCGGCCAGGATGGCCCGTTCAGGCACAGGCCAGAGGGTGTGGACGATGATTGCCGACACCGGCCGGCCAGCCTTTCGGGCCTGCTTCATGGCCTCTCTCATGCTGCGCGCGGTGATGCCGTAGGAGAGGAAGAGGGTGCGGGCATCGTCCTGAAGATCAACCTTTGCCAGTTCTATCTCGGCCGCGTGGTCTTCGATTTTGCGCCATAGATGCTCGTTCAGGCGTGCCACCTTATGAGGATCTGTGGTCAGGAAGCCTTGCTCATCATGGCTGGAGCCCGTGAAGCGTACCAGGTGGGGGCCACCGATGGGGCTGAAAAGGGGAGGCACATCCGGCGCTGGCCAATGGTAGGGAAGGTAGGGGGCTGCATCGTTGCCCGGCGCCAGCCGTCGCGTGCGCACCGGTGGATATTCGTAGCTGGCCACATCCACGGTGCTCATGGAAAGGAACAGCTCCTTGTCGGTCAGGAGGAACACGGGGCAGCGGAAGGTCTCGGCCAGGTCGAAGGCACGGCGAGTGAGGCTGTAGCACTCAGCCACGCTACTGGGTGCCAGGGCAATGATAGGGTATCCGCCGGCCGTGCCCCAACGGGCGAACTGGACGTCACCCTGGGCGGGTGTGGTGGCCCCGCCCGTGGCCGGTCCCATGCGTTGCACGTCCACGATCACCAGCGGCACTTCGCCCATGATGGCCAGCCCAATGTTCTCGCTGTAGAGGCTGAGGCCGGGCCCAGAAGTAGCAGTCAGGGCCCGGGCGCCGGTCATGGCCGCGCCAATGCACATGCTGATGGAGGCGATCTCGTCCTCAGCCTGGATAGCCACGCCGCCCACTTTGGGCAGCTCACGGATCATGTGCAGCAAGAGGGGGGTGGCTGGGGAAATGGGGTAACCAGCAAAGAAATTGCAGCCAGCGTCCAGTGCGCCGCGGGCTACCGCCGTAGCACCATCTATGAACTCACGCATACTCGCCGCTCCGCCTCAGCGACAAGGTGAGCCAGGTCGGGGCACTCAGAGCCAGGACACACACCTGCCCCACCTCTGTGCCTCCGCCGGCACTCCTCAAGAGCCAGCATACTGCACTCGAGGCCCGCCGGGTATGATGTCGCTCACCTTAGCCGGATGGGTTTAGCAGAGGGTGCGGCGATGCTCAACTGTTGAGCCAGCGGGCCAGGCGAACCAGATAAGAACGCGTGCCCTCAAGCTCAACATCGGCGTCAACATAACGATCAAGCTGTGGTAACAACGTCCAGGCCAGCAGCGCCAGGATAGCGATGAGCAATGGGAAGTCCATGGTATAACCTCCTGCGATGGGGCCACTTTGGGCGCTTTCAAGATAATCGTGGCACAGCCCATAGCCACAAAGCGATATCTGAGACGCCAGGCAGGCTCCTCCGGTTCCCGGCCTGTAACTTCAGCGGTGACTCGAGGGCTCGCCCGAGGCGTCACCCTTTTTGGGCCTGCGGCCAGTGGTCGGCCTTCGCCGATCTCTCTCATGATGCATACATGAAGGGTGGCGGCCTCCGCCGCCACCCGGCACGAAGTGCCCAGCAGGGGCGATTTCAACCGGCCTTGGGGCCTCTGTTACCAGGGTGATGTCCAGAAAGCAGCTCACGGCCGATACGATCGCTATATCGCGCATTTGGATGAATCCTGGATGAAAGCGGGCGGTCAGCAGGCTGACAGTTTTCTCAGCCGGCGCCTTCCTGGGGTTGGTTTGTCGGGCTGCGGCCTGGCCACGGCCCTATTGGCCTCCTGGCTATACAGAGGTATACTATGGTGGCGGGGCAGTACTCCGCCAAGGCTCGTTTGACAGGGGTTACGCAGTCGCACTATGCTGTACCCCCGCCCTCAATCGGGGGCGGGGGAATCCTTTGAAAGGGGTATTCTGGGCGGCTTTGCCGCCCAGAATACCCCTATCGGAGGCAAAACGATGTACGCGAAAGTCAACGGTGTGCGCCTGGCATACAGCTATCGCGGCCAGCGCCATGCTAACGTTTTGTTGCTTATCCACGGGTTTCCCCTGGATCGTCACATGTGGGATTCCCAATTGAGGGAGCTATCTTCTGAAGTGGGCGTAATCGTGCCGGACCTGCGCGGCCATGGCCAGTCTGAGGTGCCTCCCGGACCCTATAGCATGGATCAACACGCAGACGACCTGGCCGGCCTGCTTGATCATCTGGGGGTCAGGCGGGTGATCCTGGGAGGGTTGAGCATGGGGGGATATGTGGCCTTCGCGTTTTGGCGCCGCCATGCCTCCCGTGTGCAAGCCCTGATCCTGGCCGATACGCGCGCCGAGGCAGATAGCGTGGTGGCCCGGGTCAATCGGGATGCTATGGCTGCCAGGGTGCAGGAGGCCGGCGTGGAGGCCCTGGTGGAGGAGATGCTGCCCCGGCTGCTGGCCCCCGAGAGCCTGGCCAACCCACGCCTGGCAGACCAGGTGAAGGCCATGATAAGGCGACAGAAACCGGCCGGGGTCATCGCCGCGTTGGCCGGCCTGCGCGACCGGCCCGACAGCCAGCCCACATTGTCCACCATCACGGTGCCGACTCTTTTGCTGGCCGGCGAAGCTGATCGCCTGACACCGCCGGAAGGAATGATGACCATGGCCAAGGCCATCCGCAACGCCCAACTGGTGGTGGTACCTCGTGCCGGCCACCTGAGCCCCCTGGAAAATCCCAGGGCGTTCAACAGTGCGGTACGGGCTTTTCTGCGTACCCTTACATCCGGCTGACCCTTCGGCGCGGGCCATCTCCAGGGAGTGACCCGGATACAGATAGCTCGCCCGTGTTCAGCGCCTCCGCCGGCACGGGCTCGATCAGTCCCAACGCGGCCAGGTAGTTATCCAGTTGCCGGCGCACCGCGCGATACATCCGGGCCGGCATTGTTGCTGCCTGCCGTCCGCTGGCGAGTTGGCCAACCCCCTCGATCAGGTGCACCGTGCTGCGAGCTACCCACCAGGCCGGCAGCAGTTGGTTGTAGAGCTCCAGACGGGCGGTGAAGTCCACGTCCTCCGGACACGGGACGTAGGCGCAGAAAGCAGTTTGCCAGAACTTGTGCGGAATGGCCAGATTGCGCGGGTACCAGCGCAGCCCCGCCAGGTCGAAGGCCGGATCACCCCACCCGCTGAATTCCCAATCCAAAAACGCCAGGCGGCCTGTCTCGTCACGCACCACGTTATCCAGGCTGCCATCTGCCCGCACCAGGGCATTGACCGGCCAGCGGCCATCCCCGTCTGCGCCGGCAACCGCGGCCTCGGACCTGTGAACCACCTCCTCTACCATCGGCAATAGCTCCGGCAGGCCAGCAGCCCACGTTGGCAGCTCAGCCCTCAGCCCGGGCTCCATAGCCCACTCGCGGTATCGGTCAACAAAGGCACGGATTTCGGCCAGGTAGGTTCTGAATCCCTCAGGCTGACGCCAGGCTACCAGGGGGGTGATGTCTGCGGCAGGCCGCACGCGATGCAGTTGTTGCAAGGTGTCCACCAACTGCACGACCTCATCCTCGCCCATTAGCGAGGCAGAAAGCGGGACTCCGTTCACCCAGCGATAGACGATTGCCGGCAGGGGCAGGGGGCCCTCCGGGGCATAGGCCACCGGTTCGGGGCCCAGCTTCAGGCCGGCCTGGTACAGCGAACGCAAAGCAGCCCATTCGCGCTCAGCGCGTCGGCGCTCATCTACGACGAAGAGCTTGCAGGCATACACGTTGTCGCCAATGCGTACGCGGTATATTGTCTGGTTCAGGCCCTGGCTACTCCGCTCGATACGGACAGCCGTGCCGTCGGCCATCCTCAGGTCCCACACACTTTTCGGCCCGAAGATGTTATCATATGGCTTTTGCAGCAGAGGCAACCAGGAAGGGGTCGGATATTGTGACATCAAGGTATCTCTCCAGTCACGGGTACGGAAGCTACAGGTTGCATTTTCGATGTGCGCTAAGACGCTGCATCCTATACCTGGCCGGCGAACGAGATCTGTAACCGGTCGCATTCATCATAGCGATAAGATGCAAAGAAGGGAGGGTCGGCCGGACCCATGGAAAGCACCTTGGGCAGCAGCAGGGGCAGGTCCTCCACCATGGCAGAGGGAGGAGGCAAGGCCGTCGCCGATAGCCATTCCAGCTCCCCTTCGCTGGAAGGCGTACAGGCTCGCCCGTCTGCTGCCGCGGTAAACACAAAGAGGAGGATTCCCAGGTTTGGCTTCCCCGCGTCCACATGGATAACGCCGCGCAGGCGCAGATCGTGTACGTTCAGCCCCGTTTCCTCACGGATCTCGCGCAGGGCCGCGGAGTAGACATCCTCTCCTTTCTCCACGTGGCCGCCCACACCGTTGTAGAGCCCGGCCCAGAGCCGCTTATGTGGACCACCGCGCAACAACAGGACCTCTCTCCCGTGCGTCACAAAACACAGGGTGCGTGGGATCACCCGATAGCGGCCCCGGCTCCCTTTCAGGCCCTGATCCTCTCGTGCCATAGTAACCCTCCCGCGCATCTCTTCCCTATGGGGCGACCTCCAGGGTCACCATGCATCAGCACACCCCCCTGGCCGATGAATCTGGGACACGTCCACCTTCAGCCCCGAGGTGCATCGTGTCAGGCAACATGTTATAATGGGCAGCATGACAACACCTCTGTCCTCGCCATCTGGTATGCGCCAGGTCGCCCGGGCTGCCACGCTGGTAATGGTGCTCTTCCTGTTGAGCCGCCTGGCCGGCCTGGCCCGCGAGATGCTCATTGGGGCGCGCTTCGGCACCACTGCCGAGCTGGATGCCTATCTGGCGGCGTTCCGGGTCCCCGATCTGCTCTTTCAACTGATCGCCGGCGGCGCGTTGGGTTCGGCCTTCATCCCCGTGTTCACCGGCTGCCTGGCCCGCCAGGACCTCAAGGGGGCCTGGCGTCTGTTCAGCGCGGTCACCACCCTGGTCACGATCATCATGACCGGCCTGGCGGTGCTGGCCGGTCTGAGCGCGCCGTTCCTGGTGCGCTACGTGCTGGCACCCGGCTTCACGGCCGAACAGCAGCAGCTCACCGTGACCCTCATGCGCTGGATGCTGGTCACCCCTGTGATCTTCGGGGTCAGCGGGATCATCATGGGTGTCCTGAACAGCTTCCAGCACTTCCTGCTTCCGGCGCTGGCACCGGTCCTGTATAACCTGAGCCTGATCGCCGCGGCCTGGTTTCTGGCACCCCGCTTCGGGGTCTACGGCCTGGTAATCGGCGTTGTAGTCGGCGCCGGCCTCCATCTGGACATCCAGCTTTTCGGCCTGTGGTGGTACGGGGCACGTTTCTACCCCCTCCTGGGCCGGCACGAGGCATCTGTCCGAGAGGTGGGCCGGCTGATGGCCCCACGGGTGCTCGGCCTGGCAGCAGTTCAGCTCAACTTTTGGATCAACACTTTGCTTGCCTCAACCCTGCCGGCGGGCAGCCTGTCGGCGCTGAATTATGCCTGGCTGCTCATGCTGCTGCCCCAGGGCATTGTCGCCCAGGGTGTGGCCACAGCCGCCTTTCCCACCTTTGCCGCGCTTGAAGCGCGCGGGCGCCATGGCGAGCTGCGCCAGATCCTCAGCCAGACCCTGGCAGGTATCCTCTTTCTGAGCATCCCTGCCGCCACGGGCCTCTTCGTGTGGCGCGTGCCACTGGTACGCATGTTACTGGAAAGGGGCCAGTTCACACCCCACTCCACTCAACTGACGGCCGAGGCGCTCGCCTTCTATGCTTTCGGCCTGATCAGCCACTCGGTATTAGAGATTGTAGCGCGCGCCTTCTATGCCTTGCACGACACCCGTACCCCTGTAGCTGTAGGGGTTGGCAGCATGGCCCTGAATGCGCTTCTGAGCCTGATGCTGCGCGGCCCCCTGGCTCATGCTGGGCTGGCGCTGGCTAACACCCTGGCCACAACTCTGGAGACCACCCTGCTGCTCTGGCTCCTGGCCCGTCGGCTGGATGGGCTGGAATGGAGCCGGCCCCGGACAACGATCGTACGCGGCGGCCTGTCGGCGGCGGGCATGGCTATCCTCTTGCACTGGATGGCCCGCCGCTGGTCTGATGCGCCCGTTGTGCTACTGGGTGCCGGCGGCCTGGTAGTTGGCGCGCTCTCCTATCTCCTTGCCGCAGCACTGTTGCGTCTGCCTGAACTGCAGATGGCGCGTCAGATCATCAAACGCCACAATTTATCCTAACATATTTAGACAGAGCCGACAATGGGCCCCTGGTACCAGAGCTATTCCAGCCCGGCTGCCAGGGGAGCTGGTTGCCAGACGAAGCGCCATGGCCGGAGCCGCGCCTCGCTGTCGCCGCGCACACCGATGCGGGGGGTGATGATCACTTGCGTGTCGGGGATGGATGGGCCTGCTTCCAGGAAGAGCACAGGGGATGTGGTCAGGTCGAGGCCATTCAGGGCATCGGTGATCCTCAACGCCCGGCAGAGTTTGCCCGGGCCATTGGTCAACTGCCCATCACTGACACCCGGCCGATGGCCGCGCATGAGGGCGATCCCCTCTTGGGGCAGGATGCTGCGGATCAGTACAGCTCCGGCCCGGCCTTCGGCCTCGGTTACCACGTTCAGGCAGAAGTGCATTCCGTAGATGAAATACACGTAGGCATACCCCGGCGGCCCATACATGATGGCACTACGCGGGGTCCGACGGTAAGCGTGCGATGCCTGGTCCTCAGGGCCGCCATAGGCTTCTGTCTCGCAAATCAGCCCACTCAGGCGTTGATCATCGAGGAGGCGTACCAGGCGCTGCCCTAGCAGAGCGCGTGCCACGACGACCGTGTTTCGGTTGAAGAACTCACGCGTCAGACGAGCAGGGTTTGGTTGTTGTGCAGTCATGAGCCCTTTGCCGCTGATCCTGAGCTTATGTAGAATGGGCTACGAGAGCTGGCGCACGATGGCCACCACCTTGCCCTGGATCTCCAGTTGGTCGGCCGGGACATAGATCGGCTGATAGGCAGGATTGGCCGGTTGCAGACGCACCTGCTGTCCTTCCGGGTAGTAGTACTTGAGGGTGGTCTCCTCCCGATCTTTGAGCCAGGCCACGATCATGTCGCGCGGTTCAGCCGTCGTTTGATAGCGGATGATCACCCAATCGCCATCGGAGACCAAGGCATCTATCATGGAGTCCCCTTTGACTTGCAGGGCGTAAAGCTCGCCACCACCCGATACCAGGTCTTGCGTCAGGGCCAGGGTCTCGCCGGCGAAGGGGTTGTCTTGCTGGCCAGCCGCCGAGATAGGTGTACCGGCAG
>DAOTZS010000223.1:0-5895 GCA_034434335.1 Anaerolineae bacterium
CTTCACCCGCACACCCCCCCCGGGCGTGACCCCCCCCCCTACGCGCACGCCAAGCCCAACCGTGACCGCTACCCCCACTGCGACAGGCACCCCCACCCCAACGTCCTCACCAACGCGTACTGCCACCATTACGCCCACACCATCGCCCACCTTCACGCCAAGCGTCACCCCCACGGCGACGCCGAGCGTGGGCTCTCTGCAGGGTGTAGCCTTTGCCGACGAAAACGGCAACAACTGGTGGGACCAGGGAGAGCCTGGCCTGCCTGGCGCGGTGCTGGTGCTGAAGCAAGGCACGGCCGAGCTCTATACCGCGGTGTCAGGCCAGGGCGGCCTGTACCTGTTCGAGGCAGTCAGCCCAGGCCAGTACCTGCTCCAGGAGAAGAGCCCCCCAGATGGCTACCAGCTCAACTCTGTGCCCATCGTGCTTCACATCCGGGCCAACCAGCGCATCGAGGGGGTGAACATCGCCCATCAGCGGCTGAACACCTCGACACCCACTGCGACGCCAACCGTTGGGCTTACAGAAACCCCGACGGAGACCCCCACCCTCACTCCGACCCCAACGGGGACACCCATCCCCACCTCGACCCCAACGGGGACCTGGACCCCCACCCCCAGCCCGACCCCCATGCTGCAGTATGTGCGTTACCTCCCGCTCATCGGTTCCCGGAACTGACGGCTTGGGGCCGACACTTTGCCACTCCAGAACGAGATTCTTCGTCGCTGCGCTCCTCAGAATGACAAAACCATCGTTGCAGTACTAAGAGCGTCTCTCTACTACGCCCATGAGAGGCCATCGCCGTGACGCGATGTTGCTTTCGCGCGTTCTGGTGTATAATGTGGGTGGCCGTTCCTACCCGGCCCCGCTGTGCTCATGGCCGACGCCGGCAGCCCATTATCCCTTCATGGGGCCTCTAGCTCCGAACATGCCGCGGCCAGGGCAGGCGGTCGGCAGGTCCAACCGAGCCCCAAGAAGCGAAACGTGACAGACGAACCCGACGCTCACGGATCACCGGTTGCAGATAATGGAGCGCGCAGAGCCTATCGCACATGGCGCGGTCCGGCTGCGGTGCTCGCGCTTGCCTTGCTCCTGGCTGCGGTGCTCCTTCCCTGGGCGAACAGGCCAAAGGCAACGATCGCGCCTACCGCCACCCCCACAGAGACAGCCACTCCCACCGCGACAGAGACGGCCACTGCCACAGCCACACCGACGCCGACATCCACGGCTACCCCTTTGGCCACCGCCACGCCGGCACCCACAGCAACAGCAACATCAGGACCTCATGAGGTCCAGGCCAGGATCGAGATCGTCTGGCCTCACGACGCGGAGGGCAAGGAGGCCCCGGTGCGCGAGGCTGATTTGGCCAACATCACCGCTTACCTGATTGTCGGCCCACCGCCAGGAGGGCTGGGATCAGGGTATGCCGAGCCACCCCCGTGTGATTGGGAACCCAAGGTGTGGCTGTGGGCCGCGCTCAACGCAGAGCCGGCTTCTCCTGTCGCCCTGGGCCAGAAGCGGCTGATCACCGCCAGCGGCCGTACCTTCCCCGCCTGGGACTTCTACAACGTGGATGTCGGCGCGGCGCGCGAACCCGCCAACAAGCTCACCTTCTTTGTGACAGTAGAGGGGGTCCTGACCAGGTTTAACATCTGGACCCACGCGGCCGATGCCCGCACCCTCCTCCCTACCCAGGACATCCCCACCGGCACGGTGACCCAGCGCCCCTCAGCCCTGGATGCCAGGATCGAGATCGTCTGGCCCCACGACAACCTCCCTGTCACCGAGGCCAAACTGGCCAACATCACCGTCTATCTCTTTGAGCAGGGCACCAAACGGGCGCTATCCCCCGACCTGGGCTGGCTGCCGACGGTGCGGCTCCACCGCAGCCTGAACACCGAGACCGAAGTCCCAGGCACAGACGTAGTCGGCGTCCCACGCGTTATCACAGCCCCGAACGGCATCCAGTTTCTGGCCTGGGACTTCAACGACGTGGATGTCAGCGCGGCCCAAGACCCCCTGAACAAAATCTATTTCTGGGTCACCGTGGACGGCGTGCCCACTTACTCCAATATCTGGTCCCACGGCGCCGACGTCCGCACAGTCTTCCCCCAGCCAGACATCCTGAATTCTTGTCGCTGAGAGTAACTGTTCAGCCCTCACCTCACCCCCTCTCCTCTCCCGCTCGCCCCTGGCGGCGGGAGAGGAGAGGGGGTAAACAGAGCGGGTTCTGTGGCGGCGGCCAAAGGCCGCCGCCACAGAACCCTCCTTTTTTCTTCTCCTCCCTCTCCCCGGCCACAGGCCGAGAGGACAAGGAGGATGGGAGAGTGAGAGGCCCGAAGCTGCACAGCTACCGCTGAAAATGTGTCAATATCTGAGCAATAAGGTGGGATCGCCCAGGAGGTTGAAGGTGAGGAAGGTCTCGAGTTGGGCGGGGGATAGATCCGCCTGGTCCGGTGGAGCGGAGAGCAGGTCTTCCCGAAGCTGGAGGAGGACTTCGCCCAGGGTGAGGGGCGAGTCAACATCTGAGCCGGCAGGTGCCATGGTCCGGGAGAGGGCGCGGGCCAGGCCCTTGGCCAGCCAGCGCTGATCCTCCAGCAGCCCTGCGTTGGAGGGAGCCAACACGGCCACCGCGCCTCCTTCGCTCCGCAACAGGCTCTCGGCCAGCGAGACCGTCGTGGGATGCTGAAAGAAGCCGCTCAGGCAGGTGAGGGTGAAAACGATCGGCAAGCGCTCCCGGTTTTGCAGCCTGGCGGCATCTTCGCTGCTGAACAGCTTTTCTTCTGCCCACAGATTCAGGCTGCCATGTCCGAAATAGCCGATCAGGCCCACCCCCTGCTCCAGGCTGCGAAACAGGGTAGCGCGCGCCTCCGCGCCATCACCGCTCAGCGTGCTGAGCTGCACGGTGTAGCCTTCCAGCGCGGCCGCGGCCTCCTGCGCGGCGGCCAGGAAGCCGGGGTCATCGTTATCCGCGAGCAACAAAGCCCGGTGCCGCCATTCGCCCCTGTCGCCGGCCGGCCTCTGCGCCAGAGAGGCCTCGTAGGCCAGGGACTTGGCCACCATGCGTGCCATCTGCTCTGCGGTTCGGGCCGGGAAGCGGCCAACGGCCAACCCCAGCTCATCCAGCCGAGGGGTGGGCTGGGGCATCGCTGGGGCGGCCTCCTGGCCCAGGGCGGTGACGGCCTGGGGCAAGGCCAGCCAGACATCCGAGGCAGTCCAACCCGTAAATGCCGTCCGGATGAGCCTGGTCGGGACCCAGTCCAGCTCGGGGCCGGCCAGGTAGCGGCGCGGATCGTAGCTGGCGTCGCCGGCCAGCAGCAGGTAGCGCGGGGCTGGGCGCGGCCAATGGGTTTGGGCATAGTGCAGGAAGGTTTGTATCGCCTCTGGCCCCGGTTGCCCATAAGAAAAGGCGTCGTAAACCGCCTGTACATCCACCATAGCCACCCGCAACCCCCGCGCCTGCCGCGCGGCTACCAGCGGCCCTAATGCATCCATGAACGGCCGCGCCGTGATGATGATCATGTCCGCACCCCCAGGCCAGGCATGCAGAGCAGGCCCTGTCACCGGGAGCACGGCCGCCGGCTTACGCAACCCCTCGCGCGTCGCCACTACATGGCGCCGGAGAAGGCCATGTCCGGCGAATAAGATGGTGTCCTGTTGGGCCACATACCCGGTCAACTCCCGCGGCCGGCGCGGTTCCGTGATATCCCAGAGGCCGGCTAACTCGCCTGCGACCCGCAGGCGATAGCCCTCGGCATCCCCCTCGAACGTCAGCATGCCCTGGTCCACCACCAGGCTGCGCGGATAGGTGAGCTCGACCCGGTCGAGCCAGACCAGATCAGCAGCCGCGCCGGTATCCCCTGGCGCCTGGATCGCCAACCGGTTGGCGTCGCTGCGCAAGAGGCCCGCCGGCAGGGGGGCCATCACGACATGGCTACCCGGGCCGTCCCAGAATTCATCCGCCACCATTACGCCATTGACCAGCAGGCGCAGGTGGTGATCCGGGTTCTCGGGCGCGGTGGTCTTGGCCCACACCCTTACCTGCAGGGTCCCCGGGCCCGGAGCCAGGTGAGGGGTCGGGAGCAGCAACTCCATATGGTCGGCTGCGGCGAGCATCTGCCACAGCCAGGGGTCGTCGTCCGGGCCAACGGTAGGGATGTAATGCCTCTGCTCCTCCAGGTGGAGCGTGACGGTGGCGGCTGTACTGGGGGCCAGGTGGGCAGGGGGCTGAGCTGACAGGGTGGGCAGGCCGCTCAGGGCAAGGCCGGGGCCGGCCGTGGTATCCTGAGCCAACCAGTAAATACGGGCCGCGCCATAATCGGTGGGGCCTGGCCCCTGGCCGAAGAAACGCAGTGCCAGAGGTTCGCCGGCCGAACCGCCTGTCAACAAGAACGCTACCGGCTGGCCGCCGGTGCTGAGCTTGAGGCCGCTCTGGCTGGCGCTGGCCAGGTCGAAGCCCACGGCCGCCAGCTCGTCGGAAGTCACCTGGTAGATGCCGTCGCTATCCACCGCGAGCTTGACCTGCATAACGCGGTTGATGGCCGGGGGCGGGGCCGGCCGGGAGCGACAGCCGGACAGGGCCAGGATCAGCACCAGCAAGGCGAGAAGACTTGTCAAGGCCTGACGGATGCCGGGCCGTAGCCTCACGCTGTTAACCTCTGCTCCGGGCAGGGGAATAGCAGCTCTCTCACCTGGGGCCTGCGCGGTGCAGCCCACAGGCCAATCCCCATGGGGATAGCTGGCATCTATCCACGGCCCCGGCCAGCGGTGCTCTGTCATCCCTGTCTCCTGTAAGCCGCACCTCAGGGCCCAACGCGGCCCCGTCGGCTCAGGCGCAGCACGGCAAAGCCCAGCAGGGCAGCGCCCCCCAGGGCCCCGCTGCCAAGTGCCAGGATCAGCTTCGGCGCGCGAGCCGGTTGAGCGGTATGCAGGGGGGCAGGGGTAGAAGTGAAAGACAGGATAGCACCTTCCCCACGTCCCTCACTATAAGAGCGGATGGGCGGCTGCGTGGCCTGCTCCCCAACCCCCGATGGACGGGTCAGGGCCGGCAGGAAAGAGCGTTGAGGAGGTGTACCGGTGGGTGTAGGAGCTATGGCCAGGGAGGCAGGCGCTGGTGAGGGCGGGGTGGCAGGCCAGGCCGCTGGTTGGGCGGGCGTGGCCGTTGCCGGCTCCACCTCTGGCGCAAGCGCAGGTGACGTTGGCGTGGCTACCCATGCAGGCGGGAAAAACGCTGGTGAGGGCCGTATCGCTGCGGTGGCTACAGATGGGACGGGACTGTGCTGATCCCCTTCCGGAGGGGGTGGGGTGTTGGTGTATCTGCGGGTGGCGGTCGGCTGAAGGTGGGGCTTGGGTGTCTGGGTGGCACTGGCTGTGGCAGTGGGGACCGGTGTCGCAGAGGGGGTGGGTGTCAGGGTAGTGGTTGGGCTGGCCGTAAGGGTGGCAGTGGCAGGCTGGCCAATCGCGGCGCTGGCGATCTTGTCTATATAGCGGACCCGGCTGTCGTCAGCCTCGATCTCCTCCAGCAGGTAGTAGTAGGTTATCCCTGGCATGACATCCAGGTCGCGGTACTGGTATGTTGCGCCGACGAGATCGCCCACGGCCGGCTGCTGGTGGATCCAGGTGTCCCAGGGGCCGGTGGCTGCCAGGGCACGGTAGATGCGAAAGGCGCTGCTGTTCAGCTCGCTGGCGGTTTCCCAGCGCAGCAGGATGGCGTCGGGTTGTGGCTCGGCGGTGAAGTAGAGCAGGGTCACAGCCGCGTGGATTGACAACAGGGGATACCCACACAGGAACGCCAGGAGCAGGAGCGCGTATCTCGCGCACAGGGCTTTTGCGGCGCGGCGCAGTGCCCGATACGCTGCGGTCCCCCACGCCCGGGCCCGACCTGCCCATATGGGCCA
>DAOTZS010000224.1:0-15124 GCA_034434335.1 Anaerolineae bacterium
TCGCCTCTCTAACTCTCACCTTGCTTTGCCCAGCATCACATACTGCCGATACGGCCTGAACCCAAACTTGCCGTAGAACTCCAGCAGGTCGGTCCAGTCAATCACGCATCCGTTTACCCCTTGCGCTTGGAGCCGGCGCAGCCCGGCATCGAGCAGGGCCGCGCCGTAGCCCTGGCCCCGCCACTCCTGGCTCACGCCGATGGGTCCCAGTTGCCCCCATGGGCGGGGCAAGCGGTGCATGAAGTAGCGGTGCAAAGGCCGCAATGAATCTTCAAAGGTCAACTGGCAGAAGCCGTCTACTCCCTGCCCGGTCCACAGGAGCATATAGTCGGAAATGCGGCCGCCCTCTCGCAGGAATTCCTCGAACTCGTAGCGCCAGCGGCCGGGGAAGGCGCGGCGCAGGAAGGCCAACAGTGCGGTCTCATCGCCTGGGGAGGCTGGCCGGATGTCGGCCCCGGCTGCCCGCGCTGCACTGGGCGGGGACACGTAGTCGCGCAGGGAGCGCGCCACATCCCAGGTATATTCGTGGCCTGGGTGGGGCCGATAGCCGCGGCCACGGAAAAATGGCTCGGTGCCCAGTTCCGCTGGCAGGCCCGGGGCAAAGTGGCGCAGGCTGCCGCCCAGCAGGAAGATATCGCATCCCTGCCCGGCCAGCCACTTCTCGGCCCAGGCCAGCAGAGCCGTGCCCAGGCCCTGCCGCTGGTGCTCTGGCAAGACGGCAATCGCATCCACCCAGCCCAGGTTGGGGGGCGAAACGCTGGGGTCGCCTGGGGCAGGCAGCGCGCTGGCCAGCACGAACCCGGCCGGCCGGTCAGCGATCAGGGCCAGCCGCCCTGCCTGCACGCCCCCTGTGCTGGGCTGCAGGTTGTAGCGCACTACCCGTTCGGTGATAGCCAGTTCTGGCCCGCAGGCTGCGTTCCAGATGGCTGCCACGGCCGCGATGTGGCCGGGCTCAGCCGGGTTGAGAGGTACTACTCTAGGTTCGGGATTAGCACCCAATATGTCCATATGGATTTGCCAGAAACTCGGGATCGATCTAGTGGGATCTCTTCCCGCGTGGATGCTGCATTGTAGGGAGGCGGCCTGCCGGCCACTTATGGCGACATATTCCCAGTACGGACCTGCCTATACCTGGCACGGACTCACCAGTCCGGCTCATAGCAAGCGCAGCGAAGGTTCAGCTCTCCAACTCCGGGAACTCTTGCAAGAAACTCCTGGATGGTCAAGATAGGAATCCGGACATACTCTCCCAGGTCCAAAAGGTGATGGTCACCAGAAACAATGTAGGCTGCTCCGGCTGCAACAGCAGTGTGCAGAAAGATGTCATCATCAGGGTCTGCGGCTACCATGGTAGCCTCCTTAGCCTCAGGCACATCTAGAATCGTGACTATCCTCAGGGCATAAACCATGAGATCTTCGGGCACCAGCCCCAGTTGCTGCAACCGAGGCTGGAACCGTTCATAGGCCAGCACGTCGGCCAGTTCGGTCAACATGGAAGGCGCCACACACAATTCCACCAACCCAGCTTCCGCCAACTGCAGCAAACGCCATGGTAGCCCGCGCCATAACAAGCCGGAGACCCAGAGGTTAGTATCAAGCACGATGCGCATGATCTATCTGGCCCGCTTGCGGCTACGTACTTGATGGACGATTTCGTTGATTTCGTCCAGGGTCAGCGGTTCTCCTTCCGGTGCCTGAGCTACAATTTCGGTCACCGCCGGTGGTGTGATGCGTTTCAGGTACAGAGCATCCCCCTCGGCCCACACTACAAACCGGTCTGTTGGGCGAAAGCGCTGGCTGATCTCTGCCGGCAGCTTGAGCATGCCCTGAGCGGTAAACTCAGCAATCGTGGCTATGTCTGTCATTTCCCCTTCCTTTCGTTTACCAAAGAGAGCCGGCCTGATTGTAGAAGGTAACTTTCCCCCTGTCAATCATGGCCACCTTCCCCGGTCTTTACGGTCTGAGTAACGGAGGGATTCTGCGCTTCAGAAGATCTTCGTACGGGCTGCAGACACGGGCTACCCTGCTTCCCCTGTTGCCACGGGCAGGAGAATGACCATCAGGCACCGCTCGTCAGGCTTTCCGCGCGGCGCCGGAAGTCGTCCATATCTACAACGGTACCGTTCAGCCGCGATTCCTCGGCTGCGAAGGCCATGAGATGGCTCTCCAGTGACTCGCGCGCGGTGGTGAGGGGCTGGCCCAGCCCGCGCACCGCGCGCACGAAGGCCCGTGCGATGCCGAAATCGCCGCCACCATGGCCACTGGGCCCGGCGGGGAGGAGGATCTCCTCGCGGCGGTTGGTGCGGTGGTCGTGGATCTCAATCCAGCCGTTGCGGTAGTCGAACTTGGCGCGTAAGGTTGCCTGGGTGCCATCATAGCGCATGGTGCGCGCCTCTTCATGGGAGTGCCCGTGCATGAAGAGCACAACAGAGGTGCCACCGGCGAACTCCATGTTGACCGTCTGATGGTCCACCACATCGTTGTCGCAGCGATAGACGCAACGGCCATAGGGTCCGGTGGCCAATGCCTGACGCCGGGCCTCGGCGCTGCCGGTGTCCTCGGTGATGACCGAGACCGGCCAGTCGTGGTAGTCCATGTTGAGGTAGATGCGTCTGGCGTCGAAAGGGCAATCCTCGACCGGGCAGCCGTCGGTGCAGCGTGGGGTAGCTCCAGCGGGCGCGTTTTCCGGCCGGAAGTGGATCAGGGAGCCAAAGGACTGGAGCCTCTTGGCTGGCCGGCCCAGGTTCCAGTAGAGGATGTCAAAGTCATGGCAGCATTTGGCCAGGATCATAGGGCTGGAGGTGGCTACGTTGCGCCAGTTGCCGCGCACGAAGCTGTGGGCCATGTGCCAGTAGACCACGTTCTCGCGGTGCTCGACAGTGACGATGTCTCCCAGCCGGCCCGAGGCCAGGATCTCGTGCAGGGCGGAGAAGATGGCGGTGTAACGGAGGACATGGCAGATCTGCAGCAGCCGGCCCAGCCGTTCGGCTGTCTGCACCAGGTCCACTACATGCTCCAGCCGCGTGGCCATCGGCTTTTCCAACAGGACATCATAGCCGGCTTTCAGCGCGGCGATGGTGGAGGGGTAGTGGGTCTGGTCCTGGGTCATATTGAAGAGCACATCGGCGATCTGGCCCTGGGCCAACAACTCCTCCCAGGTGTTGAACTGGCGCTCGGGCGGGATGTTATGGGCCCGGGCGAACCGCTCACGGCGGACGGGATGCGGTTCGGCCACGGCCACAAAGCGCAGTTCATCCGGGTACTCCAGGGCGTAGGGTGCGTAGGCATAGGTGCCACGGTTCCCCGCGCCCACCAGAACAGCAGTCACAGGTTGCGCCATAGCAAAGACCTCGTTGCAAGATTGGTAACTATTCAGCGGCGACTTCACCCTTTTTGGGCCTGCGGCCAGAGGTCGACGAAGGCCGACCTCTCTCATGATGCATACATGAGGTGTCGGCAGAGGCCGACACCTCATTCGCCAGCGGGGGAGGGCCAGGGTGGGGGGCCTCTCCTCCCCCGCTGGGGATAGTTCAAGGTTGGTTGACGCTTTCTGCCTCCTCGGGCCCTCATTGCCCCTCACCCCCTTTTCTCCCTCTCCCCTCTCCCGCTCGCCTCCGGCGGCGGGAGAGGGGAGAGGGCAGGGAGAGGGGTGAGGGCCCTGGGCGGCTATTTCAATGACCGCAAGAAGTGGCGAAATGAACTCCCCCCGCTGGCGGGAGGCAATCGTCAAACTGCTTCCACATTCACCGGGCCGGCACCGGGCCCGGCCCGACAGACGAAGATGGCCGGCATCAGGCCGGTCTCGCCGCGGTAGCGCGCGCCGACGTGGGCCTCGAACTCAGCCACCGCCTGGTTGGGGACCAGCGCGACTATGCAACCACCCCAGCCAGCGCCGGTCAGGCGGGCGCCGGCCACGCCGGGCACCTCGCGCGCGGCCCGCGCCAGGCTCTCCAGTTCCGGGCAACTGATCTCGTAGTCGTCCCGCGCGCTGGCGTGAGCCTCGTCCAGCAGGTGGCCCAGGGTGGCCACGTCGCCGGCGCGCAGTGCCGCCACCGCCGCCAATACCCGCCGGTTCTCGCTCCAGACATGGCGACAGCGGCCGCGGACGGGCAGGAGGGTGTCGGGGCCCACGCCGGGCAGATCCCCCAGCTCGATGCCGCGCTCCGCCAGCTCGCCAGGCGTGGTCTGCGCGGGCAAGAGGGGCCCCAGCTCCTCCCAGGGCACCTCCTGCACATCACGCAGATGGGTGATGCCCGGATAGTGGGCCCGGAGCAGGGCCACGCCAGCGCGGCAGGCAGCCACGCGGTGGTTATAGGCGCCCTGCGTATTCTGATGGCGCACGCCGCTGTTCACCACCACAATGTGATAGCCCGGAGGCAGCGGAACAGGCTCGGTAAGGTAGCTGCCGTCGGGCCGAGGCCGGCAGTCCAGGAACATGGCATGCTCGCGGTGGGCCAGCAGAGCACAGAAATGGTCCATGATCCCCCCACGCGTGCCCACATACCATTCTGCCTCGGCGCACAGTTGGGCGAACTCCGGCCCTGCCGCTGGCAGCCCGTTCAGGCTGGCCAGCGCCACCGCCACCACTACGGTCAGGGCCGAGGAGGAGCTGAGCCCGGCCCCGCGCGGCACGCCGTAGGGGGCTGCGCCGCAGACCAGGCCGTCCAGGCCGGCCAGAGGCCGGCCGGCCTGCTGCGCCAGCCGCTGGGCTGCGCCGCGCGCATAGTTGCCCCAACTACCTGGTGCTTCGGGAGGAATAATTGGCTCGGCGGCGAAGCTCACGGGCGCATAGCCCTCCTCCTCGTTGATCAGGTTGACCGTGGAATCGCGGCGCGGCCGGGCCAAAAGCAGGAGATCGCGATCCAGGGCCAGGGGCAAGACGAAGCCGTGGTTATAGTCGGTGTGTTCGCCGATCAGGTTCACCCGGCCCGGTGCACGGAAGAAGAAGACCGGACCCGGCCCGTAGGCCGCGGTAAAGGCTGCTCTGGCAGAACGGTACCGCTCAGCCTGAGCACCCGCTGCCTCACCGTAGATAGCCTCCAGAGCTGCGGTCATGACGGAACCTCAATACCCAGAAGCAGAGCCCACCGAGAAAAGCTGCGGCCGCGCAGGCGCCGAACATGGCCACGAAGCCGCTGGACTGCGCCAGCGAACCAGCCAGGAAAAGGCCTACCAATCGGCCCACTGCCTCAGCCGTGTTGAACTCGCCGCTGCCGCGGCCACGTGCTGACTCACCAGCCGCTTCCACCGCGTAAGTCATGGCACTGGCCGTATAGCCCCCGAAGACCAGGCCGCGCAACACCTGCAGGCCGACCAGCAGCGGCGCCATGCGGCCGAGCAGCGCATATCCCAGCACCACCAGCACGGCCCCAAAGCCACCAGCCGTCAGCAAAGCCTCCCGGCCAGCCAGGTCGGCCAGCTGGCCGCTCAGCCGCATGGCCGGTGCCTCGATCAGCGCCGCCAGTCCCCACAGGCCGCTGATCAAGACCTTGTTGTAGCCCAGAGAGGCCATATAGTTGGGCCACAGCGAAGCCTGAGCATACCAGGCCAGGGTCCAGAGGGCCACTCCGGCCAGGAAAAGGGGCGGCAACTCCAACCGCCGCGCGGGAACACCGCTCCTGGCATGGCCCTGATCGGCAAGATCAGCCCCTGGGTTAGCTTCTGCCACAGGCGCGGGGGAGAACTGCCTGCCCGGAACGCTGCCAGCCTCGTGCAGGAGCAAACCCAGAAGAGCCGCGCACAAATAGAGCAGCGCGCACAGGGCAAAGGTGTGCGCCAGCGAAGCGCGTTCGGCCAGGGTTCCTCCAACCAGTGCACCTGTGGCAAAGGCCAGCGAGCCGATACCCCGGTAGGTGCCCATCCTCTGCCCCCGGCCCCCGCGCGCGGCCAGCACGTCCCCTACCAGGGCCAGGCTGGCGGTGCTGTAGGCGGCCATGCTCCCCGTCTCACCCAGCCTGACGATCCAGGCCCAGCCGGGAGAGGTGATCCGGCTCAGCAGGAAGTATGCCACGGCCAGCCCAGCCAGTCCCCCGGCGATCAGCGGCCTGCGCCGCTGCAGGAGATCGGAGAGCCGGCCCCAGGCATAACTGCTCACCAGGCTGACCACTGCAGTAGTGCCCAGGATCAGCGCGATTTGCTGGTAATCTGCGCCCAAAGCCTCCAGGTAGAGCGTGATCAACGGCGTGCTCATGCCGACCGCCGCGAACACAAGGGCAATGATCACCGTCAGGAGCACAAAGCTATCCTGCGGCCGCATGGCATGGCCGTCAGATGCGCTCATGGATTGTAGAACCAGGCATGTCCAGGGTGGTCACTACTGCAGGTAGTCCTGCTGCATCTTCTCCATGCGCGCCACGCTATCCTTCAGCCCCCCGGGCCGGCTGCGTGCCAGCCAGAGCTGCCTGTACTCCTCTATGAGCGCCTGGGCATCGCGGGCCAGCTCGCGGCGCAACGCCTCACTGCCGGCCGCGTCGGGCTCCAACGCCAGCCGGCCGCGCCGGCAGGCATGGCGCAGGAGGTTGGCCGCGTGGCGGAACTCGCGCGTGATCAGGTCGGCGTCGGGGCGGGCCATGCGGGCCTTGGCCAGCCCTCCGATGGCCGCGTCCAACGCCTCCTCGGCGCGGGCAAGCCCCTCGGCTGATACCTCGCCGATACGGGGGTGCTCTCGCAGCTTAGCCAGCGGGATCTGTAGAATCCAGAAGAGGGCTGAAGAGTTGTGAGGCTCCAATCCTACAGCCCGGTAGACGTTGCCCAGATCGTAGGCCAGGCGGCCCATCACCCCGGCCGCATCGCGGAAGGCATAGGTGCTCAAGGCCGCGGGGACGTCCAGGTCGCGGTTGGCATCGTAAGCCCAGGAAACGGCGGCCCCATAGGCGAAGCCCAGATAACTCACGGGCAGCGGTTGCCAGTGGCCGTTGTCGCCCCAGTCTGTGTTCAGATAGCCAACCGCGCCGTAGCGCAGGCCATTGGCGGCCGCGTTGCGCAGGTTCGCCAGCGCGTTGTCTGTGCGCCCGGCAACCGTATTCCATGATGACGTGCCGGGGCAGACGTAGAACGGCACGCCCGAGGCCGCGAAGACCGCGCCGTGCTGCTCGAAGGGGTGATCGGCCTCATAGCCCCACTCCAGCGCGATGACGTCCCGGGGCAGCTCGGGCACCAGTTCCGGGTGCTCAATGATGATGTCTCCCCAGAACTGCATGTCGTGCCCGCGGGCCTTCACTTCGCGGTAGATCTTGAGCAGGAAGTCCAGGTAGACGCGGCCCGTGCCCCGCTTCTCGCACTCCTCCTTGCTGCGCCCCTGGCCCAGGTCCACCGTTTCGTCGCAGCCGACGTTGAACTGCCGGCTGCTGAAGTGGGGCAGCAGCTCATCGAATAGCTCGCGGACCAGGTCCAGGCTGCCGGGGTCCAGCGGGCAGAGGCTGAAGGGCTCGTCGAAGTAGCCCCAACGGGTCATGCAGCCGTGCGGTGCCTCGGCCAGCGGGCGATAGCGATCGTGAATGAGCCAGCGCCGCATGTGGCCGAAGGAGTTCTGGTTGGGCACCAGCTCGATGAAGCGCTCCCGGCAATAGGCGTCGAGGGCCAGGATCTCCTCTCCCGTCATGGGGGAGGCCTCGGCCCAGACGATGGGATGGCGGCGATAGGCAAAGGTGTGCTCCATGTAGAGCTGGAACTGGTTGACCTTCCACGAAGCCAGCAGGTCCACCAGGGCGTAGAGGGTCCCCATGGTGGGCACGCGATCGCGGCTGATGTCCAGCATTACCCCGCGGTTAGGGAAGTCGGGCCAGTCGCGGATGCGCAGGGCAGGGAGCTGGCGCTCCTTGGAGCCCGCCTCCAGCAGTTGGGCCAGGGTGCAGACCGCGTAGAAAGCCCCGGCTGCGGTGCTGGCCACCGCGTGGATGCCAGAGGGGGTAATGGTCAGCTCGTAGCCCTGGGGATGGCGGACGCCGGCCGGGACGACACTGAGCCTGGCCCCCACCTGCTCCTGAGGCACGGCTGTGCTGGCGACGATTTCCCAGTGGCAGCCAAGGGTACGCAGAGCACTCTGCAGGCGAGAGGCGGCCCCGCGCAGCGTTTGTGGTTCGGTGCTGTCCAGGACGATCAGCTTTCCTTCGGCCAGCGAGAACGCGCCTTCGGTAAGGCTCAGCTCGCGTGGTGCGGGTAAGAGCAAGATGTGGTTTGACATGGTATCTCCGCTATTCCTACGCACAACTGCGGGCGCCGGAAGACGATTCCGGCGCCCGCAGCCTAAGGCTCTGGCAGCCCTCAAGGGGGCTGCCAGAGCGCAAGCCCGCAGGCCTTTCAGGCCGACACCCTCACTTCGGGTACAGCGTGCCGTCCATGATCATCATGACCATGAAGTTGTCGCTGTAGGGCGAGTTCCGGAAGATCGGGTCGTCGGGGCCAGGCAGGCCGGCGATGCGCGTCTCCAACACCGGGTTGTTGCCATAGCGCTCCCACAGGGGCACGATGGGCAGCAAGGCGTTGAAGAACTTGGCGGCCGTGGCCACCTTCTCCTTCTGGGCCTCCACATCCAGCCCTTCCGCCGACTCCACCACGACCTTCTCCAGGTCCACTTCCTGGCCCTCTATGGTCTGGACCATGGGGAAGTTCATCCCCTTGCCTTCGATGGCAGCCACATAGTTGTGGACGAAGAGGTCCTGGCGGAAGGAGAAGTGCGGATGGGGGTTGGCGGAGCCCCAGGCCCGGATCGCCAACTGGAACTTGCCCTGGTTCACCTCGGTGGGATGCTGCTGGAACTGGACCCCGCGCACCGTGATCTTGAAGCCGAATTTGTTGAGCTGCTCGGCCGCGTTCTCGGCTGCCGCGGACCAGTCCGCGTACTCGGCGGGCACGGTCAGCTCGAACTCCAGCGGCTTGCCCTGGTCGTCCACCCAGATGCCGTCGGCCCCTTTCTTGAAGCCGATGCCCGTGAGCAGCGCCTCAGCCTTCGCCGGGTCATACTCGTACTTGTTCAGCGCGTCCATCTGCTCCTTGGTCAGCCAGAGCGGCACCAGGTTGTCGCTGAAGCCGGCCATGTACTTGACATCCTTCCCCGACTCGCCCAGGGAGACGGTGCCGTTCTCCTCGCCGTTGATAGCGTAGGCCACAGCCTGGCGCACCTCCACCCGGTTGAGGGGATAGATGTCGTGGTTGAAGAAGATGGCCGGGCCAGAGTAGATCGGCGGCCGGATGATGCGGATGCCCTGCTCAACGAACGCCTTCTCGGTCGCCGGCGGGAAGCCATGGGTGGCGTAGTCCACGTCACCGGCCAGCACCAGCGGGGTCACCGTTGGGGTCTCGCCGTTGAAGATCACCACCTTGTCGAACTTCACCTTGTCGGCGAACCAGGAGGTGGGGTTCTTGACCAGGGTGAGCTGGGCTTCGGTGATGGAGCTCATGTCCAGGTCGTAGGGGCCGTTGACGATCAGCTTTTCGGGCCGGAAGTCGGTGGCCTCCTGGACCAGAGCCTTCCATTCGTCACTGTCCGGGCCCTTGCCGGCTGCCATCAGGGCTGCCACCTTGTCGGCGATGGCACCGTAGGTGGCTGCCGAGCGGTAGTGCGTGGACAGCACGTAGCGCTCGACGACAGGGGAGGGGACGTACATATGGAACTCCACTGTGTAGTCATCCAGCGCCTTGATCTCGTCCACGTACTTGAACTCGGTCCACTTGAGCAGCCGGCCGACGTTGTAGGTGGCAATGACGTCTTTGGCGGTTACCTCGTTGCCGTCCGACCACTTCATGCCCTTGCGCAGGTAGAGCACGAACTTGTCGGGGGGCACCGTTTCCCACTTCTCGGCAGCGACAGGCACCCAGGTGCCATCAGCCCAGCGATAGAAGGCCCCGCGCAGTTCCAACAGGTCCCAGTAGATGCCGATGCCGTTGGGGATGCCGTTGGTGACGAAGGTATTCAGGTGACCCTCGGGCGGCACCTTGTATGGGTAGGCGCCGTGAAACTCACCGCCCGGCCGCGCGGGCGCGGCAGGGGCTGCGGCCTCGGGGGCCTTGGTGGCTTCAGGCGCCGCCGGCGCCACCGGCGCTGGAGCCGGCACCGGCGCGACACAGGCGGTCAGGATAACCGCCAGAGCGGCCAAAACGGCCAGGATGCGAAATAGCTTTGACATCTTCGTCCTCCTTCTGGGTGAGTGAGAAAACAGGCGGAAAGCACAAGACATGCCGCATCTGCGGCGACCAGGTACCAGTTGCCACGCTGGCGAGACCACCTCCCTTCCGAGACAAGAATGCGCTCAGCGCGGCCCTCCTCGCCGCGCCAGAAAAGCCACCAGGGCCAGCATGACCACCCCAATCCCCACAGTCAGGACCAGCACCACGAACTCCGCGCTCCCCTGCCTGGTCCACAGCAGGGTCAGGCCAGAGGCTACAATCAGAAACAGGGCCAGCCGTACCGCCGCCTGACCGGCCTGGGGTGTCATCACCTGACTCCTGGGACTAACGAATACGCTATCTTTATCCTGTGACCACGTGGCAGGCCACTTCAACGCTGCTGTCCACGGCCTTCAGCACCGGCACCTGTACATCGCACAGCCCTTCCTGGAACAAAGGGCAACGCGGGTGGAATGAGCAGCCGGGCGGGATGTTCAGCAGGCTGGGCACATCCAGGCTGCGCAGTTGCACCCGCTCCTTGCTCCGCGTAGCCTTGGGATCGGCCTCTGGCAAGGCCGAGAGCAAAGCCCTGGTATAGGGGTGCAACGGGTGGTTGATCAGCTCCGGCGTAGGGCCGACCTCCACCACCCGCCCCAGGTACATGACGGCGATGCGCCCCTCCCAGGCAAAGTACTTGGCCACTGCCAGGTCGTGCGTGATGAAGAGGTAGGTCATGCCCATCTCGTCGCGCAGGCGGGCCAACATCTTCAGCAGGCTGACCCGAATTGAGACGTCGAGCATGGAGACCGCTTCATCAGCCATGATGAAGGTGGGATGCACCGTCAGGGCACGGGCCACCGATACCCGTTGCCGTTGGCCCCCACTGAGCTGGTGCGGATACTTGTCCAGGAAATCCTCAGGAGGGGTCAGGTCTACGGTGGCCAGGAGTTCGGCGGCCCGCTGGCGTGCCTGGTGCCGGCTGTGCACACCGCTGTGGCGCAAGATAGGCGCGCTCAGGATGCTGGCCACCGTCTGGGTAGGGTTCAGCGACGCGTACGGGTCCTGGTGAATGATCTGCACGGCCTTGCGAAAGCGCCGGAACTCCTGCCGGTTCATGCGCCATATGTCTTGCCCCTGGAAGAGCACCTGGCCGCTGCTGGGGTGCAACAACCCGGCCGCGATCTTGCCTGTGGTCGTCTTCCCACACCCGCTCTCCCCCACCAGGCAGAGCACTTCGCCCTCGCGGATGCTCAGACTCACGCCGTCCACGGCGCGCACCAGAGCCCGCCCCACTTTGAACGAGCGCTCCACATCCACCAGTTGCAGCAAAGGTGCCATGGCCGCTCCTCAAATCCCCGTCTCAACTGCCAGGCGCGCGCCCTGATCCCTGACGGCCTCTTGCCAGTTCCAGCATGCCACCTGGTGATTGACCCCCACCGCCTCCAGGCGAGGTTCCTCCTTCTGGCAGATGGCCGTGGCATAGGGGCAGCGGGGGTGGAAGGTGCAGCCCGGCGGCAGGTCGATCAGGTCGGGCGGGGTGCCCGGGATCGAGATCAGGTCCTGCCGTGCGCCGCTGATGGTGGGCACAGCGCGGATCAGCCCCATGGTGTAGGGATGATGGGGGCGATAGTAGGCATCCCAGACGCTGGCCACCTCCACCAGGGCCCCCGCGTACATGGTCCCCACGCGATCGGCCAGCTCCGCGGCCAGGGAAAGGTCGTGCGAGATCAGGATCAGGGAGAAGTCCAGTTCACTGCGCAGGCTGCGCAACACCTCGATCACCGAACGTTGGGTCAGGATGTCAAGGGCCGTAGTTGGCTCGTCCAGGATGATAAGCTGGGGGCCCAGGAGCAGGCCCAGGGCCAGCAGCACGCGCTGCCGCATCCCCCCGCTCAGCTCATGGGGATAAGAGCGCATCACCCGTTCAGGGTCCAGTTGGACCAGGCGAAATAGCTCCAGCATACGCTGCCGCACGACCTGGGGGTTGCCCTCGCCGTGGGCCTGAGCCGTGTCCAGCACCTGATCCCAGACACGCAGCACCGGGTTGAAGGCGTTGAGCGCCGACTGGAAGATCATCGCACAGGCGCGCCAGCGGAACTCGCGCAGGGCGCGTTCATCCATCGTCAACACCTCACAGGGCAGGCCGTCGCACCAGTGGACGATTTTGCCCCGCGGCACCCTGGCGCTGGCCGGCAGCAGGCGGATCAGGGCCAGGCCCAGGGTGGTCTTGCCGCAGCCACTCTCACCGATGAAGGCCAGGGTCTCGCCACGGTGGAGTTCAAAGCTGACCCCGCGCACGGCTTTGACGGTGCCCCGCCGCGCCTGATAGGTCACCCATAGATCTTCTACAGAGAGGACGACCTCGTCCCTGGCATGATTTGCCTGACTCGACTCTGGTTGCATGGCATTCCGGTTCTGCAGCCCAGACGGGCTGGATGATTCACGCGCCCGTGCGCAGGCGCGGGTTGAAAACCTCTTCCAGCGAGCGCGTCAACGAAACAAGAGACAACTGAAAAAGGGCGATAGCAGCCACGGGTGACATAATGTACCACAGGCTGTCGCGGTAAAAGATAGCTCCCCGGGTCCAGGCCAGGCTCAGCATCACGCCCCAGTTGGTGCCCGAGAAAGGCACCAGCCCCAGAAACACCAGCCCCACCTGCGCGTAGATGGCCGAGGTCATGGCGAAGATGAGGCTGATGGCGATGTAGCTCATCATGTTGGGCAGGATCTCGCGCAGGATGATGTGGCCGGTGCCCAGGTCGAGGGCACGGGCAGCCTCCACGAAATCGCGCTCGCGCAGCGAAAGCACCTGGGCACGGATGGCGCGCGTCAGGCTGGGCCAGGCCAGCGCGCCCAGGATCACCGCCAGCAACGTCACGTTGTTGAAACGGATCAGGCCAGCCAGCACCGCCAGGAGCGGGAAGTGAGGAATGGTGAGCACGATGTCGGCCAGCCCCATGATGATGCTGTCGGCCGCCCCGCGCAGCAGCGCGCTGAGCGCGCCCAACACCACCGCGATCCCGGTCGAAATGATCCCCGCCAGGAAGGCCACAACCAGCACGTCCCGGCCACCGTGCACGATCTGAGACAGGATATCCCGGCCCTGGTGGTCGGTGCCCAAGAGGTGGGCCAGCGACGGGGGCTGATAGATGGCCGTCAGCTTTGTCTCTATGTCCAGGGGGATGAACAACGGAAAAACAAAGGAAAGCAAGACAAAGAAGATGACACCCACAAAGCCGGCGAACCCCACCGGATTACGGGCCAACAGGCGCAAGGTGGTAGCCAGGCTATGGAAGAACCCCCTCACTTCACTGACCTCCCCCGATGCGGATGCGCGGGTCCAGACGGCTATAGAGGAAATCGGCCAGGAAGTTGGCCAGGATCACGGCGATGGTGATGATCAGGAACACCCCCTGCATCACCGGATAGTCGCGGTTGTTGATGCTGTCAATCAGCAGCCGGCCCACGCCCTGATACACAAAGATGTTCTCGATCAGCGCCGAGCCGCCCACCACAAAGCCGATGCTGATCGCCAGTTGGGTGAACAGGGGCAGCGAGGCGTTGCGGCCCACGTAGGCCGTGATGATGCGGCGTTCGGGCAGGCCGCGCGCCTTGGCCACCGTGATGTAGTCTTCGCCCAGGGTGCTGATGGTGCTGCTCTTCATGCTCAGCATCCACCCCCCGATCGTGGTCAGCACGTAGGTGAGGATGGGCAGGGCCGCGTGGAAGAAGATGTCTTTGATGAAGGCCAGGGTGAACCCGGGCTGGATACCGGGGGTCATGGAGCCACGCATCTTGGTGATCGGGAAGACCTTCCACTGGACCCCCAGGAAGACCAGGATCATCATGCCCACCAGGTAGTTAGGGATGGAGCTGAAAAGGGAGGCCAGGGCCGAGAGCACATGGTCCTGCGCCGACTCCCGGCGATAGGCCATGAGCATGCCCAGCACGATCCCCAACGTGAAGCTGATCAGGAGGGAAACCCCGACGCTGAAGAGGGTCCAGGGCAGGAAGCGCGCGATCATGGAGATGACCGGTGTCCCCTTGGAGCGGTACGAGGTCCCCAGGTCCCCCTGCAGCAGATTGCCCATGTACTGCAGGTATTGGGTGGTCATGGGGGCGTCCAGGTCAATGGCGAAGAGGACCGCGGCCTGATTGCGCGCCTCATCATAGGACATGCCGAACTGGGTGATGAGCTCGTTGATATAGGCGTCAATGGGGTTGGTGGGCATGAGGCGCACCAGGAAAAAAGTCAGCGTCACCACAATGTAAATCTTCCCCAAGGCCACCAGGATGCGCCGTAATACAAAGCTGGCAGCCACGCGGCGGGCCAGGCGGGCCAGAGAGAAGGTGGTGACAACCTCATGCCGTTTTAACGCTGTTGTTGTGCTCAATGGTCATCCCCTGTCTGAAACATAGCTCCCGGCCGTCACGCCTCGTATACCAGGCGGCCAGCCACCCACGTCTGCTGCACCCGCATAGCCCCATCCAGCACAACCAGGTCGGCATCACAGCCGGGGGCAATGCGCCCTTTGCGCGTCAGGTTCAGCACCGCGGCCGGGGTGGTAGAGGCCATGGCTACCGCCTCGGCCAGGGAACAGCCGGTAATGGCAACCATGTTGCGCACGGCCTGATCCATGGTCAGGATGCTGCCGGCGAGCCGGCCATTGGCCAGGCGGGCGGAAGTCCGGTCCACAAACACCTCCTGCCCGCCCAACAGGTAGCGGCCCGGCGCCATGCCCATGGCAGCCATGGCATCGGTGATCAGGGTAAGGCCCGCTGCCCCTTTGACCCGATATGCCAGCCGGATCATCGCCGGATGGAGATGGACTTCATCGGCGATCAGCCCGCAAGGGACCGCTGTCGTTAACAGTGCGCCTGGCAACCCAGGCTCGCGATGCCCCAGGCTGCTCATGGCGTTGAAGAGATGCGTCCCCCAGCCGATGCCGGCCTCCAGGCCGGCCATCGCCTCCGCGAAGGTGGCATCGGAATGCACGGCGCTGACCAGGATGCCCTGTTG
>DAOTZS010000225.1:0-7566 GCA_034434335.1 Anaerolineae bacterium
ATTGGATGGGCTTTGTGGGCCAGGCACGGTGTGGCCGGGCAGACCCATCAGCCTCACTGCCTATGTTCTAGACGAAAACCTTCGCCCGCTGGCAGATGCATTCACCGCTGTTACGGCTACCGTGTACGTTACGCCGACCCTGGGGTATTCCGCTACCGTACCCCTGACACTTGATGCGGAAGGGTTTTTCAGGGGAACACTGGTATTGCCTGAGAGTGCTCCCGATGGAACCTACATGGTAAACTTTGTGGCGACCCGCCCTGGATACGCTCAGGCTTGGGCAGCCTCGGCCTTCTATGCCGCCCCGTTCCTCACGATGACCCTGACGGTCACGCCACAAGTGCTTGGCCCGATGGACGTACTGACGATCACGGCGCAGGTCTATGAGCGGGGGATGGCGGTGCTGGATGCCAGCGTATGGGCGCAGGTGCGCGCTCCCGGCGGGAAAGCTGTTGTGCCTTTAGCACTTCAGGAAGGGGCATATACTGCTGCTTTCCGGCCGGTGGATCTGGCCTGGAATCTGGGCGGGACGGTGCGAAGTGGAGAATGGTGGATTACCGTGATGACAGACTATCGTGGTGGCAACCCTGCCGCGATCACCCGGGTGACCGTACTATATCAACTATACCTCCCTCTGCTCCTGCGCCATCGGTAGTCGGGAAGGCCGGGGCGGACCCAAAGGTCCGCCCCGGCATCCAACAATCGCCAAGAGGAGGCTATCAGACTTGCAGAAAAGATCCTGGAGTTTGTCAGTGCCCAGCTTTGAGCGCTATACCCATGCCGAAGCCGTGGGGCGCTTCGTCGAGCAGGCAACGCGGATGCTATCTCCCCTGGCCCTGATCTTGTTTGGTTCGCTGGCCAGAGGAGACTGCCATCAGCGCAGCGACGCTGATTTTTGTGTAGTGCCGACCCCGCCTCCGGGAGCGAAGCCCGGAGCACCAGCCGGCTCGCTCGCGCTTATCGCCGTGATCGTTGCCGGGGGCATAGGCTTTGCTCTGTAGTGGAGTCGGCAGCGCCGACAGCGAAAGTGATTTCAACAAGCGGCTACAAATGGAGTGCAGCCTGAGGTAGGGTAGAATATGAGCAACATTATATCCGAACAGTGCCCCCAATGCGGGGCATCGCTGCCGCCGGGGGGCGGTCAGCGCATCGTATGCGCCTATTGCGGCTCTACCCTGGTACGCCGAGGGGAAGTAGGGGCCAGCACAACCCCAGGCTGGGGCGTGCACTACAAAACCATCACCTGCGTGGATCAGCAGGGCATCGGCATCGAGGCCTTCCGCATGCTCATCCCCGCCGGCTGGGAGTTCGAGGGCGGCGTCCACTGGCTGTTGAACAACCCCGGCATGCCTGCCGTCGTCGCCTGCCGCGCCTTCAACCCGCACGGCGCGGAAGCCTTCGAGATCTTCCCCAATATCTCCTGCTACTGGACCAATAACCCGATGGTCACGATGATGTTCCCCATCGGCAGCCTCTACTTCGGCAATGAGGTGCGACCGCCCCTGCCGGCGCTCCAGGCCCTGCAGCAACTGGTCGTCCCCCGCTACCGGGGGCAGATGCCCGGCCTGCAGATCGTTCAGCAGGAGCACCTGCCCGATCTGCCCCAGGCGGTGCGGGCCGGCACTCCCTCTGCTCCTGGCCCTGTCCCCCAGGCCGACGGCGCCCGGCTGCGCCTCCGTTACCGCCAGGGTGAAAAGGAAATCGAAGAGGACCTCTTCGGCGTCGTCGAGCTCACCCGGGTGGCCATGCCCATGTTGATGGGCGCTCAGGAGCACATCTACTGGATGGCCGATTACCTTTTCTCCTTTCGCGCCGAAGCCGGCCACCTGGAGCGCCTCTCGGATCAGTTCATGGCCGTCGTCCGCTCCTTCCGCCTCAACCCCCAGTGGTTTGGCCGTTACCTGCAGGTCAGCCAGTTCCTGATCCAGAACCAGATCCAGCAGATCCAGCACATCGGGCAGCTCAGCCGGATCATCAGCCAGACCAGCGACCAGATCAGCGACATGATGATGGAGTCGTACTACCAGCGGCAGGCGACGATGGACCGGCTGGCCACCCAGTTCAGCCAGGCCATCCGCGGCGTGGACGAGTATCACAATCCTTTCGAGGGGCGAGGGGTAGAGCTGCCGGGGGGCTACCGACATGCCTGGGCCAATGCCCTGGGGGAATACATCCTCACTGACGACCCGAACTTCAATCCCAACCTGGGCTCCACCGTCACCTGGGAGCCGATGCAACGGGAGATGTAGTTCAGGTGACAGTCACCTTGCTTGGCACAGCGGGTAGGGATTGACCCCACCGTGCTCTCGGCTTCCTTCGTGACCACCCTGGTGGATGCTGTGGCACTGTTTATTTTCATGCTCGCCAGGCTGATCCTGGGAATCTGAGGTATGCGCACATGAGAAACATCTTCCGCTTGGGTTTGCGTCAGTTTGCCGCCGGGATGCTCTCGGTAGTGGTGCTGGGGATGCTGAACCGGGTAATGAAGGTGGAACTGGGGGTGGAGCTGGGATTGGTCAGCCTGGTGCTGAGCGCCCACTATTTCGCCGCCCCGTTGGCCATCCCCCTGGGGCATCGTTCCGATATCGGCCCTATCGCGGCTACCACCGCACCCCTTACATCGCCGCCGGCACGGCGGCGACGGCGCTGGCTACGCTTCTGGCCCCTTTCGTGGCCCTGTTCATCGCCGACCGGGCCGGCCATCCCCTGGCGGTAGCGGCCGGTGTGCTCCTTTTCCTGCTCATGGGTGCCGGGATGTACACGGCCGGCACAGCCTACCTCTCCCTGATTACCGACCGCACCCAGCCCGAGGAGCGCGGACGGGCAGTCTCCATTATCTGGGGCATGATGATGGTGGGCATCCTGGCCGGGGTTTTTCTGGGCACTCAGGTGCTGGAGCACTACACCCCTGAGAGGTTGGTGAGCCTGCACGTGGTAGTCGCCGGGCTGGTGGTCGTGCTGACTGCGGCAGCCGTATGGGGCGAGGAACGGCCTTGCGCCGCACGACCTTCGCAGGAAGCCCTCACCCCGCGCCAGGCCGTCCGGGTGCTGACGGCCAGCCGGCAGACACGCCTGTTCTTCGCCTTCATGTCCCTGGGCCTGTTCTTCCTCTTCCTGCAGCAGGTGGTCCTGGAGCCCTTCGGCGGTGACGTTTTCGCCATGGGTGTCAGGGAAACCACCCTGTTCAACGCCTTCCAGATGGTGGGGGTGTTATTGGGGATGGGACTGGCAGGCAGTCTGATGGTCAGGCGGCTGGGGAAAGGGGCCACCGCGGGGCTGGGGGCAAGCGTGGCGGCAGGAGCCTTCACCTTGCTGGCCGGGGCAGCCGCCGGCCAGGAGGAGTCCCTGGTGCGGCCAGCTATCTTCCTCATGGGTCTGGGCATGGGCTTCTTCAATGTCGGTGGGCTCTCGTTGATGATGGATTTGACAGCGGAGGGCAAGGTGGGGCTGTTCATGGGTGCCTGGACCCTTGCCCAGGCCCTGGCGAACGGTTTTTCGGGTGTGGGTGGTGGGATGCTCCACGACCTGGGGCTGGTGTTGTTCGGGGCCGAGCCAGCAGCCTACGCCCTGGTCTTCGCGGTGGAAGCGGGCGGGCTCCTGGGGGTGATCCTGGTGCTGCGCCAGGTGGACGTGGAGGCCTTCCGCCGCGAGGTCGCCTGGCTTAGCGGAAACGCGCGGTAGGTTCACATCCCCAGCCCACATCTGGGGTGTTCTATTTGTTACTATGGAAGCATCACGAACCCAGCCGTAGCGAAGTGTTGGTCAAAGGCAAAAGCTTCACCAAGGCCACGCTGTCGCATCAGAGCAAAACTGACAGCATCCGTATAGCTGAAATCCTGATCGGCATATTGTTGCAAGAGTTTCTCGGCTTCCCGCTCCAGTTCGGGGGTAGAGCAGATTTTGAGGAGGCGCGGGCTCTGCCGCAGGCTCTCCAGGAAGCTGACCGCTGCTCGATGGCCTAATCCCCTGCGTAGGATCACATAGACCTCAGCGACGATCAGATTGGTGGTCAGAAGCTTCCGATACTCCTTCAGGAGCCGAGGGTAAATGGCCTTTGCAGCCTCGTGGAAGCAGTCTTTGTCATTGGCCAGGGCAACCCAGGCCCCGGTATCTACGAAGATCTCTCCGGCCATCGCTTCCCCGTCTGAAACTCAATGAGGTAACTATCATGGTTCTCGGCCAAGTCAGTCGGGCCTGAACCGAGGCCTACCAGGCGCATGGCAGGGTCATCCTCGATGGGCCACTCAGCCAGAAACTGATCCACGCTCCGGCGGACCAGTTCCGCCATAGAAACTCGAAGCCTTTTGGCCAGGGCCCTCAGGGCCTCTTCCTGATCCACATCCAGGTAAACCTGGAGAGGTTTTTGGCTCAATGTACGCATGATACCATCCTCCGATCTGATATAGTGATATGATACACCATGATTGGCTAATGCACAACTTAGGACATCACCTTCTCCATGTTAGCCACGCCGCTAGCGGAGTGGGGTTATCTACCGGCATTGGACGGCACTCCGCTTCATGCCTGAGTACGAACTATCATGGAGTCGTGCTGTGGCACGGTCAGCCTGGCCCTGGGTAAAGTTGACACTCACTATCGCACATGTTATTATCCGGCCAGCCCACCAACACATCAATGCAGAGGGAGCTACCGTGACCTTGCAAAGCAACTACCTGGAGCGCAATACCCCACAGGCAACCATCCAGCCTCAAGTGGAAAGGAATCCGAGATGGCATGAGACCGCTTACCGTCGCAGCGTAGTGGACATGCACATCTCCGACTGGGACGAGAGCTTCCTGTCCGAGTTTGACGCGCGAAAGTACGTGGAGATGCTCACTCTGTCCCAGGTGCAGTCAGCGGTGATTTATGCTCATTCCCACGTTGGCCTTTGCTACTTCCCCACCAAGGTGGGATTGATGCACCCCGGCCTGAAGGGCCGTAATGTCCTGGCCGAGACAATTGACCTCTGTCATCAGAAAGGCATCAGTGTAGTCGTCTACTACAGCCTCATCTTTGACACCTGGGCTTATCGCCATCACCCCCACTGGAGAATCGTTGGCCCCGATGGCAGGGGCGTGGCGGAACAGAGTCGCTATGGGGTGTGCTGCCCCAACTCGCCCTACCGCGACTACGTGGTCGCGCTGATCGAGGAAATCTGCCAGGGGTTTGACTTTGAAGGGATCCGCTTCGACATGACCTTCTGGCCGCATGTCTGCTACTGCCGTCATTGCCGACGACGATTCGCCGAAGAGGTCGGCGGCGAGCTGCCTCAAGTTGTTCATTGGGAAGACCCTGCCTGGGTCGCCTTCCAGAGGAAGCGAGAGGAATGGTTGGTGGAATTCGCCAGCCTCGCCACCTCCACCGTCAAAAGGCTCAAACCTGCTGCCAGCGTGGAGCACCAGGCATCCACTTATGCCAATGACTGGCGATTCGGCGTTACCTACAGATTGGCCGAGCACAACGACTTCTTGCAGGGCGATTTCTACGGGGATGCCCTGGCAGGCTCCTTCGCTCGCAAGGTGTTCCAGAACCTCAGCCGCGGCTTCCCGCCAGGCTTCGAGACCAGCATCGGGGCTGATCTCAAGAACTACACCGCGCTCAAGCCAAGAGAACTGCTGCTGACGAAGGCTTGTGCCGCCCTGGCCGACGGTTGCGCCTTCATCTTCATCGACTCCATAGAGCCTACAGGGGTGCTCAACCGAACCGTGTACGAAAGGATGGGCAGCGTTTTCAACGAGACAAAGGCGTACGAACCCTATCTGGGCGGAAAACCGTGTCAAGATGTCGCCATCTACCTGAGCACAGAATCGAAGTGCGATTTCGCCGATAACGGCAAAAGGGTGGATGCACCCAATCTCTCCGCCAGAATCCCTCACGTGGAAGCCGCTCTCAGCGTAGCCAAGTCGCTCCGCGAGAGCCATATCCCCTTTGGTGTGATCACAAAGCGGAACCTGGCCGACCTGGCCCGTTACCAGATCGTTATCCTACCCAACGTCCTGATGATGGACGAGGAGGAGGCACAGGCGTTCAGGGCATACGTGCGCGGTGGCGGTGCGCTCTATGCCAGCAAGTACAGCTCTCTGATCACCAAAGACGGCCGGCGACAGCATGATTTCCTCCTGGCCGATGTCTTCGGCATCTCGTTTGAAGGGGAAACCCAGGAAAGCTATACCTACATCGCGCCGGCCACAGGAGCGGAGGAGCTCTTCGCGCCGTACACGGCCAGACACCCCCTTGGCCTGGGCGTCTCGCAGATGCGTGTGACAGCACGGCCCGGGGCCAAAGTCCTGGCCACGCTTACCCTCCCTTATACCGACCCCGCCGATCCCGTCCACTTCGCATCCATCCACAATGACCCCCCTGGCAGGCCCACCCGCCATCCTGCCCTCGTGCTCAACCGCTTCGGACAAGGCCAGGCCATGTACGTCGCAGGGGACCTGGAGAGTTTCGACTTTCACCGGGAAATCTTCATCCGGCTGATCCGGCTTCTCGCCAGATCCTTCGCGTTTGAGGCTGATGCACCCAAGGCAGTGGAAGTGACCCTCTTCCACCAGGAAGACCGACGACGCTTCATCATCAACCTCGTCAATTTCCAGAAGGAGCTGCCCAATATCCCGGTCGAAGGGATCAGGGTCAAAGTGCGGCTGGATGGCAAGAACGTGCGCCGCGTGCTGATCTTGCCCATGGAGAAGGAATCAGGCTATGCTATTTCAGACGGCTACGCCGAGTTCACCGTGCCCAGATTGGAGACCTTTGCCATGCTGGCCCTGGACTATTGCTGAGCGAGGCGGTACATCGTCCGGAGGGAAACCATGGATGCCTACGAAGCCATTATCACCCGGCGCAGTATTCGCGCCTATACATCGCAACCCATACCACCAGAGCTGATCCAGCAACTGCTTACGGCAGCCATGAGCGCGCCGTCGGCCGGCAACCAGCAGCCCTGGCAGTTCATTGTGGTCACCGAGCGGAACATGCTGGATGCCCTGGCCGACGTACTGCCTTATGGCAAGATGCTCAGGCAGGCACCCCTGGCGATCGTAGTGTGCGGAGATCAGCAGTTGCAGACGCACGCCGGGTATTGGGTCCAGGACTGCTCGGCCGCCACACAGAACTTGCTCCTGGCAGCCCATGCCTCGGGGCTGGGTGCTGTATGGCTGGGCGTATATCCGCGTGAGCAGCGGGTAGCTGACGTGCGTCGCCTGCTGGGTATCCCCGAGCATGTGGTGCCGCTGTGTGTTGTCTCCATCGGCTATCCAGCCGAGCAGAAGGGCCCGGAGAACCGCTATCGCGCTGAACAGGTGCACTACAACCGCTGGTAAACAGCCCCATAGCAAGGAGATAGCCATGCCCCAACTTATCACCACCCTTGGTCCCAGGGGCCGATCAGAATCGGGCATCATCCTGCCCCACGAGCACGTCTTCGTGGACCTGCGCACCTGGGATACTCCCGGCTATGCCCAGGCCGAGACACAGGCGGTGATCGCCCTGATGATGCCGGAGCTGGAGAGGGCCAGGGCGGCCGGGGTCACAGCCATCGCCGAGGCCAGCACGGTCGGGGTAGGA
>DAOTZS010000226.1:0-4095 GCA_034434335.1 Anaerolineae bacterium
CCCACTCCAGCATCCCTGAGGTTACCGTTTGAGGCGGCGGGCTGGCGCTGACATAGCTCAGCCAGGTGGGGCTGTAGACATCGCGCAGGGGCAGGTAGATCACTGTGCCTAACGATTCGTCCTCGTTGCGGATCTGGACTTCAAAGACCACAGGATCACCGACCAGGCGATGTCCGTCGGGGTCTGGCAAGGCCCATTTGGAAAGGCCCAGCCGGAAGCCAAGCGGCAAAGCCGGGTCAGGGTTTGCCGCCTGCGTGGGGAGACCGATATCACCAGGCTGACCCGGCCTTGGGACGGCGGCACTGGTGGTCAACACGAAACTGCCCCACAACAGCGCCCCGGCTGCCAGGGCGATCAAAGCTGCCCCCAGTATCTTGATGAGCACCGAGCTGCGCTTTGTGTGAGCTGATGTGCAAGTCTCCTCATTCATAATTCTAGGCTCCTCCGGGCAGGTTATGCCCGATTCAAGCATCCGGCTCCGACCGGCGATCCATCAGGCCGGCATTGCCGACAACGATATTCATCTTGATAGACGTAGAGCCACCCCAAAAGTGACGACGATTGGATGGCCAGATAGGGTCGCAGGAGCAGGTTAGCGGCCAACCAACGGCACCCAGCTTACATAAGGCCATCTGGTCAGCACGGGGCCGAACCAGATGGGCGCGTCGAAGCCCGTTGTCTCCAGCCAATAGTAGATCGTCTCCCCGGGCGTGACCCCGGTATCCAACAGGGTGTACTCGGCACCGGCTTCAGGCGGCGCCGCAGAGCGGATCAGTTCCGGATTGACCCGCTTGCCGCGCAGGTGGGGCACAGTTGTGCGATATACGTTGTACCCTTCGACCCCGGTCTCGCTGCGGGTGACCCACCGCACCCGCGCGCCATCGGCCGTCCATGAGCTCTCGAACAATTCCAGGTTGAACCCGGTGGGCAGGACGGTGGTCGTGTCGGCCCGGCTGCTATTGTTGGCGCCCTGGGCCGGCGACTCCCAGGCGTTCCCAGAGATGAGCGCCACATTACTGATGGCAACACTGCGGTTGAGCTCAGGATCAACTGTGCCTGTGACAGTGATGGTGCCGGAATCCCCGGGATTTAGCGTGGCCAGTCTCCAGACGAAGGCCGGCCCAGGCGCGGCCGTGATCCCTGGATTGCTGGCCTCCCAGGCAGGGTTGAGGACCTGGGCGGGGATGATGTCCGTAATGACCACATCTGCACTCAGCGCTGAGCCGCTGTTGCCATAGCGGATCACATATCTGACCTGTTCGCCGGGGTGCCAGGGGCCGGAAGGCTGGGCCGTCTTTTCCACCCAGAGGTCAGGGGCAGCCAGCTTCAGGGGCATGGCCGGGTCGCCGAAGAGGATGTAGGTGTCAATCAAGTCCTTGAAGGGGCTGCTGCTGGCATCCAGGGCTGCCTTAGCATAGCTCGTCGCGGCGCCAATCTGGGTGATGCCCTGGCCAAAGATCGCCTCGTAGAAGGCCTGGAAGATGACATCGTGGCCGGCCGCCACCCCCTTGCCAGCAGGGGACCAGCTTGCTACCGCGCCGGCATTGGCCTGCCGCACAATGCTTTCCCCCAGGCTCTGCAGATTGGCATAGGGCACGATGAAGTATCCCTCAAGACACCCCATGACCAATACCACCGGATACCTGCCCTGGTTGGTGAGCTGGCTCAGGTGGCTGACCTGCCAGATGCCCTCGCTCGCCCAACTGCGCCAGGAGGCGTGCCCGTGGTAGTTGAGCAGCAGGGTGCCGGCGTTAATGGCGTCCACGATGGCGGCGGTGGTCTGGGAGGCGGGGGTATTGGCCTGGTAATAGATCTTCTGGCGGTTGTACTCGGCCGGCAGCAGGGTGTAGTTATCGGCCACCATGTCTGAATTGGCCCAGAAATCCCCCGCATAGTCTGGGTTGTCGGCCACAAAGGTGGTCTGTCGCTGCCAGGACAGGTCGGTGGGGCCGGTTTCGTAGCTGATGATCTTATTGACCATGGCCTGCGCGTCGGCCAGGGTATTGGCCGGCAGGCGGCCCAGGTGCATGAACGGCACCGGGTTCACGGTTGGGGGCACGGGGTCGTAGGCCACGTAGCGGTTATCGGCCGCGGTCAGGCCTTCGAAGGGGTCCACCGCGGCCAGATAAGGCGGGATGAAGGTGGGTGCGTTGGTGCCCAGGTAGTTGCGCGGGTCGTAGTGGCCATCGCCCAGGAGCACCACGTATTGGGGCGCTGGCCGCGGCCAGTGCTCGTAGGCGTAGCGCAGGAAGGCCCGGATGGCTTCCTGGTCGGGCAGCCCCCCGTTGAATTCATCGTAGATGTCCTGGACATCTACTACGGCTGTCCGATAGCCTTGCTGGGCCTGACGATGGCCAGCCAGAGTCTGGGCAGCGGAAAGGAAATCGCGGTGGCTGATGATGATCCAGTCCGCGCCCTCCGTCGGGCTGCGCAGGTGGGACGGAGTGTCCGGCGTGATGCTGCCTGGAGACAGGTACTGGGCTGGTGCAGCAGCAATATAACGGGCGCCCGCGCTGCCCCGGTGGGCAAAGGTGATGCTGAACCCGGCAGCAGGACTCAATCCAGCGGTCGCCCCAGGGGTGATCTCGATTCCCGTGATGCGCACCGGATGTTGTGGATCGGTGATGTCGTAGATGGCCGTGCTGCTGTCCTGGATGTTCGTCACCGTCACCGCCGAGGGGTCGGGCATATCTACCCCGAAGGCGAACTGCCCCGTGGTGGGCGCAGTATAAGTTCGCTGGTAGCTGACCTCGAACCAGTTGACCAGGAAGATGTCCTTGACGGCCGAACCATCGTAGGGAGAGGTGAGGGTCAGGGTGTTACTGCCTTCGATCAGCATGTTTTGTGGGAAGCTCAGCGAACCAAGGAACTCATCGCGGCGATCAAACGAAGCATCGCCCACATGGTTGCCGTTGAGGTAAAAGTTGGCCAGATGGCCGCGATCGCTGTTGCCGCGCAGCCGCGGAGTTAGGGTGGCCGTATGGGTGCCGGTCGCCACACCGGGGAGCTGGAGCGTATAGGTGTAGATGGCAGGCACACAGTAGCCATAGCGATCGCACGCGGGCTGGTAGTTCTGCCAGTACCAGTGGTCGGCCACGCCGGTCATTGGTGCACTGCTAACCCAGAGCTTGTTCTGCTCGAAGTGGAGCGTCTCCCGAAAGGTAGCCGCGGAGGGCAGGCCCGGTGCAGGTGTGCCATCGCGAGATCCCATCTCCAGGCCGGGTGCCACGCCATAGGTCAGCCAGTAGATGTTGGTGCCGGTGAAGTCGGTATCCACCGCCCGGCCGTAGAAGAGGATGTAGTCTCCGGCATTGAACGTGCCGCTGCCGTCGGCATCCACCACCTGGCGCGCGATCTCGCTGCCCTGCTCGTAGAGCTGGAAGGTGGCGGGGTCGAGGGTATCCACGGGCAGGCCGGCGGCTGCCAGCGCTGCGTAGCTCACGCTATACATGCCGGCCTGGCCGATGGTGAGCTTGTAGAAGTTTGGGTCCACGCCCGGCACAGCCTGCCCGGCCGCGTGGGCCATTTGTCCCGGCAGAAAGCCCGCCAGGACAGTTAGCAGAATGGTCAGACTGCGTGCAAGCATAATCAATCGCGGGTTTACTTTCATTAGCCCTCCGGGTGCCCTCTTCGGTGGCACCATTTCACCAGGGCACATTCAAAAAATCAAGTCGCCGGGCAGGGCCGAGCCCCTACTACTGAGTACCCGGTGCTCTTGTTTCAGTTTACTACGCCGGCCGCTGGGCGTCAACGAGTCGTGCTTGCAATTAGCTTACAATTGCGGCCCAGGGCCCTCACCTTGCCCCCTACCCTCTCCCGCTCGCCTTCGGCAGCGGGAGAGGGGGAGAAAAAAGGGGTTTGCGGCGGCCGAAGGCCGCCGCAAACCCCTCCCCATCTTACTCCACCCTCTCCCCTGGCCGCAGGCCAAAGGGAGAGGGTGGAATAAGGGGGGTGAGGGGCAGTGAAGGTCCGAGGGGGCAGAAAGTGTTAACCGATTTTGAACCATCCCCAATTGCGGGGATGGTTCAAAGATGAATTAGCACTTTCTGCAGTGCCAGCATGATGGCGGCGGCCGAGGCCAGGCTGTCAATCTGG
>DAOTZS010000227.1:0-13557 GCA_034434335.1 Anaerolineae bacterium
GCTGAAGCTCGCATTACAACCTGGCGGTACCTGCCCAGCCCATGTAGGGCGAGCTAGAAGCTCGCCCACCACCCATGGCGCGAACTGAATGATGCGAGCTAAAGCTCGCATCATTACAACCTGGCGGTACCTGCCCAGCCCATGTAGGGCGAGCTTTTAGCTCGCCCACCACCCATGGCGCGAACTGAATGGTGCGAGCTGAAGCTCGCATTACAACCTGGCGGCACCTGCCCAGCCCATGTAGGGCGAGCTTCTAGCTCGCCCACCACCCATGGCGCGAACTGAATGGTGCGAGCTAAAGCTCGCATTACAACCTGGCGGCACCTGCCCAGCTCATGTAGGGCGAGCTTTTAGCTCGCCCACCACCCACAGCGCGAGCTGAATGGTGCGAGCTGAAGCTCGCATTACAACCTGGCGGCACCTGCGCAGCCCATGTAGGGCGAGCTTCTAGCTCGCCCACCACCCATGGCACGAACTGAATGGTGCGAGCTAAAGCTCGCATCACAACCTGGCGGTACCTGCCCAGCCCATGTAGGGCGAGCTTCTAGCTCGCCCACCACCCATGGCACGAACTGAATGGTGCGAGCTGAAGCTCGCATTACAACTCCCACAACGGAAGGATGCCAGAGTAATGACTGCAAAACCACGGCTGGAGATGATACCTCCACGCAGGACTGATCTACTGACCCTCATCAACGATGTGCGCAGCATGTACTGCGTCTCGGTAGTGGGGGTCAGCAACCTGGGCAAGTCGGCGTTGTTGCGGGCCATGACCGACCCCCAACTCCAGCGGGAGTATCTGGGCGCCGATGCCTCCAACTATCTGTTCATTTACATTGACTTCAACCAGATGTTGGAGATGAGCGAGCAGGCGTTCTACGAACTGATGCTGCGCTGCGCCATGGATGCCCTGCGCGATCTGGATGGTGAGCCTGCGGCCGAGGTGCTCCGGCACGTAGAGACCGCCTATACGGGCCTGGTGGCACCGGCCAGCAGCTTTGAAATCCCCCTGCGCTTCGCCCAGGCCATGGCTGCTATTGGCGACCTCCTGCCTCAACGGGTCGTCTTCATGTTCGACGAACTGGATGAGCCGGTGGCAGGGATTGATGGCCGGGTCTTTCTCAACCTGCGCGCGCTCAAAGACAAACACTGGCAAGGATTGACTTATGTGACGGCCACCAATCGCCGGCTGAGCCAGATCCGCCAGGACCCGGATGTGGCCGAATTCAGCGAGCTGTTTGCCCATCACATCCTGTACATTTCTCCCCTCTCCGATGAGGAAGTGGCTGAGTACCTGGAGCGCTTTGCCGCCGAGGAGGGGGTGACCTTCAGCCAGGAGGACCTGGCTTTTGTGCGCAGTTGGGCCGGCGGCCATCCGGGCCTGCTGGAGACTACCTGTCGGGTGCTGGGCCTGCTCACGGGCCGGCCGGTGCGCGATCCCAGCCAGGACTGGATCATCCATCGGCGGGCCGCGGAGGTGCTGGCCCAGGACTTCAACATCCAGGCCGAATGCCGCAAGATATGGAATGACCTCACCCCGGGCGAACAGGAAGCCCTGCTGGCCCTTCATCGGCTGGACGAACGCGAGGCACCCCCAGAGCTGGAAATGCTGACCGCCAAACATCTGGTGGTCGGCCGGGGACCCGAACGGCGCATCTTCGCCCGCGCCTTCGAGGAGTTCGTGCAACGCCAACAGGCTGCGCGTCGCCCTGGCAGGACCGGGGTACAAGTGGATCCTGATAGCGGTGAGGTGTGGGTGAACGGGGTTCAGGTGCCAACCCTTACCAATCTGGAGTATCGCCTGCTCTTGCTGCTCTATGGCCGGCTGGGCAAGATCTGCACAAAGTACGATGTGGTCGAGGCAGTATGGGGTGAGGACTACATTGACGAAGTAGATGATGCCCGCATCGAAAAGCTGATCAGCCGGTTACGCCAGAAGATCGAGCCGGACCCGGCCAACCCGCGCTATCTGATTACCGTGCGAGGCCGAGGATATAAGCTGGTGGAGTAGCTACTCACTTCCTGTCAGTTACTCGTCTGGCGGCTGTCAAGCACCCTGCCAGCCTGGTGTTATGATCAGAGCCAGATATAAGAGCAGACGGGGCAGCACTGGCCCGCCTGCCAGCCCATTCCGCATTCCCGTACCTGTCTCGGGTGGGAATGCGATGCAACCATTACCACAGGAGGCATCTCCATGACGTCTTTACTCGACAAGGTGCAAACCCTGATCTCGGCCAACCTGCATTGGCTGGTAGACCAGGCGCTCAAGCAAAACTCTATCGCTGTTATCAATCAGTACATCCGCGAAGTCGAAGATAACCTGGAAGACCTCTCGGAGGCGGTCGCTACAGTAGGTGGCCAGGTGAAGACTCTGCGGCGCAAGCACGACGAGTTTCAGGCCAAGGCCGCCGAACTGGACCGCAATATTGACCTGTTCCTGCAGGAGGGGCGTGAAGACCTGGCCCGGGCCGCGCAGAGCAAGCTCAACTCAACCCAGCGCCTGGTTGAAACCTATGCCCAACAGCTCGAGCAGATGCAGCGCGAATATCAGAGCTTGATGGATGCCCGGCTGAAGCTGGAAGCCAAGCTGACCACCATCAAGCAGGAGCGCGAACAACTCGAAGCGCTGCTCGAGCTGGCCAAGTCGAAAGAGATCACGGTGCGGGCCATCAAATCGCTCGACGACCTGGCCGGCGTGGGTGATGCCGACGTGGCCCGCATCGCCGAGTCCATCCGGGAACGCCTGGACCGCGCCTCGGCGGAAGGTGAGATGCGGGCCGCCACGCTGGACAGGCAGATGGATGAAATCCTGGACCGCCAGCAATTGGACGCGCAACTGGCAGCGCGCAAGGCCCGGCTGGGGCTGGCAAGCAAGGAATAGCTAGTACCGATCCCGGCTAATCCAGCTTCTTGCCCTTCTGTCCCTGGCACTTTGCCCGGCCAAGCAGGGGGTAAAGAGGCGGGTCAGGGGCGGAGTGACGCTCCGCCCCTGCGCATAAAGTGGGCGGGCGGGCCGAAATCGAAAACCGCGCCGTAGGGCTGCGATCCAAAAAGGAGCCGAAATCATGGCATCCCTCCTGGAAAAGATCCAAACCCTGATCGCCGCCGACCTCAACCGGCTGGTAGATCGGGCGTTGCAATCCAACGAAACGGCGGTCTTCCAACACCACCTGCGCGAACTGCAACGGCTGCAAGAGCAGTTGAACGACCAGTTGGCTCACCTGCGCGCCGAGATCATGCAGCTTCGCCAGCGCAGCGACGAGCAGCAGGCTTTGTTAGTCAGACAGGACCTGGAGGTAGACCGTCTGCTGAAAGATGGGCTGTACGAAGACGCGTTGGCAGCCCAGGACCGCCTTAACCAGACTCGCCTGGCCGCCGCGCACCTGACGGCACAGCTCGAAAAACTGGATGCCCAGTACGCGCAGATGGCCGAGACCCAGGCTCAGCTCAACGCGCGCATCACTGCCCTGCGCCAGAGCGAGCCGGAAGTGGAGAGCCTGGTGGGACTGGCCCGGGCCAAAGAGTTGACCGCGGCTGCCATCCGTTCCCTGGATGACCTGGCCGGCATAGGGGATCCCGACGTGGCCAGGGTTGTGAACGCCATCCGGGCGCGGCTGGCCGAAGCTGAGGCCCAAATCCAGCAACTGGCACAACAGAGCCTGGCCCACGGCGAGACCCCTGAGGCCCTTAAACGTAAAGAGCTGGAGAGCCAGCTCGCCGCGCGCAAGGCCCGGCTTGGATTGCCGTAAGGTACTGGACGTAAGGTAGATCGGCCACCTGGCTGTGGCTACTATGGCAGATGCGCGATCCCGCTGCCCTCTATCCAGCCTGCTGGCTTATCCATCTTGAGAGGAGAGCTCCATGACCCTGGCCCCTATTCTCGGCACCCTGGCCGGAGGCTTGATAGCCATCGGCCTCTCAATCTACTTCTGGATTGCCACCGCGCGCGGCGGCCGGCGCACCCAGGCTGTCTTCTTCTTGATCCTGGGCGTGGTCCTGCTGGTCGTGAGTGCCGGCCTGGGCTGGCAACAACTGGGGCCAGGCAACCCCGAACCCCTGGTGGCGACCCCGCGCGGGCCCGTCCAGGTGCGCGTGCTCACCGCGCTGCCGGTCGAGCCCTGGGTGCGCGAGGCGGCCCAGCGCTTCAACCAGGGCAACTTCCGCCAGGACGGCCAGCCCATCGAAGTCCAGGTGATCGCCATGGACGGGCTCACCGCCCTGGGCAAGTTCGACCGCGACGACTTCGGCACCCTGGGCGACCGCAGCCGCGAGGAGCTCACCCCCCAGGAGCGGGAACGCCTAGAGACCACCTTCCCTACTGTCTGGATCCCCGACAGCCGTTACCTGGTCGAGCTGGCCAACGCGGTCTACAAGGAACGCCTGGGCCGCGATGTTTTCCTGACCGACGGCGAGTACCGTGCCCGGCCGATTGCCATCTCCCTCTTCACCTGGGGCATTTACCAGAGCCGCGCCGAGGTGCTGGAAAAGAAGTTCGGTGAGATCAACTGGCGCACGATCCATGACGCGGCCGTAGCCAAAGGTGGCTGGCCCGAACTGGGTGGCGATCCAGCCTGGGGCTTCTTCAAATTGGTGGTGCCCAACCCCCGGCGCAATGTAGGCGGACTGGCTGCCATGATCGCCGCCGCCGGCGAGTACTATGACCGCACCAACATCTCCGTCGCCGATGTCACCGACCCTGCCTTCCAAAAATGGCTGGGAGAGCTGATGGCTGCCCTGACCGACGTCAGCGGGGCCAGCGCCTACACCGCCGAGGACTTCGCCCTGTTCGGATACTCTGTGGGGGACGGGGGACAACTCCTGGAGAGCGACCTGCTGAACAACATGGCCGGCATCCAGACCCGCTGGGCTGATCCGCTGGTGATCCGCTACCCCAAGTACCTGACCTGGTTCGACTTCCCCTTCTCGATCTGGATAGGGCCCGAGACCACCGCGGCCGAGAAGAACGCGGCCTTGCAATTCCAGCGGTTCCTGCTGACGACAGAGATACAAAGGCTGGCCGTCCAACAAGGGCTGCGGGCGGTCAACAACGAGGTCAGCGTGACCGAGGGTGACACCCTCTTCACGCGCTGGCAAAGCCAGGGGGTGGAGGCCGTGGTGCCGCGCACCACGCGCATGGCCTCTCCCAGCCGCGATGTACTCCTGGCCTTGCTGCGCTGGTTCGACTTGAACGTGGGAAGATGACGGCAGAGCAAGAGCAGCCGGCATCGCCGGCTCTGAGGAGTGATCCATGAGGCGCATGAGCAAACAACGCACCGTCATCTTCATCGGGGTGATGGGGATCTTGCTGCTGTGCTGCCTGGGTGGCATCCTGGTATGGGTGGGGGTGAGTCGTTCGACCACCACCTCCACCGAGACGGCAGTGGCCGACAGCCGCACGGCTACCCTGACCGTGGCCTACTCGCCCGAAAAAGCGGCCATCATCCGCTCCCTGATCGAGCAGTTCAACGCCCAGAAGCTGCGCACCCCCGACCGGCAGCCGATGCAGGTGCAACTGCTGGAGATGACCCCCGAGGAGATGGTCACCCAGGTGCTGGCTGGCGCGGCCACCTTCCAGGCCCTGACCCCCGATTCGTCGCTGTGGCTGGACCAGCTCAACCAGCGGTGGGCCGCCAGCCAGGCCGCGGCCGAGCCGGGCACAATTCGGCCAAACCTGGTGGGGGAGGCAGTACGCTATGCGGTCACCCCCATCGTCATCGCTGCCTGGGAAGAGACCGCGCGTTCCCTGGGCTGGCCGCAACAGCCGGTCGGATGGCAAAGCCTGCAGGCCCGGGCCCAACAAGACCCGGGGTTCAAGTGGAGCCATCCCAGCACCGCGCACGCCAGTGGCCTGCTGGCTACCCTGGCCGAGTTCTATGCCGGTGCAGGTGTGCAGCGCGGGCTGACAGCCGAGCTGGCCCAAGACCCCAAGACAGTGGAATTTGTCGCAGCCGTCGAAAAAACGGTGCGCTACTATGGCGAGGCCGAACTGGCCGTCATCCAGCGAGCTGCTAAGGAAGGCCCTGCCTACCTGGATGCCTTTATCGTTTCCGAGCAGCTAGTGGTGGCCTTCAACACCGGCGCCTTTGGCAAGCCGCCAGCCCGCCTGGTGGCCCTCTACCCGGCCGAAGGCACCCTGTGGGCCGACCATCCCCTGGCGTTGCTTGAAACACCCACCTTGACGGCCAACCAGCGGCGCACCTTCCAGGCCCTGCGCGAGTTCCTGGCCCGGCCCGAGTCGCAAACAAAGATCCTCCAGGCCGGCTACCGGCCCGCCGACCTGAGCATACCGCTGGACAGCCCGGGCTCTCCCCTCATCCCGGCCAACGGAGTGGACCCGCTCCAGCCCCAGACCACCCTGCAGCTTCCCTCCTGGGATGTGGTGGCGGTGGTGCAAAACGTCTGGACCCTGACCAAGCGTAAGACGAACGTGTTCCTGGTAGTGGACACCTCCGGCTCGATGCGCGGCAGCAAGCTGGCCAACGCCCAGGCTGCCCTGCGTACCTTCCTGGCCCAGATCCCCAGCGACCAGGAGCGGGTGGGGATGGTGGAGTTCAACAGCAGCGTGGTCAACATCATCGAGCTGGACACCCTGGCGCGTAACCGGCCTGCCCTGACGGCCGAAATTGATCAGCTGGTGGCCAATGGCAACACGGCCCTCCTGGATGCCGTGCGTACGGCCTACAGCCGGCTGCAGCGCTATGGAGACAGCGAGCGCATTAACGCCATCGTGGTCATGACCGATGGCCGCGAAAATGCCTCCCAAGTCTCCCTGCGCCAACTGGTGGCCGAGATCCGTGACGGCAACCAGACATTGCCGGTGGTGATCTTTTGCGTTGCCTATGGCTCAGATGCCGATTACGAGGTCCTGCAAGCTCTCGCAAGTGCCAGCAACGGCCAGGTGCGCGAGGGCACGCCGGAAACCATCCGGGATCTATATAAGGTTTTGTCGAGCTACTTCTAGAGGTACAGGGCTTGTAACTATTCAGGTGGTGACTGGAAGGGCCACGCCGAGGGCTCGCCCGAGGCGTCACCCTTTGGGGGCTTGCAGCCAGAGGTCGGTCTTCGCCGACCTTTCTGGTGATGCACACATGAAGGGTGGCGGCGGCCGACTTCAATCGGCCTGAATAGTTACCAGGACTCTAGCTATGTGCGCTCACAAATGCTATGGCTAACGATTCTATCCTCAGCCGCATCGAACGGGATGCCCAGAAAGCGCTGATCCAGAACGCCTTCTTCCGCTGGGAAAGCGCGGTGATGATCGCCGGCACCATCTTGCTGAGCGTGTTCCTGCCCCATCCTTTTCCGGCCTGGCCGGCCTGGGGCTGGCCCGTCCTGGGGCTGATCGGAGAAGCAGCTATCGTCATATCCAGCCTGACCGACAAAGCCGAGCAGCAGAAGGTGGTGGAGTCCCTTTTCCGCGAACAGTACAGTTTCGCCGGGATTCGCAACCGTGAGCTGCGAGATAAGCTGGCCGAAGCCGAGCAATATCGCCAGCGCATCCAGCAGGTAGTGGAACAACAACGCAACGGCCTGCTGCGCGATCGGCTGAAAGAGACCACCACCCAGGTTTACGACTGGATCGCCAACATGGTGCTGCTGGCACGACGCATTGATACGTACCGTAATGACCCGATCATCAAGCGCGATCTGGAGAGCGTACCCAAGGAGATTGAGACTTTAACGCAGCGGCTGAGCCGCGAATCCAACCCGCGGCTGCGCGAGCAGATGGCCACCACCCTTGAGTCCAGCCGGCGCCTGGAGCAGAACTTGAAAGAACTGGCCAGCCGCATGGAGCGTGCTGACCTGCAACTGGATCACTCCCTGGCCGCGTTGGGAACGGTATACTCTCAGCTCCTGCTCATCGGCAGCCGGGATGTGGACTCTGATCGCGCGGAGCGTCTGCGCGACGATATTCGCAGTGAAGTGTTGGCATTGCAAGACCTGGTCGAGTCATTGAACGAAGTATATACGCATGGGCTGGAAGAGATATCGGCCGTGTCTACATCCACACCGGCCCAGCGTCGGCAGGTCGCCAGAAGGTAACTATTCAGGCCGATGGAAATCGCCCCTCCTGGGCACTTCGTGCCAGGTAGGGCGATCCGGCGGATCGCCCTACGCCGACACCATTCATGTATGCATCATGAGAGAGGCCGGCGAAGGCCGACCACCGGCCGCAGGCCCAAAAAGGGTGACGCCTCGGGCGAGCCTTCAGCGTGGCCCTTCCAGTTACCGCTGAATAGTTACGCCAGAAGGTGACCGACCGGCCACTTTAGGAGCGTGAGGTTGTCATGAGCCGAGCAATCTGGGGTCTACTGCTTATTATCGCCCTCCTGTTGGCCGCCTGTGCGACAGGCACGCCCGGCCCAGGTGAGGTTATTGTCTATGTCGCGGGCCCCCTTTCCGGCTTCCAGGCCAACACAGGCCAGACGGTCGCCGGGGGTGTACGCCTGATGGCAGAGCAACTGAATCGCTCGGGAGGCCTGCTGGGCCACAAAGTGAAAGTGATCGTGCTGGACGATGAAGCCGATTCCGAGGTGGCTCTCAGTGTGGCCGAGCAGGTCAAGGCCGCGGTCGAGCGCGGAGAGCGCGTCCTTGGGGTCATCGGCCACCCCAACTCGGGCCAGACAGCCGCCGCCATGCAGATTTACAAGGACCTGCCCATCGTGGTCATTACCCCCACTGCCTCCGAAGTGGGACTCACCCACCAGGGCTATCGCAACTTCTTCCGCGTCAACGCCAGCAACGATGTGCAGGCCGAAGTGGGGGTGGCGTACCTGGTCAACCAGTTGGGGGCCAGAAGGGTGGCCGTGCTGTATAACGATGACCCCTATGGCATTGACCTGGGCCGGCTGGCTGCCGCTGAACTGCAGCGCCTGGGAGCGGAGGTGCCCCTCTCACTGCAGGTAAAGGTTGAGCAAAACCGCTTCCTCCAGGAGGTGGCGCAGATCAAGGCCGCCGGCGTGGATGCCATCTACTATGCCGGCTACGAGGTGGAGTGCCCCTACCTGCGCGCTGATCTGCGCGATGCTGGCCTGGGCAACCTGACCTTCATGGCCTCTGACGGCTGTTTCCTGGCCGCCACCATTGACAACTCTGACGGCGCGGCCGAGGGGATGTATGTCACCGGTTTCGCGCCCAGCCCCAAGACAGCCGTGGACCAGGCCTGGATCCAGGCCTACCAGGCTGTGGAATATCGCAACCCCGACACCTACTCGGTCAACGGCTACAGCGCCATGCAGGTGCTGGCTGAAGGGGTCAAAAAGGCCGGCTCCCTGAGCGCCCCCCAGGTCGCCGAAGCCATCCGCAGGCTGGACATCACCACCCCTATGGGACGGGTGCAATACCAGGACAACGGCGACCTGCGCGACGCCAAGATCTACATCTTCCAGGTCAGAGGGGGGGAGTTCGTGCAGGTGGCGCCATAGCGCGGTCCCTTGCTGTTCGGGGGATTAGCACCTTCGTCTTTAGCCCCTGTTTCATCGTATCTTGCCACAGACACCGCTAACCAAGGAGAGCAACACCATGAAAGCACGTTCCGACGGCACGACCTTGATCAGCCTCTACCACTTCATCTGCGCGGCCCTGAGTTTGTTGGGCATCTGCGTCGCCTGCGCCATCGTAGCGCTCGTTATCATCGCGGCAGCATCGGACCCCAGCGCCTCCGACGCCGCGGCAGCGGTTGCCGTCATCAGCATTATCGCGCTCTTGATCGGCGGGCTGCTCCTGGTGGTGGCGGCTGCCAACCTGGTGGTCGGGTGGGGCCTGTGGAAAGGGCGGGAGTGGGCTCGAGTGGGTGCCCTGGCCCTGGCCATCTTCCGGCTCTTCAACATCCCGCTGGGCACCATCATCGGTGGCCTGATCATCTGGTACCTCCTGCGCCCAGATGTGAAGGCTGAGTTCAGCAGTTGACCGGAGTAGTAACCGCAACAAGATGTCTCTGACTATACTGGCGATCTTTGCCCATCCCGATGACGAGATCAGCGTCGGCTCTACCCTGGCGTACTACAGTACCGCCGGGGTGCGCACGGTCTTGATCTGTGCCAGCCGTGGGGAGGCCGCCACCATCTACTGCGATGACTGTGCCACGCGGGAGAACCTGGCCCAGGTGCGCACGCGTGAGCTGGAGTGCGCCTGTGCCCACCTGGGCATCGCCGAGCTGCACTGGCTTGACTGGCCCGATGGCGGCATTGCGCAGCTTCCGCGGCGGGAGGCGATTGGAGAGGTGGTCGCGCGCATCCGTCAGATCCGGCCGGCTGTCATCCTTACGCATCCCGAAAACGGCCTCTATCCCCACCCCGACCACCTGGCCGTCTGGGAGATCGTGCGGGCCGCGTTCACTGCGGCCGCCGATCCCGACGAGTATCCCGAAAAAGGTGCGGCCTGGCCTGTGGCCCGCCTCTTCACCCGGGCCATCCCCCAAAGCTTCTTCGACGCCGCGCCCGCCTTCGCCCGCTATCGCGTCCGCCTCGGCGACCAACAACTCCCCTTCGTCGGCACCCCTGACGACCAGATAGATGTGGTCATGCATGTGGGGCCCTGGGCCGAGCGCCGCATGGCGGCCTGGGAATGCCACCGCTCGCAGCACAACCCCGATGGCGCCTTTGCCCAGATGCCTGAGGCGGTACGGCGTGCCATGGCCGAACAGGAGCACTTCGTGCTGGCAGCAGCGCGGGTGCCGTTGCCCGAAGGCGTGCATGACGATCTGCTGGCCGGGCTGAGCCAGTCGGAAGCAGACTCGGAACCCTCGACCTTGGTTGCCAGCCCAGCCCTTATCTCCACCCTGCGCCATCAGGCCGCCTTGCATCGCAGCCTGGCCGAGTTATGTCAGACCTATCTGGCTGCCCTCCCTGAGCCAAAGTACGCTGCCGCCCTGGAGCGGCTGGCCAATGGGGAACAGGAGATCCTCTCCTATCTGGCCCGCTTCTTGCGCATGCATGGCAGCCCAAGTGGCGAGATAGGCACGGACCCGCGGGTGCGGGCTGAGGGGATGCATCTGAAGGAGGCCGCGGAACAGCTCAGCTTCTTGCGAGCATATCTGGATCGGGCGGAGAAAAGCTGTCAGGCTCATGTGGCGGCCACGGGGGACCCCGCAGTACAGCGCTTCTGGCGTGAACTGGGATCGCTGATCCAAGGTCAGCTTGATAGCCTGGACACCTAATACTATAAATCGTTACGGGTGAGGTGTTTGAGCGATGGGATTGAATATTGCTGTGTTGGCAAACCTGAAAAAGAACGCGCCCCACTACCCGGGGATGCCGGAGGATGCCTGGGCCGATCTGGATTCAGAGGTTACAGTCAATGCTATTGTCACAGCCCTGGAGGCGCGTGGGCATCGCGCCACCTTCCTGGAGGGCAACCTGTCACTGGTCGAGACCCTGCCCAGGCTGAAACCAGACCTGTGCTTCAACATCTGTGAAGGACACTGGGGTGATAGCCGGGAAGCGCATATCCCGGCCATCCTGGAGATGATGCGCATCCCTTACACAGGGAGCGGGGTGTTGACCCTGGCCTTGACCCTGGACAAGCCGATGACCAAGCGGGTGCTGGCCTTCCACCACCTGCCGACCCCGGCCTTCCAGGTCTTCGAGCGCGCCGACGAGCCACTGGACGAGGATCTGGTCTTTCCCCTCTTCGTCAAGCCCAGCCGCGAAGGCACAGGGATGGGGGTCAGTGGCCACTCCATTGTGTACAACGAGGCTGAACTGCGCGCACGCCTGGCCGAGCAACTGGCCCGCTATCACCAACCGATCCTGGTCGAACGTTTTGTGCGCGGCCGGGAGGTGACGGTGGGTGTGCTGGGCAACCTGATGCCACCTGTGGCGCACCGCGTTCCCGGCGACGAAAACGCTCCGCGCGTGACGCGTGGGCTGCGCTTCCTCCCCCCGCTAGAAGTGGACTTTGCAGCTTATCCTGAGAGCGAGGGAGGGGTTTACACCAACCGCATGAAAACGGAGTGGGCCAATGACTTCCACTACTTCTGTCCGGCCCCCCTGGAACCGGAAATGGTTGAACAGCTCAACTGGCTGACGGCCGCGGTGTTTCGCGTGACCGGTTGTGTGGACGTGGCACGGGTGGACTTTCGGCTGGACGCCGATGATGGTAATCGGCCCTATATCCTGGAGGTTAACCCCTTGCCGGGCCTCTACCCTGGCCTCAGCGACCTTGTTTTGGAAGCCGCGGCAGCGGGCATCCCTTACGAGGAGCTGATTAACACCATCGTGGATGTGGCCTGCGTGCGGCACAACATCCGCCGCGATTAAGCAAGGGGGAAAGGGAGAACGCTCTGGCAACTGCTCTTCAGGCTTGATGAGCAGGCTGAGCGCGGCCGGCACATTGCTGTTGCAGAAACTTCTCCACCGTGGGCCGGTCGGGGATACCGCGACGTCCGCCGGGTTGGGTGGCTTTTAGTGCTGCGGCAGCCGTAGCTACCGCCACTGCCCGTTCGATCCCTTCCCCAGCCGCGATGCAAGCCGCGTAGGCCCCGTGAAAGACATCGCCGCAGCCCGTGGTATCTATCACCGGCACCCGGCAGGCCGGCCGATGGTAGACAGTGCCAGCCGAAGCACGCGTCATATACCAGCACCCCTGGTCACCACCCGTGACCACGCACGCCTGATGCGCGGGGCTGTACAGCCCACGCACAGCCATGGCGGGATCCCGTTCCCCTGTGACCTGGCGGGCGAACTCGGCCCCTACGATCAGGTGGTCTACCTCCCGGGCCAACACCAGCACTTCGGGCGGGGTGGTGCGTTCCAGATCGGCCACCACAGGTATGCCCAGGCGCTGTGCCAGGCGCAGCGCGTGCAGGGCCACAGCCGCCACCGTGCTATCTACAAAGAGCACGCGACAGCGCCCGATCAGCTCATCGGTCACCTCTTGTGGGCTCAGGGGGGTGACCCCGGCCAGAGAATAGAGGATGGTGCGCTGGCCAGTCAGGCGGTCCACGAGCACAATGGAGTGAATAGGGCGGGCATCTGGCTGACGCCTGACGGCTGAGCAATCCACACCGGCGGCTACCAGTTCGGCAATGGTGAAGCGCGATAGCTCGTCATCGCCGAGCACGCCGGCATAAGCCGCACGCGCGCCCAGGCGAGCCGCGGCTACCAGAGCCGTGCCGGTCAGGCCTCCACCCTCGCGCCGTTCTTCCAGGACGGGCGTCTTGCTGTCGGGCGCGGGGTAGCCGTCCAGATAGACCAGGTCGTCTACGGCCACCGCACCAATGCCAAGGATGTCCCAGGTTTTCATTGCACCTCCCCAGGAGCAGTGGTAAACTGGGGCCTGATCATACCACAGCGTGGTCTCCCGCTCAAAGGATTCCTCCGCCCTCGATTGGGGGCGGAGGCTAGTGCTTTGTAAAGCTGGATTCTACACTTTCCGGATTGACCCCCACCCCCGGCCCGTGCTTGCCTCCCGCGCAGCGGGACGCCCCCCTATCAGGGGGCGGGGAGATCGGCATTATGGGGGTTTCTGGGGCGGCGAAGCCGCCCCAGAAACCCCCACACTTGGGATTTCCCCCGCTCTCCCCTCCCAGGGGAGAGCGGGGGAAAGGGGGTGAGA
>DAOTZS010000228.1:0-3736 GCA_034434335.1 Anaerolineae bacterium
TACCGCGACCTTCACTCCCTGGGTGGTGACAGCCACCTTCACTCCCTGGGTGGTGACAGCCACCTTCACTCCCTGGGTGGTGACAGCTACTTTTACCCCCTGGGTGGTGACTGCCACCTTCACCCCTGGGATGGTCAGTGCTACCTCCACTCCCTGGGCGGTCACACGTACCTTTACGCCTCCTCCTGGCCTTTCGCCATCCCCGACGCCGGTGCCGACAGCCATCTTTGCATCGGCCACCCCTGGGCCGGGCGCGACAGTAACTTCTGGGGGATGTACGGACTTGTTGCACAACGGCGGCTTCGAAGATGACCTGGCTTTCTGGGAGCCGGCGCAGGTCGCTCTTCAGGTGCAGGGGGTGACCAGCCCGGTTCACAGCGGGAGCTGGGCGCTACGGCTGGGTACCCAGGCTCAGAACCTCAACAGCTACTCCTCGGTCCGCCAGCAGGTGATCCTGCCGGCCAGCTATATCAGCGCCACCCTGGAGTTCTGGACCTACACCTGGTCCGAGCCCAATGCCGGTGGTGACTACCAGGAGCTGAGCCTGCTGGACGCCGGAGGCAATCTGGTCGCCAGGCTGTGGCGCGATGTGGCTAACGAAGAGAGCTGGGTCCGGCGCACCGCCCCTCTGATCGGCTACTACGCGGACCCGATAATGGTCTATTTCAACGTTTACAATGATGGGAGTGGTGGCAGAACCGCCATGTTCATAGATGATGTGCGGCTCTGGGTGTGTGGTGCTATGGGCTTACCCACGGCTGCACCTGGCAGCAACCTGCCCAGCGCGGGCCTGACACCTGAGCTCACCCGGGTGGCGCTGGCAATGCTGCCGACGGTCACGCCCACGCCCTGGCCTACCTGGCCGGCCACCTCTGCCCAGGCAGCCGCGCTGACCCCAGCAGCGGCAAGCCGTACCTTGCCACGTTTTGCCGAGCGGTTGCCACCGGGCTGGCAAATGGGAGCTGCTGCTGCGGTGACGGTGCTCGCCATATTGGGTTTGTTGTGGCGCAGATTTGGTCAATCCGGCCCCCAGCCCTGATGCCAGACACGGGCCGCGGGCGCCTCAGTGTGTTTGGTGAGGAGAGGTTGTCGTCTTGGAGTTAACGCTCTATCGGGATGAAGCAATCTTTGACATCTTGCGCGCCGAATGGAATGCGCTCCTCCGGCGCAGTCAGTCTGATACCATCTTTCTCACCTGGGAATGGCAGGCGACGTGGTGGCATTACCTGGGTGCACTGCGTGGGGACCTCTATGTGTTGGCAGCCCGGCGAGACGGCTGGCTGATTGGCATCCTGCCCCTCTATCTGACTCAAGATCCCGGCGGCAAGACCCTGCAGGTTGTTGGCTGCATTGAGGTCTCGGATTATCTGGATTTGATCGTGGAAAGCGGGCAAGAGCAGGATGTCTACGCCGCCTTTCTGACATGGCTGGCCGGGCCGGAGGCTCCCGACTGGGATCTCCTGGACCTCTGCAATCAGCCAGCGGTTTCGCCGACCCATGTCCTCCTGCCAGAGATGGCTCGCGCCCGCGGCTGGTTGGTAGATGTGCTGGAAGAGGACGTCTGCCCGGTGATTACATTGCCGGTCATCCCTTCCGAAGCCGGGCCCGATGCCGGCTGGGAGGCCTACCTGGCTACCCTGGACAAGAAGCAGCGTCACGAGATCCGGCGCAAACTGCGCCGCATGGATCGCGAAGCTCCAGGGTGGCGTGTACGGCTGGTGGAGGGCGGCAGCGAGTTGCCGGCCGCCATGGACACCTTTATTACCCTGCACCGGCTGAGCAGCCCTGCCAAGGACACCTTTATGACCGAGCAGATGCAGGCGTTCTTCCGGGCCATGGCTCAGGTGCTGGCTGAGCGCGGTTGGCTACAGCTCTCCTTCCTGGAGATCGCCGGCCAGCCCGTGGCCAGCTACCTCTGCTTTGACTATGCTAACGAGATATTGGTCTACAACTCCGGATATGACCCCCAGGCCAGCTCTCAACTCAGCCCGGGATGGGTGCTGTTGGCCGAGATCATCCGCTATGCTATCGCTCGTGGCAGGGCACGCTTCGATTTCCTGCAGGGGAATGAGGAGTACAAGTACCGGTTCGGCGGCGTGGATACCCAGGTCTACCGGACCCTGATCCGCCGGCGCCAGGGTTAGGGTGCAGATATGTTGCCTGGTGGTCACATTGCCTTCACCTGGGCCACGCTGAACCTGCTCCAGCGCCGGGCCGGCCTCTGGCCTGAGGCCGACTATCGGTTGGTGGCGCTGGCCAGCCTGGCCCCCGACCTGTTGGATAAGCCGCTGGCTTTGACCCTTTATCGCGACACACAGGCAGCCTTGTTCTGGGGACACAACCTGTGGCTCCATCTGGGGGTCTGGCTGGGTGCCTGGTGTGTGGCTCGCGTCAGAGGTGGGGCCGCGGCTGAGCGCCGGCGCAGATGGCGGAGCTGGCTGCCTTATTTGTTGGCCTTTTCGGGCCATCTGATTGCCGATCGGATGTGGGGGTTTCGGGAAAGCCTTTTCTATCCCCTGGGCGCGGGTTACTGGCATCCCTGGGCCCATGTGGGCGAGCCTCAGGCCATGCTGGCTGCCTATCTGACAATCGTGCGCGCCACGCCTCTCCTGGTGATTTTCGAGCTGCTGGGGCTGATATTGTTGGGCTGGGTGGTCTGCGACAGGCAACTGTGGCGGCCGCAACGGCTGGCTTATTTCCTGCGCCACGGCCGGGTGGCCGGCGTCGCGGGCCAGGGGGAGAGGGAACCCTGCAAGGCGTTAGAGCTTGCCTGAAGACTGCTCGTAGTAAGCTTTCCCAAACACCGTTGGGGGTTGCGAGCACGGCGCAGGGTAACTATTCAGGCGGTGACTGGAAGGGCCACGCCGAGGGCTCGCCCGAGGCGTCACCCTTTTGGGGCCTGCGGCCAGAGGTCGGCGAAGGCTGACCTCTTTGGCGATGCGCACATGAAGGGTGTCGGCCTCCGCCGACACCCCTCGGGCCGAGCCCTTCGGGGCGAGGCCTGGCACGAAGTGCCCAGGGAGGGCGATTTCAATCGGCCTGAATAGTTACGGCGGAGGTAGGTGAGTGCGGGTCATCGCAGGAGTGGCCAAGGGCCGGCCGTTGGCGGCTGTGCCAGGAGAGGGCACCCGGCCGATCACCGACCGGGTTAAGGCCGCGCTCTTCAATATCCTGGCTGCCCAGGGCCAGATCATGGGTTGTCGCTATCTCGACCTGTTTGCCGGCACGGGCGCGGTGGGCATCGAGGCCCTGAGCCGGGGAGCGGCCGAAGTGGTGTTTTGCGAACGGGCGCAGGCTGCCTTACGCACGTTGCGCCGCAACCTGGAGGCGACCGGCTTCCAGGCGAAGGGAGTGATAGTGGCCGGCGACGCCTTCACCTACCTGGCGCGTTCAGAACTGGCCCCTTTTGACGTCATCTACATCGCGCCCCCGCAATACCGGGGCCTCTGGTTGCAGGCGCTGCGGGCCATAGATGCCCGGCCGGAACTCCTCACCGAGACGGGCCTGGCAGTGGTGCAGATCTTTCCCAAGGAGTGGGTCGAGCCACCCCTGGAACACCTGCAGCTCGTGGACCAACGCCGTTACGGCAGCACCGCGCTGTACTTCTTCGGGCGTAGGAGCGGGGCAAGAAGCCCAGATGAAAAATAAGCAAAATAAGAGGGGATGCTTAAAAATCGGTTAACACTTTCTGCCCCCTCGGGCCTTCACTGCCCCTCACCCCCCTTTTTTCTCCCCC
>DAOTZS010000229.1:0-8614 GCA_034434335.1 Anaerolineae bacterium
CATCCAAAACAGCGGCATCATCCAGGTCGGAGGGCAGGGTCATGAAGAACTGGCGCAGCAGGAAAGTACCCAGGGCGCTGAACAGGCTGGGAACGATGAGGCCCTGGTAGGTATCCAGCCAGCCCAGGTACTTGAGCAGGACATATTTGGGCACCAATGTCACTTGCTCAGGAAGCATCAGCACGGCCAGGACGGCCAGGAAGAGAGCCTCGCGGCCTGGGAAGCGCAGGCGGGCAAAGGCATAGCCGGCCATCGAACACAACAAGATCTGGCCAGCCACGCGTGCCACGGTAACCACAATAGTGTTCCAGTAGAAGCGGGCAAAGGGGGCCCTTTGGAAGACTTCCTGGTAGTTTTCCCAGCACCAGGCCTTGGGCAGGAAGGTAGGCGTGGCGCTGAAAACCTCGCTGGCGCTCTTGAGTGAGGTGCCAAGCATCCACAGAAAGGGAAGGAGGGTGATAAGGCTGCCCAAGATCAGGAGCACATGTAGCCAGGCGTAACGCCAGGGTCTCACATGATGTAATGCACCCATTTCCTCTGCGCTCTCCATTGGGCGATGGTGATGGCCAGGATAATAACGAACAGCACCCAAGAAGTTGCTGTGGCATAGCCCATGCGGAAGTAATGAAAGGCGTCCTGATAGATGTTGTAGACAAGGGTGCGAGTCGTGTTGAGAGGGCCGCCTCTGGTCATCACATAGACCAGGTCGAAGACCTGAAAGGAGTCAATGAGCGAAGTCACCAGGCTGAAAAAGATGGTCGGCGTCAGCAAAGGAAGGGTGATGTGAAGAAACTGTTGCCAGCTATTGGCTCCGTCTACCTGGGCGGCTTCATAGTAAACGCGAGGGATGTTTTGTAGCCCGGCGAGGAAAATAACCATTCCATAGCCGCTCTGCCTCCACAGGGCGATCACAACCAGGGCAGGCATGGCCAGGCGAGCATCGCCCAGCCAGACAAGACGCGGGAGCCCTAGCAGCCGCAGAAGCTGACTGAGCAGGCCGAAATCCGGGTTGTAGATCCACTTCCATACTACGGCGATGGCTACCGGCATAGTGAGGAGGGGGAGGAAAAAGGCCAGACGGTAGAGGTTGCGGAAGCGAATACGCGTGTTGAGCGCCAGAGCCAGTGCCAGTGAGATAAGTTGTCCGAGAGGGACGCTCATCAGAGTGTAGCGGGTCGTGTTCCAAAGGGCCTTGATGAAAAGGGAGTCCCGCCACAGGCGAGTGTAATTCTCCAACCCAACCCAGCGTGGGGGTGTGAGCACATCCCATTCCGTGAAGCCAATGAGCAATGAGGCTGCCAGGGCCAGGTAGAAGAAAACGCCAAAGCCCAGAAGCAGGGGAGCGATCATCGCGTATCCCCAGAGGGCTTCGCGCACGGCTAAAGGGTTGCGGCGATGTCGGGTCATCTGGTCAGGGAAACCCTCTTCCTCAGAGCTTATCTAAAGAGCTCGTAACATTCAGCGGTGACTGGAAGGGCCACGCCGAGGGCTCGCCCGAGGCGTCACCCTTTCGGGGCCTGCGGCCAGTGGTCGGCCTTCGCCGACCTCTCTGGTGATGCACACATGAAGGGTGTCGGCGGAGGCCGACACCAGGCACGAAGTGCCCAAGAGGGGCGATTTCAATCGGCCCGAATAGTTACAAGAGCTCCTGGCCAGCCGGAGGGCGACACGGCCAGGAGACCATGCCGGACTTTCCGTACAGCGCTTAGCAAGGCAAGGGTTGGGGCGGATTGGGACCAGGGCCGTGTCCTGGTCCCAACCCGCCCCAGGAAATCCCGCTTTTCCCTTACCGCTTCTGCAGGGCCGCGTTGCCAGCCTCGGCCGCCAATTTACAGGCTTCGTCAATGGGGATGCTGCCCAGCCAGGCGTCCGACAACACTTCGTTGACCTTATCACTCCACTCCATGCCCTGGGCCACGCTGGGATAGGGCACCGCATACTCCAGCGCATCCATGAAGACCTTCAGGTTCATATCTGGGATCGCGTTGACCCAGGTCTCCTGATAGCCTTGATAGGCGGGGATGACGGTGCCCGTCTCAGCCAAGATGCGGGCTGCCTCCGGGCCACCCAGGAACTTGAGGAACTCCCAGGCCTCGTCCAGGTGCTTCGTGCCCGACCAGATGACATTAGCCAGGCCGTGGATGATGGAAGCCCGCTGCTTGCCCTTGGGCAGAGGAGCAACATCAATATTGGGCTCAGCCTCGTGGTAGTAACTGGCTAGCCAGGAGCCGCAGGTGTACATGGCCACCTTGCCCCCGGGGAAGAGCTGGGTTTCCGTGTCCGAGGCCAGCATAGTTGCGGCATCGGGGGAGAGGCCCTCTTCGATGAAGCTATACAGGAATTTGATGGCCTCGCATGCCGCCGGTTCGTCCAGGAGCACCTTGCTCCCATCTGGAGCGACGACCTTTCCACCATTCTGGTAGACGAAATTGAACCAGACACACTGGGCATCCACAGGAACGCCGATACCCCATGTGTCCTTAGTGGTCAGGGCCTTGGCGGCTGCCTTCAGGTCATCCCAGGTCCAGGTCTCATCGGGGTATTTCACGCCGGCGGCGTCGAACATATCCTTGTTGTAAAAGAGGGCGATGGTATCGAAGTCCTTAGGCAGACCGTAGACGTGGCCGTTGTAGCTGTAGAGCTCTACCAGCGAAGGCGGGTAAACGCTCAGGTCCAGGCTATCGCGGTCCACCATGGGCTGCAGGTCTATCAAGGCCCCTTTGGAGGCGTAGACGGGGAAGTTGGGGCCGTTCATCCAGAACACGTCATAGGCCTGGCCACCAGCAATGGCAGTCTGGAGCTTATTCCAATACTCGGGCCAGGGGATGACTTGTGGCTCCACGTGGATATTGGGATGGCCGGCTTCGAAATTGGCGATGATCTTCTCGTGCGCCGGGAGTTGTTCAGCATCCCAGATGGCGTAGCTAAGCGTCACCGCCTCCCTGGCCGGCGGAGCTGCGGCAGTGGAGACCTCAGCGGCTGGCGCCTGGGTGGGCGCTGGAGTGAGCGGGGCACAGGCCCCCAAGAGCAAGATCAAGACCAGCAGGGAAAGGAGATGCCGAGTTTTCATCTTCATCCTCCTCTTGGGAAAGGGTGATAAAGGGAGAAAGCGATAGACTGGTTGAATTATACCACAGCGCGAGAGACAAGACAAAGGGACACCCGGCCGTAGGGGTCTTCTAGATCTCCAGCCTGCTCCATCCCGTCTCCCCTGGCCCAACCGGCCTGGCCGGGGCAGGCTTGTCGGGATTTACGGCCTTTCGCGGCCAGAGGTGCCGGGCACCTCTGCATAGAGCACTGATAGCCCCGCTGTAACTATTCAGGCGGTGACTGGAAGGGGCTACGCCGAAGGCTCGCCCGAGGCGTCACCCTTTTGGGGCCTGCGGCCAGTGGTCGGCCTTCGCCGACCTCTCTGGCGATGCACACATGAAGGGTGTCGGCCTCCGCCGACACCCCCTCGGGCCGAGCCCTTCGGGGCGAGGGCTGGCACGAAGTGCCCAAGGAGGGCGATTTCAATCGGCTTGAATAGTTACGCCCCGCTTATATGACCTGGCTCATAGCCAAAAGGGAAAGATAAGCGTAGCATAGAGCATGCATAAATTTATATATAGCATAGCTTGCATGCCTGGTACAGCAAAGCATATGACTCAGAGGAGAGCGCAGTGAGCAGTGAATTCCTTGAGGCCACAGTTGATAAATTCATCTTCCGCGTGAAGGTCGGTTATCTCTACAGCGAGGCCGGCGTCTGGGTCGCCTATGACCCGGCCCAGAAGACGGCTCGCGTCGGCCTGAGCGACTTCCGCCAACAGGTCAGCGGCGATGTCGCGTTCGTCGAGCTGCCCGCGGCAGGAACGCGAGTGGCGGCCGGCGATGACCTGGCCAACATCGAGACCATTAAAGTCGACCTGACCGTGCCGGCGCCGCTGGCGGGGGAGGTTGTGGCCGTCAACCCGGCGCTGGAAGACAGCCCTGAGCTGATCAACCAGGACCCGTACGGCGCCGGCTGGCTGGTCGAGCTGAAGCCGGAGCGTTGGCCGGCCGAAGGGCTGCTGGACGCGCCGGCCTACCTGGCGGTGATGCAGGCGCAAGCCGAAGCGGAGGCAGCCAAATGAGCGATCGTGTCATCATCGTGCCGTGCAGCGGCATCGGCAAGACCTATGGGACGGTGACGCGCGAGGCAGCCTACCAGGTGGTCGAAGAGCTGCGGCCGGAAACGACGGCCATCGTGCCGCTGTCGCTGTTGGTCTTGGGCGACGAAGAGGCGCGAGCGGCCGTCCAGGATGCCCCGGTGATCACCATAGATGGCTGCAAGCTGGCCTGTGCCACCCTCAACGTGCGCCAGGCCGGCGGCACGACGGCCAAGGAATTCACCGTGCTGGATGTCTTCCGGCGCAACAAGGCCCTCAAACCCCAGGGCATCAGCGAGCTAAACGAGGGAGGGCAGGCCCTGGCGCGCGCGTTGGCCGAAGAGGTCGCTCAAACAGCCGACGAACTGCTTGACGGAGGGTAACTATTCGGGCCGATTGAAATCGCCCCTCCTGGGCACTTCGTGCCGGGTGTCGGCGGAGGCCGACACCCTTCATGTATGCATCATGAGAAAGGTCGGCCTTCGCCGACCTTTGGCCGCAGGCCCCAAAAGGGTGACTTCCAGTCACCGTTGAATAGTTACGACGGAGGAAACAATCATGCCTGATCTGCCGAAACGCAAAGTGGGCATTGTGGCGTGCTCGGGTGAGGAACTGCCAGCGGGCACGGTCACCCGCCTGGCCGCGCTCAAGGTGCTGGAGGAGCTGCGGCCCAACGAGACGGTCACCATCTGCCTGCCACTCTTCCTGGCCGGTGGCGAAGGGGATCGTGCCTTCGCCAAGTTCTACCCCACCATCGCGGTGGACGGCTGCGAAAAGCGCTGCGCGGCGCGCGCCACCGAGCTGTACAGCAACAAGCCGGCGGCCAGCATCGTGGTGGACGACATCCTGGCGCAACACAACCTGCCCCAACCTCAGGGGCTGCGCCGGCTCTCGCCGGAAAGCCAGCCTGTCGTGGACGCCCTGGCCGACGCCATCGCCGCCGAGGTGGATCGCCTGATGGCCGTGCGCTGGAGCCGCAGCAAAGGCACGATCCTGGAGGCCGAACCCGCGGCAACGCCGACCGTCAGCACGGCAGCCTGCGCCTGCGGTTCCGGCATCCCGGTGACCACGGTCCAGATAGCCGGCCGTACGGTGCAGATCATGGCCCTGGAGCCGATCCTGGAGCTGGCCTACAACCAGGGCCTGCGCGCCGACGGCGCACTGCCACCCGAGATTTTCCAGACCGTGCAGATATACAATCCGGTGCCGGCCGGCGAGGAAGACCTGTACGCAGAGGCAGTATGGCAGGCCTGGCAGGCCTATTGTGCCCAGCGCGAGGGACAGCGCCATGGCTAAGACGGCAACCTACACCACCGAGGTGACCTGGCGCGGGGATCACTGGGGGCACATCGTGATGGGCAACGGCCCACAGATGATCTTCTCCGCGCCACCCGACGCCTACGGCCAGGCCGGCGTACTCACCCCAGAGGACGCGTTCGTGGCCGCGGCCAACACCTGCGTGATGATGATGTTCCTCTGGGCCTGCGAGCGCTTCAAGCTCGACCTGGTGGACTACCGCTGTCGGGCCGAGGGCACGAAGAGGATCGAGCTGGATCGCACCGAGATCTTCACCCACCTGCGCCTCTGGCCCGAGATCGTCGTGCGGGTCGACCCCGACGGGGATGCGGCCAGCACTGAAAAGCGCGTGCGCAAGGCGCTGGCGGCAGCGCAGAAATATAGCCTGGTGGCCAACTCGGTCAAAAGCGAGATCATCGTCGAGCCAAAGATCACTGTAATTGAGAGGGGTCACGCAGTTGCACTACGCCGTACCTCCACCCCCTAGCCTCCGCCCCCAATCGGGGGCGAGGGAATCCTTTGAAAGAGGTATTCTGGGCGGCTTTGTCGCTCTCAGCGCGTCCCGAACGACTAAAGTCGTTACTACGAAGAAAGCCGCCAGTATCCAGTACAGCAATCTGGGGAAGGTGTTCGGCACCTTTCGAAAGCTCGCCCCGGCTCTGCCGGCCGGGCCGGGGTGTCAGGCACTTCGATTGAGAAACGAGGCCACCTATGTTGGACATTAAAGTACTGGGGCCAGGCTGTGCTAACTGCTATATCCTGGAAGGACTGGTCATCGCCGCGGTACAGGTCCTGTATGATCAGAAACCCCATCTGTTTGAAGGTGTGGAAGTGTCGCTCCAACATTTGAGCGATGAGAGCGACTTTCGCAAGTACCGTCTTTTGTTCACACCCGGCCTGGTCGTCAATGAGCAGCTCATTGCCGCGGGTCGCCTGCCGAGCGCGCTGGAGATCATGGCGGCACTAGAGAAATGTCTGACGAACAGCAAGTAGTTGGTAGAGGGAGTGGTCATAAACGGCGTGCCATCTGGGGAAAAAAAGGAGAAAGGCCGTGGACAAATACAGCCAACAGGCCCACCTGCTAAAGGTGCTGGCGCACCCTGTCCGGCTGAGGATATTGGACCTGCTGCGTTACTCAGACGAGTGCGTATGCCATTTGTCGGTCGCCCTGGGCAAGTCACAGCCTTATGTTTCGCAACAGCTGGCAGTGTTGCGCCATGCCGGCATTATCGTGGACCGCAAAGAGGGTACCAATGTCTTCTACAGCCTGGCTGATGAGAGGGTTGCCCGTTATCTGGATGCATTCCTCGGGCCGGCCAACCAGTATGCGAGCCGACAGGCCATGGCCAACTGCTGGTGCCCGAAATGTCTGTCCGGATCTCTGGCGCACAGCATGGCATCCACGGGGATAGGGGCATCTGTAATCGGGGTTTGACCCAAACCTGATACCAAAAAGGCGCTTGGGCCGGCGATTCCCTTCCCGATCACTCCGAAGGTGAGTGGCCGGGCCATAGCGCCGGCCTGCGCTGCCTGAGTGGCGCCTTTCCTCCCGTTCCAGGTCCGATCGCCGATGAGCCCACTACAAGGAAGGAGGACAGCTATAGTGCTTTCGATCAAAGTGTTAGGGCCGGGATGTGCAAGGTGTGATCTGCTGAAACAGCGTGCCATGCAAGCTTTGGAGATGTTGGCGGAGGAGGAACCAGCGCTGGAGGCGACCATCCTCCATGTAAGCGATTACAAGGAGATCTCCTGGTATCCTGTCATGTTCACCCCGGCGCTGGTGATCAACGAAAAGGTGGTTAGTGCCGGATACGTGCCCACGGTAAGCAGGATCAAGACCTGGATGCGAGAGGCTCTGGACGGAGCCCATCATTCCACTCCACCTCAGCAACCCTTACTTCATGGAGGCATTTCATCATGACCGATACGATTTCCCGCGTAACTACTCAACCCGTTGCAGCGCGTCCGGGCGTTGTTCAACGCCTTTCCCTATTGGACCGCTATCTCACGTTGTGGATCTTCCTGGCCATGGCGGTGGGCGTGGGGCTGGGATACCTCTTCCCGGCCGCGGTCCAGTCCTTCAACCAGGCCGCGTCCATTGGGACGACCAACATCCCCATCGCCATCGGCCTGATCCTGATGATGTACCCGCCGCTGGCCAAGGTGCGGTATGAGGAGATGGACCGTGTCTTTCGCCGCCCCAAATTGCTGGCCTTTTCCCTGATCCAGAACTGGATCGTGGGCCCGCTGGTGATGTTCGGGCTGGCGGTGCTCTTCCTGCGCCATTACCCAGAGTATATGATGGGGGTGATCCTGGTGGGGCTGGCTCGCTGCATCGCTATGGTCATCGTCTGGAACGAACTGGCTGGCGGGGACCGGGAACTGGCCGTCGGCCTGGTCGCCTTCAACGCCATCTTCCAGGTCCTCTTCTACGCGGTCTACATCTGGATTTTCATCTCCCTCCTGCTGCCCGCCCTGGGGCTGGTGGAGGGTGTCCATGTGAGTGTCTCCATCGCCGATGCCGCCAAGACGGTCTTCATCTATCTGGGCATCCCCTTCCTGGCCGGCGTCATCACCCGTTTCAGCCTGATCCGCTGGCGGGGACGGGAGTGGTACGAGACCCGCTTCATTCCCAAGATCAGCCCGCTCACCCTGGCGGCGCTGCTGTTCACCATTGTGGTGATGTTCTCCTTGAAGGGGGAGTACATCGTCCAGTTGCCGCTAGACGTGGTGCGGGTAGCGATTCCGTTGGTCTGCTACTTCTTGCTGATGTGGTTCGTGACCTTCTTCATCACGCGCCGGATTGGGGCCTCGTATCCTGAAACGACCGCCGTATCCTTCACCGCGGCCAGCAACGACTTTGAACTGGCTATTGCGGTGGCGGTAGCGGTCTTTGGCATCAACTCTGGCCAGGCCTTCGCCACTGTCATCGGACCGCTGCTGGAGGTGCCGGTGTTGATCAGCCTGGTAAACGTGGCCCTGGCCTTCAAACGGCGGCTGTTTGGCGCCCAGTCGGAGGCTGCGATGGCGTAGCAAAAGAGGTGACAGTCACTTTGAGAGACTGTCACCTGTCTTTAGAGAATGTAGCACAGGCTGTCAGGCCTGTGGATGCGGGCCTGCAGGCTAACAGCCTGCGCCACAAGGGCGTGAATGTAGCACAGGCCGTCAGGCCTGTGGATGCGGGCCTGCAG
>DAOTZS010000230.1:0-18039 GCA_034434335.1 Anaerolineae bacterium
CCCTGCCCAGCTGCGGCGGACTGAACATCATCGGCAGTTCAAGCGCCGTCACCCCTACCTGCCCTCTGCCCGATGACGCCGTCTCGGCCAGCGCTACCAGCAATAACGATACCTACAACGACGGCACGGACGTGTACTTCAAACTGGGAGACCTGACCAATGCTGACAGCGACGAAGACTCGGAGTACATCGTCGTCGAGTTCAACGCCCTGGTGGATAACATCACCGGCAACCAGGCGTTCGACAATGCCACCGGCGCGGCCAGCAGCACTACCCGCAGCAACAGCTTTACCGTGCGCGTTGGCGGCAGCCAGGTTGGCTCGGCTTCCAATAGCGTTCCTGTGCGGATAGCTGAACCCGTGATCCGCGATCTGGCCAAGACCATCATCACCTGGCCCACCGACGCCGGCGATGTGCTGGCTTACTGGCTCACTTTCTCGAACAGTGCCAGCGGCAACGACGCGGCTGCCGCCTTCGACATTGTCATAACAGATACCCTGGACAGCAATCTGATCTTGCAGAGCGTGGAGGGAGCGACGACCAGCGGCACCTGCGGCAACACCCCGTCGACTTTCGCCAGTGTCACCAGTGGCCAGGCGATCACTGCCACGGTGAGCTGTCTCAATCCAGGGACCTCGGCCACGATTACCATCACAGCCCGGATCAGTGACACCGCGGCGGCCGGCCAGCTCATACCGAACGCGGCCAACCTCGCCTACACCAGCCTGCCGGGCCCAAACGGTACCGTCAGCAACCCCACCGGCTCGAGCACACCTGGCAGCAGTGGCTCGGCCACCGGCGAACGCGACGGTTCTAGCGGTGTCGGCGGCCTCAACGACTATGTGAGCAGCAGCAGCGTCAGTACTACCTTGAGCGCGCCAACCATTGACAAGCTGGCGCTCAGCCCGGACCAGTACACCATCGGGCAGGAGGTAACCTATACCCTTCTGATCACCCTGCCCGAGGGGATCACGCGCGATCTGGTTGTCTTCGATGATCTGCCGGCCGGCATGGCCTATGTCAGCTCGCAGGTCATCACCACCGCGAGCGGCAGCGGCGGCCTGCTGACAGAAGACTTCAACGGCATCCTGCCCAGCCCGGTCATCACCGCGCCCGGTGGCAGCGGCGGCGACGTGACCTTTACCTTTGGCAACACCACTGTCCACGCCGACAACAACCCGGCCAACGACCGCTTCCTGATCCGGCTGACCGCAGTAGTGCTCAACATCCTGGCCAACCAGGACGGCACCGTCCTCACGAACCAGGCCTCGCTGCGCTACACCGATCCGGAGAGCGGCACGACCACCATCCCCGATCCCACCCCGCCGACGTTGACGGTGGTGGAGCCGGTGCTGGCCCTGAGCAAGACCATCCTGAACCTGCCCTCACCGCCCGACGCCGGTGGGGTGATCACCTACCAGGTGGTTATCTCTCATAGTGCGGCCAGCCATGCACCAGCCTACGACGTGGTCATGACCGACACCGTGCCGGCCGGGCTGATCAACGCGGCAGTGGTCGGCGTGAGCGCCAGCGGCATCACGCCTCCTTCGGCCGAGGTCACCGCCGGCCAGTGGCGCGTGCCCAATACGGCCGACGGCACATTCGACCTGCCGCTGGGCGCGGCGGTGACGGTGACGATCCAGGCCGAGCTGGATAGCGGCGTGACCCCCGGTCAGCGCATCACCAACACCGCCGTGGTGACCTGGAGCTCGCTGGACGGCACCGTGGCCGAGGAGCGGCACAGCGGCGACGGGCTGCTGAACGGTGGCGGGCTGAACGATTACGAGCTGCGCGCCAGCGTCGGCTTTGACGTGGCCGGCATCGCCCTGAGCAAGGCCCTGGAGGCAACTTCGGCGGCCCACACGTCCGGCAGCAACGTGACTATTGGCGAGATCATCACCTACACCCTGGCCATCACCCTGCCCGAGGGCACCACGCCCGGTCTGGTGCTCACCGATGTCCTGCCCTCAGGCCTGGCCTACGTGACCGGCACGGCCTCGGTGGACACGAGCGGCTTTGGTGGCACGGTGCCTGCCCCCACTGTGACGGGCGGCAACGGCGATGGCGACGACGTGATCCTGACCTTCGGCACCATTACCGTCACCAACGACAACAACCCGGCCAACAACAGCTTCACCGTGCGGCTGCAGGCGCGCGTCCTGGACGTGCCTGGCAACGTGGGCACCAACCCGCCCGGCCAGACTGCCCTGCCCAACAGCGCCAACGCCAGCGTGCCTGGCGGCCCCTCGGCCAATGCCGGCCCGGTGACCGCCACCGTGGTGGAGCCGAAGCTGGTGATCGCCAAGCACTTCAGCCCGGCCCAGGCGGCTGCCAACGACACGGTTACAGTGACGCTGGTGGTCACCAACACCGGCACCTCCGACGCCTTCGACGTGATCATCGAAGACCCCCTGTCCCAGGCCAAATGGACGGCCATCAGCGAGGGGAGCACGCCATCAGGTTTCACCTTTGCGGCCATTTCCACCCCGCCCACCACCACCGTGCGCTACAGCGGTGGCACGGTAGCCGCCAGCGCAACGCTGACCTTCACCTTCCAGGCAACCCTGACGGCTGATGTCACCGCCGGCGAGCTGCTGACCAACACGGCCACCGTTACCCAGGCTACCACCCTGCCCGGCAGCGAGCCCGGCGAGCGGGACGAACCAGACGTCAGCGCGCAGGACACCCTGCTCATCACCGCGCCCGACGTTGCCCTGGAAAAGAGCGATGGCCTGGCCAGCCTGGTCCCCGGCCAGACCACCGTCTATACCCTGACAGTTAGCAACGTAGGCGACCGGGATGCCACCGGTGTGGTCATCAGCGACACCGTGCCTAACTACATGACTTTCAACTCCGGCGCCAGCGACCCCGGCTGGAGCTGTGTCCCCGACGGCAACCCCGGCGCTGTCTGCACCTACACCGTGGGCAACCTGACGGCCGGCAACAGTGTGGCCGTCCACTTCGCCCTGACGCTGGCCAACCCCGTCCCGGCCGGCCTGGACCAGGTCACCAATACGGCATATGCCGCCGACGATGGCACCCACGGCTCTGACCCCAACCCGGCCAACAACACGGCTTCCGACACCGACACGGTAGTCGCCGCGCCCGACCTGACCGTAGCCAAGAGCGACGGCGTCACATCGGCTCTGCCCGGCCAGGTCCTCACCTACACCTTGACGATCGCTAACGTGGGCAATCAGGATGCCACCGGCGTGCATGTGACCGACACCCTGCCGGCCCCCACGACCTTCGTGGGTCCCAGCGACGGCGGCACGGAATCGGCCGGCGTGGTCACCTGGGCCCCCTTCAACCTGAGCGCCGGCGCAACCGTTACCCGCAGCGTGACGGTGCGGGTGGACGATCCGCTGCCGGTAGGCACGAGTGCCATCACCAACACGGCCTCCGTGGCCGACGATGGTGCCAACGGCCCCGACCCGACTCCCGCCAACAACACGGCTTCCGACACCGACACCATCAACGCCTCCGACCTGGGCATCACCAAGTCGGACACGCCCGACCCGGTGGCTGCCGGCCAGCCGTTGACCTACACGCTGACCGTGACCAACTACGGCCCGTCCGACGCTACCGGCGTGACCGTCACCGACACCTTACCGACCAGTGTAACACTGGTGTCTGCGACTCCAGCCCAGGGCTATTGCAGCGGCACAGCCCCCCTGGTCTGCTCCCTGGGCGGCCTGGCCGGTGGCGCCTCGACCACCATCACGGTCGTGGTAACGGTTGATAGCCAGGCGCCGGGGACGCTGCTCAACAGCGCCGAGGTGCACGGCGACCAACCCGACGTCGCCCCGGCCAACAACACGGCCACGGCCCAGACCACCGTGTACCATCCCGGTATCGCCATCGCCAAGACACCCGACCTGCAGTTCGCCCACAGCGGCGACACGATCACGTTTACCATCGCTGTTACCAACACCGGTGACGTGACGGTGACCAACGTGACGGTGGACGACCCGTTGGCGTCGGACTGCAACAAGTCCATCGGCGAGCTGGCGGCCGGAGCCAGCACCACCTACACCTGCACCGTGAGCAATGTGACGGCCGACTTCACCAACGTGGCGAGTGTGACCGGCACGCCGCCGGTGGGGCCGGAGGTGACCGATTCCGATGACGCGGCGGTGGATGTCATCCATCCCGCCATCGCGCTCGAGAAGGCCGGCCCCACCCTCTCCTGGGTGGGAGCCACCAACATCTACACCTTCACGGTTACCAACCCCGGGGACACCCCCCTCAGCAGCATCACGGTCACCGACACTCTGTGCGGCGCGGCCACCTACGTGTCGGGCGACGACGGGGACGGCTGGCTCGAGCTGATGGAAAGCTGGACTTTCACCTGCACCTATCAGGTGCAGTCCGGCGACCCAGACCCCCTGCCCAACACCGCCACCGCCCGCGGGACCGATCGGTTGGGAGGCCAGGTCAGCGCCACCGACGACTGGAGCACCGACCTCCTCGTTGGCCGGCTGGGAGATTTTGTCTGGCTTGATATAGACGGCGATGGCGTGCAAGCTGTGACCGAGACCCTTGGCATCGCCAATGTGCCACTGCACATCACCGGGCTGGATGCCAATGGAGCCACCGTGGACATTACTGTCACCACCTCGATCACCGGCTACTACATGGTTGAGAACCTGGTGCCGGGGACGTATACGGTTACTGCTCCGGCCAACTTCGGCGGTTACCTGCTCTCCTCCAGCAGCCCGTTGAGCACCACCCTGATGCTTGGTTCGCTCGAGGATCTGGACCTCGACTTTGGCTACAGCTTACCAACCGCGGTGCTGGTCACTGACTTCAGCGCAAGGGCGGACCTCGCTTCCGTAACCCTGACCTGGCAAGCATGGCTGATGGAAGGCATGGCTACAGCTCCGCGCTTCCATGTGTGGCGGGCGGAGGTAGAGGGAGCCTGGAAACGGCTGACCGGTGTCCCGGTGGAGCCGTTCAGGTATGAGGGGCAGCGCGCCGAATATAGTTTCATAGATCTGGCCGTAGCTCCTGGGAGCACCTATCTTTACAAGTTGGAGGGTGAAGATGGCTTGACATACGGACCATGGGAGGTGAGAATACCTGCTGCATATAAACATCGTCTGTACCTGCCTTTGCTTCGCTGATAGGATCGTGCTAGACACTGGTTCGCTTCTAATGAAGTGCTACCCTATGGAACGGAGGGAGTGAGGGGCCATGAAGGCTCGAGGAGACAGAAAGTGTTAACCAAATTTTGAACCACTACCACGGAGGAAAGACGATGTTCACACACTATGGCTTGCACAAAAACTCTAATCGGGGGCTGTTAAACATCATGCTGTTGGCAGCCCTTATAGGCAGCTTCTTGCCGGCCCTACCTGCCACAGCGGCTCAGATGGCAGACTTGCCCCCGCGGGTGGTAGTCGGCTCACCTTATGCGCCGGACTCCCCAGTACTGACGGTCGACAAGACGCTGCTGGCCCCTGCCGGCCGCTCGACCTTGCTGATTGGTGAGGAGGCCGTCTTCCAGATCGTTGTGACAAACACTGGCGACTCTACGATCATCTATGTGCCTCAAACAGACGAATTCGACAATGCCTGCCTCATGTTCGCTCCTAAGGCTGACCCGGTGGAAAGCAGCTACGACAACGCCAGAGGCATCATAGAGTGGGCCAACCTGGTCATTTCCAATGGTCACTATCTGGCCCCAGGTGAGAGTTTCACCACCACCGTCCGCTTTGATGTCGTTGGCTCCAGCAACAACGGATACAACACCGGCATAGTATCCGGGGCTGTGGACGAAAACAACCAGTCCGTCCCCGTGGCTTCAGATATCATATCATTACCTTCACCTGCGCCGCGCCGGCCAGCATCGGCGATTACGTCTGGCACGACCTGAACGGCAACGGCCTGCAGGATGAAGGGCCGGGCGCGGGGTTGAACGGCGTGACCGTCTACCTCTACCTGGACGACGGCGATGGTATCTTCGAGCCCGGCGTTGATGATGTCTTGGTGGCCACGAAGGTGACCAGCGGCGACGGGAGCTACCTGTTCGATATGCTTCTTGCGGGCAGCTACTGGGTGGACGTGGATGAGACCACCCTGCCGGCCGGCCTGACCCTGACGGTTGGCACCGATCCGCTGCTGGTAACTGTGAACTACAGCGACAACTATCTGGATGCGGACTTCGGCTACAGCGGTGCTGACCTTTCCATTGTCAAGCTTGACGGGGCCGACCCCGTAGCCGTGGGTGGAGTGCTTACCTACACGCTAACCATCTCCAACAGTGGTCCCTCCTACGCGTTGAATGTAGTTGTGACCGATACATTGCCCACGGGCCTGACTTTCGTAGCCGCTACACCACCTCAGGCAAGTGGCCCCAACCCCCTGGTCTGGAACCTGGGCACCATCCCGGTTGGCGAGAGCCGCACTATCGTTGTGACGACCACAGTTAGCGCCTCTACCGGCGGCACCGTGGTCAACGAAGCTGAAGTTGCCACCACCACACCCGATCCGGTACCAACCAACAATTACGATAGCGAGCCGACCCTTATCATCAAGCCAGGGGTGGATATCCAGAAGATGCCAGACCTGCAGCAGGCGTGGGTGGGCGATACGGTGACCTTCACGATCCGGGTAGAGAACACAGGTGATGCGACGCTGGCGCCGGTGGTGGTGACCGACACCCTGGCCCCAGACTGTAATCGGACGTTCCTCTCTCTGGCGGCCAGCCAGGCCCTGACCTACACCTGCACCGTGACAAACGTGACTACAGACTTCACCAACGTGGCGTATGTAGCCGGCACGCCGCCAGCAGGGCCAGACGTGACGGATAGCGACACCGCGGCCGTGGACGTGATCCATCCGGCGATCCGTATCGTCAAGACCCCGGGAGCAACACAGGTGCCGCCGGGCACGCAGGTAACATACATCTACGCCACATCGAACGTCGGAGATGTGCCATTGGCGAACGTGACAGTAACCGACGACCAGTGCAGCCCGGTGACACCGATCCCACCGACCGGCTATAACGTGGGAGACACGAATAATAACGGCCTGCTGGATGTGGGCGAGACGTGGCAGTACCGGTGTAGTGCTGTGTTGACTGAGGACACCACCAACACGGCCACGGCCAGCGCGGTGGATCCTCTAGACAGGCCAGTGAGCGACGATGACACAGCGTTCGTGAACGTGCTCAAGCCGGGCCTGGATATTGCCAAAGTGGCGGATCCAACGGTAGTTTATCCGGGCACCACAGTGTCGTATACCTATACCGTGACCAACCCCGGTTCAGACCCGGCTTACAATGTCCAGGTGACGGACGACAAGTGCAGCCCGGTGGTCTATCAGGGTGGTGACACGAACACGAATAATGCGCTGGACGTCGGCGAAACCTGGACCTACACCTGCTCGACGACGCTAACTGTGGATACAGTCAACACCGCTACCGTCACTGGCAAGGACGCTCTCGGCAACCCGGTGTCACCCGACCAAGACACTGCCACGGTGGATGTTATCAACCCTGCCATTGCGTTGAGCAAGACAGGACCGGCGGCATCATGGCTGGGGGCTACGAACGTGTATACTTTCGTGGTCACCAACGTCGGTGACACACCCCTCAGCGGCATCACGGTCACCGACACTCTGTGCGGCGCGGCCACCTACGTGTCGGGTGACGACGGGGACGGCTGGCTCGAGCTGACGGAAAGCTGGACTTTCACCTGCACCTATCAGGTGCAGTCCGGCGACCCAGACCCCCTGCCCAACACCGCTACCGCCCGCGGGACCGATCTGTTGGGAGGCCAGGTCAGCGCCACCGACGACTGGAGCACCGACCTGGTCTTCTGCCGCATCGGGGACATGACCTTCATAGACATGAATAGTAACGGGGTATATGAACCGGGCACCGATTTCGGCTTTGGCAATGTACCTCTGCACATCACCGGGCTGGATGCTAATGGCGCTACCGTAGATATCACCGTCACCACCTCGATCACCGGTTACTACCTTGTCGAGAATCTGCTGCCCGGCACATATACGGTCACAGCCCCTGCGGTCTATAGTGGCCATGGGCTCGTGTCGGCCAGCCCGCTGACTACTACCCTGACACCTGCAGCCAGCGAAGACCTGAGCCTGGACTTCATCTACGCCCCGCCGACCGCCGTCAACCTGCTGGCGCTCGAGGCGGCGTTTGAGCCTGGTGGCCAGGCGGTGCGGATGCGCTGGGTTGTCGAAAGCGGAGTGGGGGAGGTCACTGGCTTCCTGGTCTACCGCTCGGACAACCCTAAAGGGCCGTTTGAGCGCATCACTGCGGAGCCGATCCCGGCCAACAGGCCCGGCCTGGCCGAGTACGAGTACCTGGATACGAGGGCCGACCCCGCGCGGGCGTACTGGTATGCCCTGCAGGTGCTTCCAGGTGGAAGCTGGCTGGGCCCTATAGCCACATCCCCCTACGCCCCTCGCCGGGCTTTCCTGCCATTCCTGCCTCGCTGAGCGCGATAAAGTCGGACGTGGTTCTGGGGACGTGAAGCCGGCCCCAGAACCACGTCTGAGGGTAACTGTTCAGGCGGATTGGAATCGCCCTCTTTAGGCGCTTCGCGCCATATGTCGGCCTATGCCGACACTGTTCAGTGGGGGGAGAGGGGGGATTAAGAGGGGGTTTTTGCAGGGTTGGGAGGCTACCAGGCGATAAATCGCCGGGCTAAGATGGCAAAAGCCCCCCTCGGGACCGAGGCCTTCGGGGCTGGATTTTTAGCCCGCAGGGCTTCGCTCTTTCAGCCCGGACGTTTACGTCCGGGCCCTCTGGCAAAAAACCTACACTGGTGAGGGGGTGAGGGTACCCTCTCCTGCTGGGAGGGTGCTCAAAAAGTCACCGCGAAGGCCCAAAGACACCGAGGGACTTCTCAGCCTTTCCTCGAAGCCATCTGCTCTAGCAGCGTTTCGGCGCGCATACAGCGCGCCAGAGTGCGCTCGCGGCCCAGGGCAACCAGGCTGCCGAAGAGCGGAGGGGCCACGGCCTTGCCCGTTGCCGCCACGCGCAGGATACTGAATAGCTGGCCGGCCTTGAGGCCCAGGTTCTCGGCCAGCTGGCGCAGAGGGCCCTCCAGGCCTTCTGGGGTGAACGGCAACTCTGCTAACAAGCCCCGCGCGGCCCGTAGTGCTTCCAACGCCCGGGCTGAGTCCAGCCCCTTGGGCACCAGCATCTCGGGGTCGTAATCCAGTGTCTCGGTGAAGGCGAAATCCACCCAGCTCCACGCCTCGCCCAGGGTCTTGATCCGTTCCTGGATCAGCGGGAGCAGTATGGGCAATGCCGGGTCTGCGCGCAGCGCCTCGGCCGGCCGACCCGAGGCCTCACTGAGGAACGGCAGCACGCGCTCCATAAGCTCCGCCGGGTCCAGGGAGCGGATGTAGTAGCCGTTCATCCACTGCAGCTTGCTCAGCGGCAAGGCGCCGGCCGCCGGGTTGATGTCGTGGATGTCAAAACGGGCAATCGCTTCCTCGCGGGTGAAAAGATCGGTGTCGGCGCTGTAGGCCCAGCCCATGATCGCCAGGAAGTTGAACATCGCTTCCGGCAGATATCCCGCCTGGCGATATTCCCGGATGTAGGTGAGCAGCTCCTCACCCCCTTCCCCCTTCTTCTTCCGCTTGCTCAGCTTGCCCACCCCGCTGGGATCCAGGATGAGCGGCAGGTGCGCAAACACCGGGATTTCCCACCCGAGCGCCTTGTAGAGGTTCACGTGCAACGGCACACTGCTCAACCACTCATCTCCCCGCAGGATGTGGGTGATCTCCATGAAGTGATCATCAATCACGTTGGCAAAGTGATAGGTAGGGAAGCCGTCCGACTTGAGCAGGATCGGATCCCGGTATTGATTGTTGTCGAACGGCTTCATCTTGCGCAACAGGTCTACGAACTGCGTTGTCCCTTCGATGGGCATGGCGAACCGGATCACCGAAGGCGTGCCGGCCGCCTCCAGTTCGCGGCGCTGGGCGGCTGTCAGGGTGCGGCAATGGCGGTCATAGCCGATGACTGGCTCCTGGCGCGCCCGTTGCTCCTGGCGCAGCGCCTCCAGGCGCTCTTCCGAACAATAACAGCGATACGCCAGCCCTTCCCGCACTAACCGTTCCGCCCACTCCTGGTAAAGGGGCAGCCGTTGCGACTGGAAGTAAGGGCCGTAAGGGCCACCCACCTCGGGGCCTTCGTCCCAGTCCAGCCCCAGCCAGCGCAGGCTATCCATGATATCTTGTAACGAGTCTGGGACCAGGCGCGTCTGATCGGTGTCTTCGATGCGCAGGATGAACTTGCCGCCGGTGTGGCGGGCATAGAGCCAGTTGAACAGGGCTGTGCGCGCGCTGCCCAGGTGGAAATAGCCCGTAGGGCTGGGCGCCATGCGCACACGCACGGGCCGCTGGGGCCTGGTCACAAGGTTTTCTTCAGAGGTCATAGGCACCTACTTTGCCACAAACGAGGCTGCGCTCTGCTGAATGATCGGTGTCAGCCTGGCCGACTGCTCGGGCGCGATGGTATAGCTGAGGACCCACAGGTCGTGGCCGGCCGCCACCAGGTACTGGTGCCCCTGGGCCTGGATCTGCTGCCCATCCCGGCCGATAACCGGCAAGATATAGGCGATGTGGCCGGCCGGCCGGCCGCCGATCTCCAGATCGCTTTCGAAGCTTTGCACCTCAATACCGAGCTGCCGATATTGGCCGACTGCGCCGGCGACGATGCTGGGGATATCGGCAGCCGTCACCCCTCCCAGCTCGGTGCGTCGTACGTTGAGGTTGTTCGCCGCCGGATCGCCAGACTGGGTGTCAAAGGCCCAGAGGAACACCCCTTCCAGCGCCTCGGCGCTGCCAATAATGCCTGCCAGCTCTGGGTTGCGCTCCTGGAACTCCTTGAATAGCTCCCTCAGGTCCCCACGGTTGACCTCAAGGGTCTCCCACTCGGCAGGCAGCCAGAGGATCAGCCGCGGGGTCTCGTGTTTGACCCACCCTACAGGGGTAGGGGTGCCCGGGACAGGGGTGGGTTCAGCCGGGCCTGGCAGTGGGCGCCCCAACAGCAGCCAGGCCCCCACCCCTATCACCACAAGGGCCAGGACTAAAGTGAGCAAAGACCGAAACAAGGGCTTTTGCGTCATCCGGTTGGCTCCTTACTAAAACTCGATCTTGCGGTAGCGCATGGCGACGCTCTCGGCCAACCCAATGCCGATCAGCATCGCCCACAGCGAGCTGCCCCCATAACTCACGAAAGGCAACGGGATACCGGTCACCGGCATCAGGTTCAGGTTCATGCCGATGTTGACCACCATCTGGAAGAAGATCATGGTGGTTACGCCGGTGACGATGAGGCGCCCAAAGCTGTCGCGCGCCAGGCTGGCCACGCGCAGCAGCCGTAACAACAAGAGGGTGAAGAGGCCAATCATGAGCACAGCGCCCACGAAGCCCAACTCTTCCGCGGTGACCGAAAAGATGAAGTCGGTGTGCCGCACGCGCAGGAAGTGAAGCTGGCTTTGCGACCCGCGGAAGAGGCCGCGGCCCCACCATCCTCCTGACCCAATGCTTATCATCGCCTGCTCAACGTTATAGCGGTCTGCTGCCGGCACCGTCGAGGGGTCCAGAAACATGCGGATGCGGTCCTTCATGTAATCCCGTAACAGGTAGTGCCAGGCCGGACCAGCCGCAGCCGCCCCCGCCACGCCCATCAGCAGGGCATGCCACCAACGAATGCCAGCCACCAGCAGCATCGTGCCAGCAATGACCAGCAGGGAGAGCGCGGTACCCAGGTTCGGTTGCAGGTAGATCAAGATCACGGCCGGCGCGGCGAGCAGCAGCGCCAGCACGGGGGTCACCAGGCTGCCCATGCGCTCCTCGTGGGAAGAGAGGAAATGCGCCAGGGCCAGGATCAGCCCCAGCTTCACCATCTCAGAGGGCTGGAGCAGGAACTCGCCCAAAGCCAGCCAGCGTTGCGCTCCCCCTGCCGTGGTGCCGGCCGCGGCGATCACGAGCAGGACGATCAACAGCAGGGCATACAGGGGGTATGCAAAGCTGGTCAGCAGGCGATAGTCAAAGAGAGCGGTCAGCAACAACAGGACCAGGCCGAGGGCCAGAAAGCCCAGTTGGCGCCAGGGCCAGGATGCCAGCACGACGTTGCCCGACAGCGCGCTGGCGATCATGATCACGCCATAACTGCTCAGGAGCACTGTCAGGGCCAGAAGGGGCCAGTCGAATCTGTGCCAGGGAATCCGTCGCATGATGATCAAGCTACCTGGCCATCGCCTGCACCGGCGCGTCCAGGCCGAAATAGGCTCGCAGGACCCGGGTGGCCACGGGAACTGCTACCGCTGAGCCCTCACCGCCGTTGGCGACGAAGACGGTGACCACGATCTCCGGGTCAATATACGGGGCAAAGGCTGTGAACCAGGCATGAGTAGGCAGGTTGCCATTGGCATCCCGGTCGGCATGGTAGTCACCATCGTCATCGCGGAAGAATTCCGCGGTGCCGGTCTTGCCGGCCACGGTGATGCCTGGCAACTGCGCCTTGGTGGCTGTGCCGTGGGGCCAGTTGACCGCGCCGTACATCCCTTCCCGGATCGTGTCCAGATGGCCGGCATCAACGGGCACTTCCCGGATCAGGATCGGCTCGAAGCCCCGCACGGTGTTGCCCTCCGCGTCGGTGATGCGCTCGACAAGCTGGGGGCGGTAGAGGAAACCCCGGTTGGCCACCGCCGCTGTGGCAACGGCCATCTGCAAAGGGGTCGCCAGGATGAAACCCTGCCCGATGCTGATGTTGTAGGTGTCGCCTGTCACCCAGCTTTCCGCGTAGTTCAGCCGTTTCCATTTTGGATCAGGCACCAGCCCTGCGCTCTCCCCTGGCAGTTCAATCCCTGTTGGCTGCCCCAGGCCGAACTCCCGTGCATAATACCCGATCAGCTCGGGGCCCAGGCCGGGGAAGATGTTGAGATACCCGCCGCCCAGTTGGTAGAAGAAGATATCGTCAGAAACGGCGATGGCCTCGCGAATAGTAACCAGGCCGTGCCCCACGCCGTACTTGTGGATCCAGGAGTAGAACGGCTGGTCTCGGCTGCGGTCCCAGGGGAAATAACGGTTGGGCAACCAGATAACCCCGTCATTGGCCCCATCGAAGCCATCTCCCAGCAAGGTCTTGGTGGTGAGGAGGCCTTCTTGCAGTCCGGCTGCGGCGACGACGATTTTGAAGGTGGAGCCCGGGGGATACTGGCCGCCTATGGCCCGGTTAAACAGGGGGAGATCGGGGTCGTTGGCCAGAGCTTCCCATGCTTCAGCCGTGATGCGCTTGGCGAAGAGATTATTGTCATAACTTGGGAGACTGACTAACGCCAACACGGCTCCGTTGCGGGGATCAAGGGCCACGACCGCGCCCTGGGTGGCTTTGTGGAACCCTTCGGACCGGTCCAAAGCCTCCTGCAGGGCCTCCGTGGCCACCCGCTGGAGGTTCAGGTCCAGGGTCAGCACCAGGTTATGTCCCGGTTCAGCTGGCTCTGGTTCCCCCACTGTGCGCACCTTGCGGCCGTTGACATCCACCTCTATGATCTGCCGGCCATCTTTGCCGTGCAGTTCCTGCTCAAAGGTCGCCTCTAGCCCGGCCAGGCCAACCTGATCATTGGGCTTGTAACCCATCTCCTGATAACGCTGGACCTGATCTTCGGGGATGTGGCCCATGTAGCCAATCACGTGGGCGGTGAGCGCAGCGCTGGGATAGTCGCGGATCGGCTCCAGGGTCAGTTCGACCCCCGGCAGGTTGACAGCATCTTCGGCGATCAGAAAAGCGGTGGGCGCTGTGACGTGGGTGGCCACCGGGATCGGCCTGTAGGCTCCCCCCAGTTCCCCTTCCTTTATCGCCTCCTCGATTTCGCTGCGCGATCGCATCCATGGCTGGCGGTCGGGGATCTTGGTGATAGGATCAGAGCCCTGTGTGGCTCCCGAGGAGGGCACAGGCGCCGGGGTAGCTGTCGGCACGGGTTGGCTGAGCAGGGCCAGCAGACGGTCGAGGACGGCAGCGCGGTTGATGCCTGTATCGCTATCCTCTGGTGGCAGGTCGGCAGGCACGATGACCACGGTGAAGCTGGGTTGGTTACGGGCCAGGATCTCGCCATTACGATCGTAGATCACCCCGCGCGGGGCCTGGACGTCTACCTGGCGAAAGCGGTTACGGTCGGCCAAGAGGCGGTACTGCTCCCCCTCCACCATCTGGAGCTGCCAGAGGCGGCCAACCAGAACCAGAGCCGTCACCCCCACCAGCATGCGTAGCAGCAACAGCCTGTCTTCAGCCTGCTCTCGAATTGGCCTCATACCTTTGCTATTCCATGCGTAACTAATTCAGGCCGATTGAAATCGCCCCTCCTGGGCACTTCGTGCCGGGTGTTGGCCTCCGCCGACACCCTTCATGTATGCATCATGAGAGAGGTCGGCGAAGGCCAACCACTGGCCGCAAGCCCCAAAAGGGTGACGCTTCGGGCGAGCCCTCGGCGTGGCCCTTCCAGTCACCGCTGAATAGTTACTTCCATGCTAGGGCCCCGATCTGGGCCGCGAACCGGCGGAGCAAGGGATACACCAGCAAAACAAACAGGCAATTCAGGGCTATCTCAGGCCCGATGACCCCGGTGACGCTGGCGATCCAGTCAACGGGCCGGCCAAGGAGTTGTTGGATCAGCAAAATGATCCCGCCATGAAGCGGCGTGGCCAGGGCAACGGTAAAGATGGGCAGGAGCAGGTTGCCGGCGAAGATGCTTTGGGTGCCCAACCCGGCCAGGGGGCAGATCAGGATCAGGGCCAGGGAGGTTGTGCCCAGCGGTAGCCCGGCAATCAAATCAAGGCCCAGCCCACCGATAAAGCCCCAGAACATGGCCGTGCTCGCATCCTCCAGGAGGCTCCACGAGACGACCATTACCAGCACCAGGTTCGGGTGAGCCCCCAACAGGTGGATGCGCGCCAGCAACGTCCCCTGGATCAACACGGCCAGGGCCAGGATGGCCAGGACCAGATAGAGGTTGGCAAAGCTGCCTCTTGTTATCCCTGGCCGTTTCCCTGCTTGCTCCGACACGGCGGCCTACCCCACGCTTTCCAGTTCTTCGGGCTGGCCTGGCAAGGGCCTGAAATTGGTAATGACCAGGACGAATTCCAGGCGGTCGAAATCCACCGTCGGGCGCAGGACAGCCCGCTGGAACATCTCGTAGTCCCGCTGATAGACTTCGACCACCTGGCCGATGACCAGGTTCTTGGGAAACTTGCCACCCAGCCCAGACGTGATCACCAAATCCCCGACGCTGACCGTGGCATCTTGGGGGATGTAGTCCATGACAGGCAAATCCCCCGCGCGTCCGGTTACCACACCCACCAGACGGTTGCGCTGGATAAGGGCTGGCACCCCGCTGCTGGGATCAGTAATGAGAAGGACAGTAGATGAGGTTGGCCAGACCTTATGGATGCGGCCAACCAATCCCCGCTCGGTAATCACCGGCATCCCAGGCTGGATGCCATGTTCGGAGCCCAGGTCTATGGCAATCGTCGCCAGGTAGTTGCTGGTACCCCGGCTGATCACCCGGGCGATGACCTGGCCCCCGCGGTACTCATAAGTCGGGTTGAGCTGGGCAAAGCGCAGCAGTTGGCGCAGGCGCTCGTTCTCGACCTCGACCTCTTTCAGGCGCAAGTTTTCTACCAGCAATGTATCAGCCAGGGTTTGCAGTTGTTGATTGCGGTAGCGGAGGGTGGCCAGATCGCGGGCAGTGGTGAGCACGTTGTTGATCTGGCGGCCGAGGCCATTGAAGAGGATCAGGAACGGTCGCGCCGCCTGGTTCAGCGCTCCTTCCACAGGGGCCAGCAGGCCCGAAGAAGAAAGGACCAGCAATACAATGCTGGCGGCAGCCAGGAAGTAGAAGACAAGGGAACGATCCGAAACACGGTTCATAAACCCTGGCTAACAGGATCTCCGCAAGGGCGGCTAATGGAGGGTGCTGCCGCGCTGCATGCTGGACAGGGTCTTGTGGAGCACGTCGAAGTTCTCAAGAACCATGCCGGCCCCGCGGGCGACACAGCTCAACGGGTCCTCGGCCACGTACACCCGCATCTTGGTTTCCTCGCTCAGGCGTTGAGCCAGGCCTTTGAGCAACGCGCCGCCTCCGGCCAGGGCAATGCCATGCTCCATCAGATCAGAGACCAGCTCTGGCGGTGTCTCATCAATGGCCTGCCGCACCGTCTCCACAATGATGCCTACGGAGTTGCGCAGCGCTTCGCGCAGCTCGACGCTGCTGATGTCAACGCTGTCGGGCAGCCCTGTGACGAGATTGCGGCCGCGCAGCTCCACTACAATTTCCTGCTCCAGGGGGTAGGCCGAACCGGCCAGGATCTTGACCCTCTCGGCCATCTGCTCCCCTACCAGCAGGTTGTACTTCTGCCGGGCATAGGCAATGATGTCCTCATCCATCTCGTCGCCAGCCACGCGGATGGAGCGTGTCACAACGATGCCGCCCAGCGAAGTAACGGCCACCTCCGTTGTGCCACCACCGATGTCTACTATCATGCTGCCCTGGGCACTCGAGACCGGCAGCCCCGCGCCGATCGCGGCAGCCATCGGCTCCTCGATCAGATACGCCTCGCGTGCGCCAGCGCTAATCGTCGCGTCATAGACCGCACGCTTCTCCACCTCGGTGACGCCGCTCGGGATCCCCACTACCACCCGCGGCCGGGGCACACGCAACAACATGCGATCGTGTACTTTGTGGATGAAGTAATGCAGCATCTGCTCGGTAACGTCGAAGTCGGAGATCACCCCGTCGCGTAGGGGCCGGATCGCAACAATATTGCCAGGTGTCCGGCCCACCATCTCCTTGGCTTCAGAGCCGATGGCCAGAACCTTCTTGCTCTTCTTCTCAATGGCCACCACCGAGGGCTCGTTGATCACGATGCCCCGGCCGCGCACATAGACCAGGGTGTTGGCCGTGCCCAGGTCAATGCCGATATCCAGGGAAAAAAGGCCGAGAAGCCAGTTAAGGGGGGTTACCACGCGCTACCTGCTCCTGTCGCTGTTTGCATATGCTGTCCGGAACCAAACCTTATCTACCAGGCTCTGAGCATTTCTAAATTCAATTATACCACCCCCCAAAGACAAAACCCAAATCAGTTGTTCATGCGCCGCCTGGCAGGCCAGGTAGAGCGTGTAGGGGTTACGCCACGGGGGCCGGCTCACGGGGCGACCGCGGCGTAGCTGCTCACCCTGGCGCGCAGCTCATCAGGGAGCCTCCTGACGTGGCCCTGGGCATCTACAGCGACGAGCCTGGTGCTGCCGGTTGCCAGCACAACGTCGTCGCAAGCGCGGCGTACTGTATAGCTGAAGGTGATCTCCCGGCTGCGCAATTGCTCCAGCCGGGTCGTGACGATCACCTCGTCGTCGTAGCGCGCCGGCTGGCGATAGCGGACGCACAGCTCGGTCACGGCCAGGGCGACGCCTTCCGCCTCCATGCGGGCGTATGGGTAGCCAATGGCGCGCGTGAACGCGCTGCGGCCCTCTTCAAACCACAGGATATAGGCGGAGTGGTGAACCACCCGCATGGCGTCGGTCTCATGATAACGCACGCGAAAACAGGTCTCGACCGCCAGGTGGCCGTCGAGATCGGGGTAAAGACGGGTGTGTTCGGTCATGGGATTATGTCCGAATGGTATTCAGGCGGTGACTGGAAGGGCCACGCCGAGGGCTCGCCCGAGGCGTCACCCTCTCGGGGCCCCAACTGGCACGAAGTGCCCAGGGAGAGCGATATCAATCGGCCTGAATAGTTACTGAGTAGTAATACCGGGATGGAGTGTGTAGAAGCGCTACCAACGCGTCTCACGAAAGCGCCAGCCGGGCTGTACCTGTTGCATGGCGGCCTCGTCATCGCGCTCCCCTTTCAGCTTGAGGGACCGAAAGCCGAACTCTGCGCACATGGCTTTGGCCTGGGCTACGATCCCCTCGGGGTCAAGCGCGGCGCGCCGCCGCGCTGCCGACCAGCCAGTAGCATGCGGGTCGGTGCCGAATCCCAGCTCACCCCC
>DAOTZS010000231.1:0-14248 GCA_034434335.1 Anaerolineae bacterium
ATGGGGGTTTCTGGGGCGGCGAAGCCGCCCCAGAAACCCCCACACTTGGGATTTCCCCCGCTCTCCCCTCCCAGGGGAGAGCGGGGGAAAGAGGGTGAGAAGGGTCACGCACTGGCTGCAAAATGCCAGAATCTAAACTTAACCTGGCACTAACCCTCTAGAAATTGACAAGACACCCTGGCATGTTCATCAGCCAAGATTAGCTACTGCCCATCTGCCGTGCACAAGCCATCAGGGCGAGAGGTACTTGCTCAGACGGGCATCCATGGTACGTTGACCAGCACCACCCCTACGAGGCGGGCCCCTACCCTCTCCAGCAGATCTTTGGCTTGCCGGGCTACCTGCTGTTTGGTACGGCCGGCGCTCACCGTTAGCAAGACGCCATCCACCCGGGTCGCCAGCATGGCGGCATCGGTTGCCAACGTCACCGGCGGGGCATCAAACAGCACAATGTCGGCCTCATCGCGCAGCCGGGAGATCAGGGTTACCATGGCTGGGGTGGCGATGAGATCGGAGGGAATTTCCACCGCCGGACCACTGCTCAGCAGCCGCAGGTTACGCACCTTGGTAGGCTGCAAGGGCAGTGCTTCCCGCGGTTGCCCGGACTGGGCAGATGGGTCTTCCTGCAGTACGGTTGTGACCCCCGCAGTGTTATCCAGGCCAAAAAGGGTATGCTGGGCCGGATGGCGCAGGTCACAATCCGCCAGGATGACTTGCTGCCCTACCCTGGCAAAGGTCACAGCCAGATTGGCGACGGGGACGGCTTTGTCCTCGTCTGCCCCGGCTGCCACGACCAGGAGGGTACGCAGAGGCGCCTCGCGGCCTATAGCCATGAGGTTGAGGCGTAAACGCCGGTAAGCTTCAGCAGCAGGAGAGGTGGGGTTGGTAAGTGTAATCAAGTTGCTGCTCATCTATCTTGCTTCCTGGATGGGGCTTGCCCATCAGAAGATCTTGGGAACAAAGGTAGGGGAATTGAGCACCTGCATCACATCTGTGCCAAAGCCGAGCACGATCAGGCCGAGGTTCTCTCCGCACTGCACCAGGCTCTTATCCACGTACAGCGATGCAATGGCGCCGATGAACTTCTTTGCGGCATATTCGGGGAAAAACTCGCGCGCTGTTGGCATCCTGTCAGCGAAATCTTGAATGAGTGCCGGGTCCAGGCGGCTTTTGGTTTCGTTGATCAGCACGTAGTCGGCACATGCTGCTACCACATCAAACTCGCGCATGCGGCCAGGCTCGGCCGGATGTTGACGTCGCACGCGTACCGCCATGCTCTGGATACCCTCAGCGGGGCAGCCTACCACCTGCTGGAGGATGCGCGGTATACTGGGGGCGACCAGGTCCTCGGCCATTGTGCCCAGCTTATGCGACAGCTCACCCCATTTGCGGTTCATTTCGATGCGAGATTGGCGAGATTCTTCCTTGAATGCCAGCATCTCATCTTTGAACATTCGCATCTCATCCTTGAACCCTAACATGTCATCCTTGAATGCCAACATCTCATCTTTGAACGCCTGCATCTCGTCCTTGAAGGCCCGCATTTCATCTTTGAACGCCTGCATCTCATCTTTGAATTCGCGCATCTCGATCTGAAGCAGGCGTAATTCGCGCGACGTGCGCTCGACCTGGCGATCCACGCGGTCTACCGTGCGCACCAACTGTGCCATCATCTCTTCCAGAGAAGTTACCCGCGGTTCCAGAGCTGCATCTACCATACCCCTCACCTTCCTTGCTTGTAACTATTCAGGCGGTGACTGGAAGTCACCCTTTTGGGGCCTGCGGCCAGAGGTCGGCGAAGGCCGACCTCTCTGGTGATGCACACATGAAAGGTGTCGGCGGAGAGGCAATCCGCCGGATCGCCCTAACTGGCACGAAGTGCCCAGGGAGGCCGATTTCAATGGGCCTCAATAGTACCCTTGCTTATCCCTTGGGTTCTACATAGGGCTTCTCTGTCGTGGATGCCGGGATAGCTCCCAGTACTGGTAAGCCCAGAACGCGCTCTACCATTTCGGTGCTGGCCAGGATATCAGCCGCCATCCATTCCAGAGCCAGCGCGATCAACGCGCCGATCACTGCACCCAATATGCCCCCCACCAGTGCATTGATCAGCGGCTTGGGCTTATACAGGGTGGCGTCAATCACGCTATCTACCAGCTTGACTTCGATCCGATCCCTTTTGTCTTGCGTCTCGTAGTAGGCCACCCGTTCATCTACGAACTCATTAGCCATCGTCGAGGCGATCCGTTTGGCCACTTCGGGGTCCTGGTCCTGTGCATCTATCCGAATCAGAAAGTTCTCTGGCTCGGCACTGACGATCACCTTAGCCAACAGGTCGTAGGAGTTCATATCGAGCTGCGCCCGCGCGATGACCCGGTTGGCCATATCGTGGGTCTTGATGTTGTTGACGAAGTTGCGCAGCAAGTCTTTGGCGCTGTTGCCCAGGCCCCAGTCTGGGCGGGCAGGCACAGCGCTGATCCTGGCTGTCGCGCGATAGATCTTTGTCTGCACCTTGCTGACACCGAATGTGGCGACGGCTGCTACGACGGCTACCAGCAGTACAATCCAACCCCGCCGACGCAACACCTCAAGATATGCTCGCAGCTCCATAAACAATCCTCCCCTTGCCAAACCGGGCCCTGGGTGGTCGCCTGACGTTCTTCTGGAGTAACTATTCGGCGGTGACTGGAAGTCACCCTTTTTGGGCCTGCGGCCAGAGGTCGGCCTTCGCCGACCTCTCTCATGATGCATACATGAAGGGCCTCGGCGGAGGCCGACACCCGGCACGAAGTGCCCAGGAGGGGCGATTTCGATCGGCCTGAATAGTTACCTTCTGGAAACAATAACATTTTACATGCAAAACATTGATTCTGCCAAACGGTCAGCCCACGTGGAGACGACCTGAGCCCTGTTCGTGTTCCGACACGGCAGCCATTCAGGCCGGCGAACACAGTTCCCGGCAAAAAACAAAGGGGGCGGGACACCGAACGGGTCCCGCCCCCTGTTCAACATCGGAACTGAGCCATCCTTGGCTCAGGCCACTTACTTGCTCACCACCTGGATCGTCTTCGGCTTGACCGATTCGGCCTTAGGGATGGTGAGGGTAAGGAGGCCGTTCTCGAATCTCGCCTCCGCCTTGTCGGCGTCCACCGGGATGTTGATATTCAAAGTGCGCTGGAACTTGCCGTAGGCCCGCTCCTGCAGAACGTAGTCCACGTTCTCCAGGGGTGCCGGGCGCTCGCCCTTGATGGTCAGGGTGTCACCCTCGATCGTGATCTCCACATCTTCCGGCTTCAGGCCGGGCATGTTGGCCACGATCACGATCTCTTCGGGCGTCACATAGGCATCCAGCGGCAGCCGGAAGTAGCGATCCCGAGCTTCTGTCCGGCGGCGAGCCGGCATCCAGGTGTCCTCAAACAGACGGTCCATCGCCTCGCGCAGCGTGATCACATCGCGAAACGGATCCCAGCGGGTCAGGAAATCAACCATAGTTCTCTCTCCTTGGCGACGTATACAAAGTGTCACCCATCGTTCGGCGGTCCTGCTCCGCAGACCCCCTTTAGGGAATAGCACCGCCACGAACCTTCAGGTATGCCTGGTGGGGGCTGTCAAAGCCCCCACCACCCCAGGTTCAAAATTACTTGGCTACCACCTTGATGGTCTTGGCCTTGATCTCTTCGGTCTTGGGCAGCTCCAGGGTCAGGACGCCATGCTCGAAGGTGGCCTTCACCTTGTCGGTGTTGAGGCCGGCCGGCAAAGTGATCTGCCGGCAGAAGTTGCCATAGCGGCGCTCCTGGCGCAGGTAGTTGCGCTTCTCCGTCTTCTCTTCCGACTTGAACTCGCCCTTGATGGTCAGGAGATCACCCGTGATCGTAACTTCGATATCCTCGGGCTTGACCCCAGGGACAGCAGCCTTAACCACCAGGTGGTCGTCGGTTTCATACATGTCCACTGGCAACAGGCTGGCTGGGCTCTCAGGGAATTCGAACCAGCCAGGGCGGAAGAACGCCTCTTCGAACAAACGATCCATCGCCTCACGCAGGTTCATCAGCTCACGAGCCGGACTCCATCGTACAAGATCAGCCATCGCACACCTCCTTTTTACTGGGGTAATCGCTTACTGCTTGGGGCCAACGCCCCGCACTGTCACGGCCCTATCCTATGCGGGGTGTGTTAGAACAGCATTGGATTATCGTTAGAGTTATGTAAGACGGCGGGTTTTTGACAGGGCAGGGTATCGCGTGTATCCTCTGTGAGGTTGACGGCCCCGTGTTGGGGTGGCCATCCGCGCGCATATGTAGTGCGAGCTTTAGCTCGCACCTTGAGCTTCGGTTTGTGTCTCTGGTGCGGGGCGAGCTGAAGCTCGCCATACATGCCAGCGAACCAGGCCGCGCGTATATGTAATGCGAGCTTTAGCTCGCACTACACCTCGGCGATTCTCGGGGCGGGCAGGTTGAGATGTTTTTCGATGAAGCTAAGATCTATGTGAAGGCCGGCGACGGCGGCAACGGGGTTGTGGCTTTTCGCCGCGAGGCCCATGTGCCGCGCGGAGGTCCCAGTGGCGGCAACGGCGGCAAAGGTGGCGACGTCTACCTGGTGGCAGACCCCCAGGTCAACACCCTGTTAGCTTTCAGCAAGCAGGTTCACTTCAGGGCACCAGATGGCGAACACGGCCGAGGGAAAAACCAGACAGGTGCCCAGGGCGCAGACCTCCTGATCCCTGTGCCGGTGGGCACCGTGGCCTATGATGCCGAGACGGGTGCCTTGCTGGCGGATCTTGTGGTGCCCGGCCAGAAGGCTCTGATCGCGCGCGGCGGCCGTGGTGGCCGTGGCAACCGGGCCTTTCGCTCACCCACCAACCAGGCCCCGCGCATTGCCGAGAACGGCGAGCCGGGCCAGGCGCTATGGGTGCGCCTGGAGCTGAAGTTGTTGGCCGATGTAGGTATCGTTGGGGTGCCCAACGCCGGCAAGTCAACCTTGCTGGCACGGGTCAGCGCAGCGCGACCTAAGATAGCCGATTATCCTTTTACCACCCTGGAACCCAGCCTGGGGGTGGTCAGCGCGGGGCAGCGCGATATGGTATGGGCCGACATCCCAGGGCTGATCGAGGGTGCCCATGCCGGCGCAGGGTTGGGGCATAAGTTCCTCCGCCATATTGAGCGCACGCGACTTCTGATCCATCTGCTCAATGGCCTTAGCCCAGACCCGGTGGGGGACTATGAGGCCGTGAACCAGGAGCTATATCTCTTTAGCCCCCGCCTGGCCGACAAGGCACAGATCGTGGTCCTGAACAAGATGGACTTGCCGGAGGTCAGGCAACGATGGCCTGCGGTGGCTACCGCGCTGCAAGCCCGGGGGGTGGCCGAGCCGCTGGCCATCTCGGCTGCCTCCGGCGAAGGGGTGGACCTGCTCATCCACCGCGCGGCTGAGCTGTTGGCCAGCTTGCCCGTTCCTCCGCCACCGGCCGAGGTCGAGCCCGTCGTGGTGCCAGAGGGAGCGGACGATGCCCGCTTCACCGTGACGCGCGAGCCAGACGGCGCGTGGCGGGTGAGCGGTCAGCGCATTGAGCGGGTGGTGGCCATGACCCGCTGGGAATACTACGATGCCGTAATGCGTTTCCAGCGCATTCTGGACGCCCTGGGCATCAGCGAAGCCTTGCGCCAGGCCGGCGTGCGTTCGGGTGATACTGTGCGTATTGGGCAGACAGAATTGGAATGGAGTGAAGAAGATGGTTCCTGAGCCAGGCCCCACAGTGCAGACCGCCGCGTTCTTCCCGCCCGATCTTACGGCCCAGGGTCCGCGTGTTGGCGTGCTGGGCGGCACCTTTGACCCTATTCACATCGGCCATCTGATCCTGGCCGAAGAAGCGCGCGATCAGCTTGGGCTTTCGGTGGTCTACTTTGTGCCGGCCGGGGACCCGCCCCACAAGCGGGATCGCCAGCTCGCGCCTATTGAGGACCGCTTGCGCATGATCGGCCTTGCCATTGCCGGCAATCCTCATTTTCGCGTCTCACGGGTAGACGCTGACCGGCCCGGCCCGCATTATACCCTGGACATGGTGCGCATCTTTCAGGCTCAATTGCCTCCAGGGGGCGAACTCTACTTCCTGATGGGCTACGATAGCCTGGCCGAGCTGCCCACCTGGCATCGCGCCAGCGAGCTGGTAGCCGCCTGCCACCTGGTGGCGCTCACGCGCTACAACGTCCCCCTCGACTGGGAATACCTGGAAGCTGCCCTCCCTGGCATCCGCAGCCGGGTCACCTTGCTGGACATGCCTGAACTGGAAATCGCCTCTCATCAGATCCAGGAGCGGGTGCGTAGCCGGCGCACAACCCGCTACCTGCTCCCAGAACCTGTCCGTCTATATATCGAGGAGCGCGGGCTCTATCGGTGAGCAAAGCTGCATCGGCCCCCGTTGTCCATTAAGAGAGTGACGCGGCCTGATCGTTCAGGACTTGGCTGCGAAGAGGGCCTCAAGGGCTGGTTTCTGGGCACTATTGACTACTGCCAGGATCTCATCACCAGCGTGAAGGATGGTACTGCCGTGCACGGTCAGCACCTCGTCCTTGCGGATGATGGCCGCCAGGGTGCAGTTCGGCGGCAGGTTCAGGTTGCGTACCATCTGGCCATCGGCCGGCGCACCCCTGGCGATCTTCTCCTCCACCAATGAGATTTCACCCCGGCGCAGTTTGAGCAGCGTGATCATATCTCCCAGCGACATCTCTTCAGCGATCAGCTTGGCCATGATGTCGGCCTGGTTAATTGCCACGTCCACGTGGAACTTGCGATCAAAGAGCCAGGCGCTCCGGGGGTTATTGATGCGGGCAATGGTGCGCGGCACGTGGTAACGCTCGCGCGCGAGATAGCATAGCACCAGATTATCGGCATCGTTGGGCGTGCAGGCAGCCAGGACCTGCGCGTTGCGAATCCCCGCACTCTCCAGCACATCGGGCGCGGTAGGGTTTCCTTCGTAGATCGCCTCTGTAGGCAGCTCGTGATGGATGCGAGCCAGGATATCAGGGCGGTCTTCGACCAGGTGCACCTGATGGCCTTGAGCGAGCAGCAGGGAGCCAAGTTGGGCGCCAGTGCGCCCGCCGCCGGCAATCAGCACAAACATATCAGGCCTCCTCCAACGCTTCCAGTTGCCGGCGCAGCTCTTCGATCCCCTCTCGGGTGGCGCCGACGTGGATGACATCACCTGCCTCGAGCCGGTCTCCAGGCTCTGGCAATCGGGCCCGCCCGGCTCTGGTCAGCGCCATGATGCGGCACTGACAACCCGCGACAAGGTCATCCAGCGAGCGGCCGGCCCAGGCTTCGGGCACCAGGAGCTCATACAATTCCACTTCGCCGTTGCCGGCCGAGAAGACGGTGTGCAGTGCGGCCGGGGAGAGCATCTCCTCGATGCGTTGGGCTCCCCAACTGCTGGGGCTTACCACTTGCAGGCCAAATGCCTCATATAGTGCTCGTTTGCCTGGCTCATAGTTGCGCGCCACAATGGCGGGCACATGGAAGACCACCCGGGCCACGTGGGCCACCACGGCATTGACTGCGTCTGAAGGTGTTACAGCCGCCACTGCATCCGCGTGTTCGATACCTGCACGGCGCAACACATCCTGGTCCAGCACCTCGCCCTGGATCATGCGGCCGCGAAAATCGGCCGGCAGAGTGCGCAGAGCCGCAGGGTCAGGGTCTACAACTGCTACCTGATGCCCCCGCCGGAACAGCCGGTAGGCCAGTTCTGCGCCTACCCGGCCACAGCCAAGCACAATTACGTTCATCGGAGCTCTACTCCACCTGATAAGGCACATCGGTGATCACGATCCCCGGCTTGAACAGCAGCGCCAGGCGCAGCCAGGTGGCTGTCTGAGTGTGCAGGATATTCTCGATCCAGCGCCGGGGCACAAACTGCGGTACCACAATCGTGATCGTCTCATTGGGCTGGCGATGGGCGATGATCCCCTCGATGTAGTCTAACAGCGGTTCCAGCAGCAGGCGATAGGGGGAATCCAGGATTACCAGCCGCACCCCTTCTCCCCACGATTCCCATTTCTGTTTGACCTTCTCGGTTTCCACCGGGTCAATTGAGACGTGAACGGCGGTAATATCCTCCGAGAGCAGGCGGGCATAGCGCAGGGCGGCCAGAGTGCCGCGGTGCACGCCGCTGATCGGCATAATCACCCGATGCCGTGCAATCGGAGGTGGCGAGCCATAGCGGTCCAGCGAGAGAGCAGCAGCCAGCCGGCGATAGTGGCGATGGATAGCACTCAGTGTCATCACCAGGAGCGGGATCAAGACCAGTACCACCCAGGCACCATCGCGGAACTTGGTGATGGCAAAGATGGTCATCACCACGGCTGTGGAGAGCGCGCCAAAGCCGTTGATGGCCATCTTCAGTTGCCAGTGCGGCTGATAGCGCAGGACCGACCCGCGCTCGGACACCTCCTGATCGGGCCGCAGGTGTCCGATCTTCCACCAGCGGTGGGCCATGCCGGCCTGCGAAATGGTGAAAGAGAGGAATACCCCGATCGCATAAAGCGGGATCAGCCCGGTAACGCTGGCCTTGAACACTATGATCAACAGCGCCGCTGCCAGCCCCAACACCACGATCCCGCGGGAGTACACCAGCCGGCTGCCGCGGAAGGCGAGCTGACGGGGCAGAAAGCCATCGCTGGCCAGCATAGCACTGAGCCGTGGCGAGCCATTGAATGACGTGTTGGTGGCCATGATCAGGATGATCATGGTAGCCGCGATGACCCCCTGGTAGAGCACCCCGCGCCCCCCAAGGGCTGTGCGCGCCAACTGCGAGATCACCGTCTCCGTCTCCGAGGGGATGGCACCGATCTGAACAGACAGGAACGTGATGGCCAGGAAAAGCGTGCCCAGGATGGCCGCCATCCAGATCAAAGTGATGCCAGCATTGCGGCCCCGCGGCTCGCGAAAAGCAGTGGTACCATTAGATATCGCCTCCACACCGGTGAGCGCAGTGGTACCGTTGGAAAAGGCATGCAGGATCAAGAAGAGGCTCACCCCCTGGGCGGTATGAGCAATCTCCAGGGGCGGCGGCTCCGCTACGGAACCCAGGCTTCCCATCAGATAGCGGATAAAGCCTATCCCTACCGTCAGTACCATCATGACTAAGAAGAAGTAGGTGGGGATGGCGAAAATCGTGCCCGATTCCCGCACCCCGCGCAGATTGATCACCATAACCAGGAGGACAAGCCCCACAGCCAGATGTACTCGATAGGGTAATAGCCCGGGATAGGCCGATACCACCTGCGCCACCCCTGATGAGACCGAGACAGCCACCGTCAACACGTAATCCGTAAGCAGTGCTGCACCAGCGACCTGAGCCGGTAGCTCGCCGAGGTTGTCGCGCGCCACAATGTAGGCCCCTCCGCCGTCCGGATAGGCATGGATGGTCTGCAGGTAAGAGAGGGCCACAACGGCCAGCAACGCCACGATCGCCAGGGCGATGGGAAAGGCGTAGCTGAAGGCCATCACCCCGGCTATGGCCAGGACGGTGAGGATTTCCTGAGTAGCGTAAGCAGTGGACGACAGCGCATCGGAGGCAAAGATGGCCAGACCGATCGCCTTACCAACCGTCTGATGGGGCGCGTCGGCAGTAGGCAAGGGCCGGCCGATGAGCCAGGTGCGCCACGAAGGACGGGGCTCATAGGCAGTGACGCGGCGCTGAATGGCCACACCATTGGAATTCTCGAGGATCGTCATCTCTTCTTGCCTGCTAACCATAGGAACAACCTGGCCTTTACTCTTCTTACAGGAGTTACGTAGTTGCACTACACTGTGCCCTCACCCCCTGGCCCCCGCCCCCAATCGGGGGCGGGGGAATCCTTTGAAAGGGTATTCTGGGCGGCGAAGCCACCCAGAATACCCTTATAATCTCGATCCCCCTTCCCCGCAAGGCAGGGAAGGGGGTAGGGGGTTGGGGCGATACACTCTAAAGTCCGTAACCCCTATCTTCTTATCCTCTTCCCATGTCACTTCGATATGAGAGAGGGAGAAAGAGGAGGGGTTTCAGGCGGGCTGGCAGATAGGACTGCCCGCCCGAAACCCCTTCTTATTCCCTCTTCTCTGCGGAGGGAGAAGAGGATCAGGAAATTAGATGGTGGAATGGTCCAAAATCGGTTAACACTTTCTGCCCCCTCGGACCTTCACTGCCCCTCACCCCCCTTTGTCTCCCCCTCTCCCCCTCGGGGCCGAGCCCTCGGGGCGTGGCCCTTGGCCTGCGGCCAGGGGAGAGGGGGGGAATAAGATGGGGGGGTTGCGGCGGCCGAAGGCCGCCGCAAAAACCCTTTTCTCCCCTCCCCTCTCCTGCCGCCGAAGGCGAGCGGGGGAGGGGGCAGGGGGAAGGATGAGGGCCCTGGGCCGCAATTTTAATGACCGCAAAAAGTGTAAACCAATTTTCTCGGTGAATTGAACCATCCCAAGATGGTAGTAAACAAAGTCCCCACAAAGTAAGAGCCTCCCCGTAGATGGGCAGGCTCCGACCACAAGCATCTTGTACGGCTCTCATGAGATTATAATCTCACACCCTCATGGTGTCAAAGGCATTACCCAGGGCATGCGGGGTGAAAGCCCAGGGAGTACGAGAGGGATTATCTTGTTTGCTCCTTGATCCCCTTACATCCATCTTTTGAACCCTGGTCAAGTTCGCCGTTACCAGGACGCGTTCTCTGCGTCTTTAAAGGCAGTAGTTTTCTTCTCCCTGGCAGATGCTGTACTGGGCCTGGGCCAGGGAACTCAGAACATGCCCGAAACGCGCATATATGGCCATGGAGACTGGCCTGGCGCCTGAGGGCCTGTCCGGAAAGCTGGGAGCTGGTCTTGGGCGAGGTTCTTTCGGCGATGCCGAAACAAGTCAAGGGCCGGCGTGAGCTGGCCAAATCTGAGCGCCGCGAGCGCCTGTACGAGGCTGCCCTGGCCCTCTTTCGTTCGCAGGGCTATGAAGCAACAACGGTGGACCAGATCACCCGGCGGGCGGGCCTGGCCAAGGGCACGTTCTTCAATTATTTCCCCACCAAGGACGCTGTGTTGCGCTACCTGGGTGCGCGGGAGCTGGGCAGGCTTAGCTCCATGGTGCAAACGGGAGGCAACGAGGCCGGTTCGGCAGTGGCGAAGCTGCGACGGCTGCTGGTTACCCTTGCCGCCAGCCTGGAACGGGATCGCGAACTGGTGGCACTGATCTTTCGCCGCGGTATCAGTGTGTCGGAACTGCTGGCCGGTGATGCCGGTGGTTTCAGCCTGCAGCCTATGGCTTCTCTGTTGATCCGTCAGGCCCAGCGCCGGGGAGAGATCAACCCCGACCTCGACCCCGATCTGTTGGCTTCTGCCCTGGATGCGCTCTACCTGCAGCAGTTGGTGCGCTGGATTGAGACAGACCCCCCCGACAGCCTCCAGGAACGATTTAACGGGGTTGTTGACTTGCTGCTGTTAGGGGCTGCTCCGAATAAGTGAGCTTCCAGATGTGTCTCAAGCCCGATCCTGTTCAGGATCGGGCTTTTTGATGCCTGGCAACCGGCAAAGGTTTTGTTGGCCCGCGCGGGGATGGTATAATTTGGGCCATGCAGAGATTGATCAGCGGTGCGGCCCAAATGGGGCTGAATCTGCTGCCTGCCCAGGCGGCGGCTTTCGAGCTCTATACCAACGAACTGCTTGCCTGGAACGAGCGGTTCAATTTGACGGCGATCACCGATCGGGAACAGGTGGAGATCCGCCACTACCTGGATTCGTTGTCTCTGCTGCCAGCCCTGGCCGCCTTGGAGGGCATCTCCCCAGCGGCGCTGCTCAGCCGGAGCCTGCGCGTGGCAGATGTAGGCGCGGGAGCTGGCCTGCCGGGGCTGGCGCTGCGCATCGTGTGGCCCAGGATGCGTCTCTGCCTGATCGAGGCCACCGCCAAGAAGGTGCGGTTTATGGAGCATGTGGTGGGTCTGTTGGGGCTGCACGATGTACAGCTTGTCCACGGCCGGGCTGAGGAGCTGGGGTTGCGCGAGCCTCACCGCGCGGCCTATGATCTGGTGGTGGCGAGAGCAGTGGCCGCGTTGCCCACGCTGGTCGAATACCTGCTGCCCCTGGCCCGCCGGGGCGGCCGCGTGGTAGCTTATAAGGGCTCAGCGGCGATCGAAGAAGCCATGGCTGCTGAACGCGGCATCCGCATGCTCGGAGGCCAATTGCGCAAACTGATCCCCGTAGAGGTCCCCGGCCTGGCCGAGACCCGGATCCTGGTGGTAATTGACAAGGTATCTCAGACGCCGGATCAATTTCCGCGTGGCCAGGGGCTGCCCCGCAAGCGGCCACTGGGTTGCCAGCCAAATGAGTCCATCTGCGAGGAGCCGGCAGAGGTGTCTTGAGCGGCCGTAAGCCTTTCAGGTCGGCTGGTCCCCCTGCTATTCCACCCGGGTGATGACCCCCTGTTCGACTTGCAGCCTCCGTGCCCGGGCCAACAGTTCCGGGCTGAAGTCGCCCCAGTCAGTAGTGGTCACCAACGCCTGCTCGACATTGGCCAGCGCCTCTACCAACGCCTGCCGGCGCCGTGCGTCCAGCTCTGACATGACGTCGTCCAACAATAACAATGGGCTTTCGCCGGTCAGGTCTTGCATCATCTGGACCTCGGCCAGCTTTAGCGCCAGCGCGGCCGTGCGCTGCTGGCCACGTGAGCCGAAGGCACGCAGGTCGCGGTCATCCACAGTGAATTGCATGTCGTCGCGGTGGGGGCCGAGCAGCGTTGTCCCGGCGGCTATCTCGCGAGGTTGCAGGTCCCGCAGTTGTGTCAGGAAATGCTCGCGCAGGGATTGCTGAGCAGTTTCTCCGCCAATCAGTAACGGCGGCTGAGAAATGTCCACACCTGACCTTTCCTGACTTCGGGGAAGCACAGCCAGCAGACTGGGCAGATAGACCAGGTGCAGACGTTCATCGCCGGCGGTCAGGGCTGCATGGTGCTCGGCAGCCAGACGATCCAGGTGGCTGATTGCCCGGCTACGATGCCAGATGAGCAGGCTGCCATGTTCGGCCAGCCGTTCATTCCAGAAGGTCAGTTGGCCGGGGTCGCCACCGTAGTCTCGCAGCCGCCTGAGCAGTGCGTTGCGCTGGTTGAGCACCCGATTATAGTCTGCCAGGGCACGGCAATAATCGGCTGCCACCTGGCAGAGGGCGATGTCTAGATAGCGCCGGCGTTCGGCCGGCGCGCCGGTCACCAGGCTGATGTCCTCCGGCAGGAAAAGTACCACCCGCAGCCGCCCCACCAGGTCGAGAGCTCGCTTAGCCATGCCGTTGATACGCACTTGCTTGCGTACTCCTGCCCCGCTGCCGACCCCATTGCTGACCAGCTCCAGTACCAGTTCCAGCTTCGTGGTAGCGCGACCCGTGCCGACTTCTCCTTCCAGGCGCGCATAAGGCAAAGGGCCAGCCAACGCCAGCCAGTTGATCAGGTCCCTTTCGGCGGCCGCGCGCGGAGAGCGGCCGGTAGCGAGCAGGTGGATGGCCTCGAGAAGATTGGTCTTGCCCTGGGCGTTGGCTCCCTGGAGTATCGTCAGCCGGTCGGGCAGGCTCAGTTCCAGCCGGGTGTAGTTACGGAAGTTGGTGAGGGAGAGATGATGAAGATGCACACCCGCGTCTCATGCAGGGTTGTGTAGCCGTTGTCCTGAAAGGCAGCAGTGTATCGAGGAAGAGCGCGAACCGATAAGTTGCACTGTTCGCGCCAGCGGCATAGCTGCGGCAAAATCAGTGATGGCTTTTATCTGTCCCAACTCGCGAATGCTCATTTTCCCCATTGTTTCGGCGTGTAGCATTTTTGCACGCCCACGGCGCGCAACAGCCATGACTTCATCTTTTCTCCAGGATAGAGAACACATATAGTTTTCCATTCTGGATAGAAAAGGTCTTCTGGCAATCCTTGCTCTCTCCACTCTGTTTGAACTTCGGAAAACTCATTGTCAGATAAGGTGAGTATCCAACAGCAGGTATCGTCATGATGATCAAACTTGGCCACAATGCCAGGTTGGGGTACAGGCTTATCATCCAACAGCAAGCAGAACAATTCATCGGTTGTTGAATTCTCAAAAAGCCATTGTAACAGTTCGGCGACAAGAGCTTCTTTTTCCTGAAGATTCTTCGGCAAAGGACCGCTCCTTTCCAGTGGTCTAACCTGCTTCGTTATTGGCGCAATGATCCTTGCGTAGAAATAATCGCACCAGCGAGCAACAGCCGTTGCTGTGACTGTTACGGCTTTTCG
>DAOTZS010000232.1:0-8597 GCA_034434335.1 Anaerolineae bacterium
TGGTGGGCATCATGACATCGAGGATAATGGCCTGGGGCCGGAGTTGGCGGGCCAGCGTGAGCGCTTCCACCCCATCCTGCACCCCCACCACCTGCACGGCCGTCTGGCTCAGATAGAGCTGGAACATGCGCACGGCCGGCTCCTGATCGTCCACCACCAGCAGCAGAGGCCGCTGGCTGGTGGGCAGGGTGAGGGTCAGCCGCACCGCGAATCGGCCTTCCCCCAGGGCAAGGTGCTCCTGGTCCAACCTGGCATCCAGGCGTTCCGCCCAATAGCGTGCGATCGCCAATGGTTGCGTCTCTTGGGCAACCGAGACGCGCTCGCCCGCCTCGAACTCGATCACCACCCGCACGCGGCTGACTCCGTCCTCTGCCTGGGCTTCTGCGCTTACAGCTACCGGCCCGCCCGGGCACAACTCCAGGGCATAGCTCAACAGGCTGAGCAGGATCTGGCGGAGCACCACCCGATCACTCAGCACAGCCGGCAACTGGGGAGGCAGCGACACCCTGAGCGCGGTCCCCACGCTCCTGACCCTGGCCTGGAGCGTGGCAAGGACCCCATGCATCACATCAGACAGGGCGAGGGTTTCCTGGGTGATGGTAAATGCGCCGGCCTGGCCCAAGTCTGCCACCTGAGCCCCTTTGGCCTTCCGCCCAGGGCCGATCTGATCCCACAAGAAGGAGGCCACGGCCTGCACAGCGCGCCTCTGCTCTCGGCGGAGCTGTCGAACGCTCAGCCCAAGTTGCACCCCCAGCTCTTGCAGGCTGAGCCCTCGCACGTAGCGCCCGTGGAGCAGCGCATAGGGGCGCATCTCAGGGGCTGTGGACGGCAACGCCCTGGCCGCCGGCCGCAGCTTCTCGATTGCGCCCAAGAGCAGTTCGCCCAACTGCTCGGCCCGGCTCTTCCCTTCCTGCGGCCGGCTGGGCAGGAAATCGGCCAGCGCGTGGGTCTCGAGCGCCGCCTGATCATAGAGATTGGCCAGCGCATCTCTGACCAACCGCTCGAACCCTCGTTGGTCGAGCACACCAGGAGACTCATCCATAGGCTTCCGCCTTATCCCCGACATGGGAGCAAGTATAGATCAAGGCCGCCAGATGACCATCTGCCACCCCATTATAGCTGGTTCGTGGCCTTTGTCCAACAGCTTCGGATGGGGGCCTGCTTAGCGATTGATGGTGGTGAAGCCGCCCCTGGTCCAGGGCAGGCTATGGCCGCAAATTGGCCCAAAGATGGCTGCAGAGCACTTGATGTAATAGCCTGAAAATGCTTTAATTGGCAGGAGATACGCCGTTTAGGGCGTATTGCCCCATCCCCCTTACCCCCTTCCCCGCAAGGCGGAGAAGGGGGATCGAGATTAAGGGGTATTCTGGGCGGCGAAGCCGCCCAGAATACCCCTTAGGATTCCCGGGATGGTTCAATTCACCGAGAAAATTGGTTTACACTTGCTAGGACACCTATATGGCGTCTTGCCGCAGGCATGTGATACAAGGAGGTGCAACTGCAAGAACATCTCGCTCTTTCGTAACTATTCAGCGGTGACTGGAAGTCACCCTTTTTGGGCCTGTGGCCATGATGCATACATGAAGGGTGTCGGCGGAGGCCGATACCCGGCACGAAGTGCCCAGGAGGGGCGATTTCAATCGGCCTGAATAGTTACGCTCTTTCTAACTCTTGAGCCCCAAAAGGCTATCCCCTAGCAGAAGGAGGATCAAACCATGAAACGCACACTCTATATTCCCATGATCTGCGCAATGCTGTTGTCCATCGTTCTCGCAGCCTGTGTCCCTACCGCTACCCCAGCTCCGCAGGTGATCAAAGAGACGGTGGTGGTAGAGAAGCCGGTCGAGAAGGTGGTGGAAAAGGTGGTCACCCCCACCCCGTTGCCTCCCACGCCCGTACCGGAGAAGATCGTTATCACCGTGTGGGACTGGAAGTCGGGCGATCCGGCCAGCGCCCCTTATTTCGAGAAGGCCGCCGCAGCCTTCATGCAGATGCATCCCAATGTCACTATCAACCATGTGCCCCAGCCCCATACCGAATACTATACGATCCTGGGCACAGCCATCGCTGCCCAATCTGGGCCGGACCTGGTCCTCTTCCATCCCAAGTCGGCCATCCTCGACCGCAAGGATGCCCTGATCCCGCTGAACGACTATGTCGCCGACATCCACGACCAGCTCACCGGTTGGGAGTCGTTCAGTGACGACGATGGCACCATCTATGCCATCCCCATCACCACCCAGGGCCTGGTCATCTACTACAACAAAGCCATCTACCGCGAGGCCGGGCTGGACCCCGAGAAGCCGCCGGTCACCTGGGACGACATGGTCCAGACTTGCGACGTCATCAAAGAAAAGACGGGCAAGTACTGCTTCACCTTTGGTGACAAGGAAGGCTGGAACGCCGACTGGTGGCTGACGGTGATCATGAACGGCCTGGTCACCGACGAAGAGTTCGAGAAGTGGGCCAGGCGGGAGATGAAGTGGACCGACCCCAAGCCGGTGAAGGTGCTGGAGCTGCTCCAGGAAGCGGCGCAAAGGGGCTGGTTCCCCGAAGGGGCAGCCTCCATTGCCATGTTCCCCGATTCCTTCGAGATCTTCGAACGCGGGGACGCGGCCCATGTCATCGGCCTCATCTCCGATGTGGCCCACTGGAAGGAGTTCGGCGATTTCATCGGCGACAAGAACCTGGGCGTGATGAAGGGGTTGATCATTGACCAACAGGCGGTGCCCAGCGTCGAGGCCATGCATATCCAGGGGGCCAGCGGCATCGGCTACGCGGTCACCAAGTGGTCGCCCAACAAGGAGATCGCCATCGAGTACGCCAAGTTCCTGGCCAACAAGGAAAACTTGCAGAACTTCTTCCTCTACGCGGGGGCCATGGTGCCACGCAAGGACTTCGACAAGGCCCTGATGCCTTCCGAGGCCGGCAAGATCATCCTGGATTGGGTGGCCTGCTGCGGACGCCTGGGTGCTCACGACTTCCCGCCCACCGCTGCCATCCAGGAGCATGAGCGCCAGGGGCAGCTCCTGCTGACAGGCGCCACGACCCCGGCCGAGGCGGCCGCCGCGATCCAAAAGGTAGAAGACGAGGCCAAGAAGTAAGGTGATCTGGCAGGGGGTTATTACAGGCAGCAAAGCGGCCTGTAATAACCCCCTTGTCTCTCCCCCAAGCTGGAGATGAGCGGCAGAGGGTGAGGGCAGGCTCTCAGGAACAGGAAAACCATGACCGAGAGAAGAGCACCTTCCCAGGCCCGGCCCCGATGGAGGTTGCGGCCGGGATCTCATAGAGAGCCGGAACGGGTGATGGGCTATTTGTTTATCGCCCCGGCCCTGTTCTTGCTGGGAGTCTTCCGCTTCTATCCCATGGTGCGTGGGTTCATGTATTCTTTGACGCAGTGGGATGGCATCAATCCTCCTCAGTTCGTTGGTTTACAGAACTTCGTCCAACTGCTCCTGCGCGATGATCTGTTCCACGCTGCCATACTCAACGCTGCCAAGCTCCTGGCAACCCTGCCCGTTTGGGTCTTTTTCCCCATGATCCTGGCCATCCTTATCTTCCAGGGGGTACCGGGGTGGCGCTTCTTCCGGGCGGCCTATTTCTTCCCCAACGTGCTCTCGGCGGTCATCGTGGGCGCGATCTTCAACATGCTCCTGCGCACGGATGGGCCGCTGAATACCTTTCTGAAGGCAATAGGGTTGAAGGCCCTGGCCGTGGATTGGTTGGGCAATGCCTTCACGGCTCTACCCACAGTCATCGCCGTGGCCATATGGGCCAGTTTCGGCAGCGGGGTGATCGTGTTCCTCTCGGGCCTCTCCGCTATCCCCGAGGACTTCTTCGATGCAGCCAAGATAGACGGGGCCAACTGGGTCCAGACCCTGTGGTATGTGACCATTCCCGTGCTGCGCCCCACCATCGAGTTCGTGGCGGTGGCTGCTTCCATGGGCATGCTGACCAGCATGTTCGGTTACATCTACGTGATGACGGGGGGAGGCCCTGGCACGGCCACCTACCTGCCCGAATACCTCATCTGGGTGCAGCAGGGCCGGCTCAACCGGCCAGGCTATGCCAGCGCCATCAGCGTTTTGCTCTTTTTCATCTTGTTTGTGGTGGCCCTGTTCCAAATCCGCCTGATGTCGCGCGCCAGGGAGAGTTAGTGGATGAAAACAGGGAGGATTTCCCTTTATCGCCTGATACCGTACCTCTGGGTCGTTCCCATGGGGTTGATCGCCTTTACCACCATCTACCCCATCTTCTTCACCCTGAACGTCTCCCTGAAGTCGCACAAGTCTTTCGTGCTCAACCGTTTCGCCCTGACCCTTGACCCTACCCTGCAGAACTTCCTGCGCGCCTGGACCTATGCCAGGATCGGCAAGTACTTCTGGAATTCCCTCATCGTCACTGCCGGTGCGGTGGTCCTGCTGTGGGCGGTGTGCTCCATGGCCGGCTATGCCTTTGCCCAGATGAAGTTCCGTGGCAACCGGGCGCTTTTCTTGCTCATCCTGGCGGGCATGATGATCCCCATCCAGGTTGTCCTGGTGCCCTTTTATAAGCTCGTCCTCGACCTGCACCTTCTGAACAAACACGTGGGGCTGATCCTCGCCTATAGCGCCTTTTTCCTGCCCTTCGGCGTCTACCTGATGACCGCCTACTACACCAGCATCCCCAGCGAGCTGCCCGAAGCTGCCAAGGTAGATGGTGCCTCGGTCTGGCAGATCTACACCTACATCATGCTGCCCATGGGCCGGCCGGCCCTGGCCACCCTGGGCATCCTCAACACTCTCTACGCCTGGAACGACCTGCTGATCTCTCTGCTTGTCCTGCAAGAGCGGGAACTCAGGACACTGATGGTGGGCATCGCTGCCCTGCGTGGCGAATACACCACCGATGTGCCCCTGATGGCTGCCGGGCTGATCCTGGGTGCCCTGCCCGTGATCATCCTCTTTCTGATCTTCCAGGCCCAGATCAGCAAGGGGATGACTGTCGGCGCGGTGAAAGGCTGAGGAGGCAGAGGCCATGTCAGATATGACCTCGCGCGAACGTGTCCTGGCCATCCTGCGTTGTCAGGAGCCCGACCGGGTGCCGTTCCTGGAAGCGGTGGTGGATGAGCCGGTGGCATTGGCCTTGCTGGGCCGGCCTGTGCCAGAAGGCCTGGTGATGGGCGAGCTGGGGGTGAGGGAGACGCCGGTGTTCGTGGGGCTCCCTCCTGGCGGCGGCAGATCTCAACAGGCTTTTCATCGATCACTATAACCGCAGGTCTCAGCTCGTAAGTCGCAGATTGCAGGCCAGAAGCGTGAGACCTGCGACCTGAGAAGGAGATACCTATGAGCCTGTCCACCGAGCAACTACGCGACGCACATCGCCGAATGGTGTTGATTCGCGGCTTCGAGCGACGTTGCATCGAGCTTTACGAGCGCGGCCTCATTCGGGGCTCGCTTCACCCATGCATCGGACAGGAAGCTACCGGTGTGGGGACAGCTATGGCCCTACGCGATGACGATTACCTGTTGACGAACTATCGCGGCCATGGCCACGCTCTGGCCAAAGGGATTAGCCCGCGCGCGGCTATGGCGGAGATGCTGGGTCGGCGCACGGGCTGCTGCAAGGGCAAGGGCGGCTCTATGCATTGGACCGATGTTACCCACGGCATCATGCCGGCCAACGCGATCGTGGCCGGCGGCATCCCCATCGCGGTCGGCTGCGCGTTGGCCTCGAAACTGGACGGGCTCGATCGCGTGACGGTCGTCTTTTTCGGCGACGGCGCCATCAACCAGGGAGCGTTTCACGAGGCGATGAATCTGGCCGCCATCTGGAGGGCGCCGGTGATTTTCATCTGCGAGAATAACCTGTACTCAGAGATGACGCCCATTGCCAAGACGACGCCCAATAAAGACTTGGCCGAACGGGCCGCCGCCTATTACATCCCGGCCGAAATCGTAGACGGCAATGACGTGGAGGCAATGTATGATGCCGTCAGGCGTGCGGCCGAGCGGGCACGCCGGGGCGAGGGGGCAACCTTCATCGAGGCAAAAACTTACCGCACCGTAGGGCATATGATTGGTGATCCAGAGCCGTATCGCACTCGTGAAGAGGTCGCCGAGTGGCGTAAGAAAGATCCGATCGCGCGAGCGCGAGCGCGCCTGCTGGAGCGCGGCGTGTCCGAGGCCGAATTGGTCTCGGATGAGCAGGAAGTGGCACGCATCCTCGATGACGCGGTAGAGTTCGCCCAGGCCAGCCCCTGGCCAGAGGGCCACGAGGTGTTCGCCGACCTCTTCTCTACACCGGTGCCGATTTGTGATAAACTAGGTAGGAGAATAACCGAACCGCGGTGAAAGAGAGATCTCGATGCGATTAGGTGTCGCCGGAGCAATTGTTCCTCGTCAGTTGGATGCTGTAAATGATCGAGTTGCCGCCAAGATCGCCGCGCTGGGCTTCAGCGGCGTGGGCGTGCACTTCGAGGGTGACCCGGAGAGCCTCCCCCGGGCGGAGTTGCAACGGGTTCGGGCCATCTTCGCCGATCATGGCATCCGGATCGTCCAGTCGTGGGGATGGCAACAGCCCTTGATTCACCCGGACGAATCGGTGCGGCGGGTGGCGGTACGCACGCTGCAACACGCGATTCGAGTGGCCGCCGACCTGGAGGCGGACATGGTGATGACCGGCCCTGGCAGCCTGAACCCGCGCGGGCCGTGGTGGCCTCATCCGGGGAACCATACACTTGCTGCTGAGGACGCCCTGGTGCGCAGCCTGCAAGAAGTCGTCATTGCCTGCGAGGCGCACGGCATACCCATTGCGCTGGAGTGCCACGTGACCAGCACATTGGACAGCGCCGGGCGCGTCCGGCGCGTGGTGGAGCGCGTGGGATCACCCTGGATCAGGGTGAACCTGGACCCGGTCAACTTCGTGCGCGATCTGCCCACCCTGTTTGATACCACCGGACTGCTTGTTGAGCTGTTTGACACGCTGGGCCCGTACATCCTCGCGGCTCATGTCAAAGATGTCTACGTAGAGGATCGCCACGTCATTCACATCAGCGAGACCGTGCCTGGCGACGGTGTACTGGACTTCGACACGTTCTTCCGCCGTTTTGAGGCCCTCTTGCCCGACGGCTACACTATCGTCGAGCACTTGCCGGAAAGCCTGGTGCCACAGGCGATGGCCTTCGTGACCCACAAGCTTGCGGCGCTTAACATCCCGATTCGGTAACTATTCAGCGGTGACTGGAAGTCACCCTTTTTGGGCCTGCGGCCAGTGGTCGGCCTTCGCCGACCTTTCTCTTGATACATACATGAGAGGTGTCGGCGGAGGCCGACACCCGGCACGTAGTGCCCAGGATGGGCGATTTCAATCGGCCTGAATAGTTACCCGATTCGTACGTTGATTACCCGTAGTGTTTCCAGCCAGGGTGGATGAGAGACCTTATGAGCTTACAAGGAAAGGTCATAATTGTTACCGGTGGGGCTCAGGGCATTGGTGCGGCGACTGCTCAGTTGTGTGCCGCGCGCGGGGCGTCGGTGATCATCGCCGACGTCAACGACCGTGATGGCGAGCAGGTGGCAGCTTCCATCCGCGCGGGGGGTGGCGATGCCTGGTTCCAGCGCACCGACGTGCGCAGTGAGGACGAGGTGCGGGCGCTGATCGAAGAGGTGCGTGAGCGCTATGGCCGGTTGGATGTCCTCATCGCCGCGGCCGGCGTGCTCAAGGGGGCTTATCTCCAGCCAGAGGAGTTATCGCTGGAGGATTTCGAGACGGTTCTGGATGTGAATGTCAAAGGGGTCTTCCTTTGCGCCAAGTATGCGACGCCGCTGCTGGAGGCGAGCGGGCATGGCGTGATCATCATCCTCGCGTCGGGGGCGGGGGTGACCGGCCCCAGCTCGTCTCTGGCTTATGGCGCCAGCAAGGGGGGCGCCAATGGCCTGGGCATGACCCTGGCTCATCACCTGGCGCCGCGCGGCATCCGCGTCAATGTCGTCTGTCCCGGCGAGATCGCCACGGCCATGAAGCTGAGCGTGATCGCCGCTGAAGCCCGGCGGGCCGGACGTTCGCCGGAAGAGGCCATTGCCCAGGCTCAGGCGCAGGGGCGGCTGGGGACGCCGGAGGGTGTCGCCCGCGTCATCGCCTTCCTGGCCTCGGACGAGGCCGATTACGTGCGTGGCACGGTGTTCACCCGGTAGAAACAGATTGCTACCCTTTGTGAAGTAGGCATAGAGAGCTATGATACGTGAGCTAACTTACAGCCAGGCCCTTCGTGAGGCACTCATCGAGGAAATGGAACGCGACCCCAATGTGATCTTGTTGGGGGAAGACATCGGTGTCTATGGCGGTGTATTCAAGGTAACCGAAGGGCTACTGGCCCGCTTCGGCCCAGAACGCGTCCGTGAGACCCCTATCTCTGAGGCCGGCTTTATCGGCGCGGCGACGGGGCTGGCGATGTGCGGCAAACGGCCGGTAGCCGAGCTCATGTTTATGGACTTCGCCTGGGTTGCCGCAGATCAAATCTGGAACCAGGCCGCCAAGATGCGCCAGATGTCCGGCGGACAGGTGAGCGTGCCCCTGGTTATCCGCACCCAACAAGGTGGCGGGCGCGGCAACGCCGC
>DAOTZS010000233.1:0-7439 GCA_034434335.1 Anaerolineae bacterium
GGAGTACTGGTGCTACATGCGCACCGCCCACAATGACAAGGTGCAGGGCGCGGCCATGGCAGAGTTTGCCTGGCAGAAGGGCTTCCGGAAAGCCGCGACTGTACACGATGGCAGCCTTTATGCCGACAGGCTGCAGCAGGTGTTCGCCGAGCGCTTCAAGGAGCTGGGTGGCACTATTACGGCTCAAGAGGCGGTGGGACCCAAGGATACCGACATGAAGCCGATGTTGACCCGCATCGCCGCTACCGGGCCGGAGTTCATCTACTATCCTATCTTCATTGAAGCCGGCGGCCATATCACCAAACAGGCCAAAGAGGTCCCCGGCCTGGAGAATGTACAACTGGCCGGAGCCGATGGTATGTTCTCGCCAGACTTCTTGCGGGCAGCCGGTGATGCCGCGCTGGGCATGTATTGGTCGAGCCCCGACTTCTCAGCCTTTGGTGCCGCCTACCAGGACTTCCTCAAGAAGCACGAAGAGAAGTACGGTGAGAAGGTGCTGGCTCCCTTCCATGCCCACGCTTACGATGCCGCCATGATCATCTTCGCGGCGATTGAGAAGGTGGCGGTGAAGGATCCCGACGGCACGCTCCACATTGGGCGTAAGGCATTGCGCGATGCCATGATCAGCACCAAGGACTTCAAGGGGCTGACCGGGAACCTGACCTGCACCCCCACGGGTGACTGTGCCGATCCCCGGATTGCTATCTATGAGTGTGTCAACGCTGATCCGGCTAGCTGGAACCCGGGCGCCTCGGAGGACAGCAACCCGCGCAAGATCTGGCCCTAAACTTGGGGACCACCGCCAGGTGGGTCGCGGATAGATGTAGTCTGTATGCAGGTTGAGCGATCAGGGGCGGGCCATCATACTCGCCCCTGATCGCTAATCCCCAGTAGCACCTCGCTGGTGGCTCCTTTCAGGCCGTGAGTTTAGTTCTCGGGATTGGTAAGGCGTAGCCGCTGCCCTAGCTATTGCCTGCCATGAGGCTACTCTGGAAGTCGCTATTCAGGCGGTGACTGGAAGTCACCCTTTTGGGGCCTGCGGCCAGAGGTCGGCCTTCGCCGACCTCTCTGGTGATGCACACATGAAGGGTGTCGGCCTCCCCCGACACCCCCTCGGGCCGAGCCCTTCGGGGCGAGGGCTGGCACGAAGTGCCCAGGGAGGGCGATTTCAATCGGCCTGAATAGTTACCTCTGGAAGAAGCTGCCGAAGGTATGGAGGAGAAGGTTCAGCCAGCCGCCAGTAACCAATCCGTTTTTGGTGGAGGTGATACTGGGTCCCGAGACATAGGGGGAGGTTCGATGTTACAAAGTCTGACCAGAAGGGTCACGGGCACGACGGCGGTTATGTGGCTGATCGGGTCAGCGATCCTCTTGCTCGTAGTGTGGGGTTCGATGCGCACTATCACGGGTGCGGTGGAACTGCATCGGCTTGGGGATCTGCAGCGGACCCTTACCACGAATCTGATTGACGGGATAGCCCAGGGCAGCGTCTACGCCCTGATCGCTCTGGGCTATACTCTGGTATATGGCATCCTGCGCATGATCAATTTCGCGCACAGCGAAGTGTTTATGAGCGGCCCGTTTATTGGCTACTATGTGGCTACTGCGCTCCACGGGTCCGGCTTCCTCAATCGTCAACCTTTCGTCAGCCTGGGTATCGTTATGCTGGTGGCGATGGCCACTTCTGTCACGGTAGCTGTGCTCCTGGAGCGCATTGCTTATCGGCCTCTGCGCCGGGCTCCCCGGCTGGTACCTCTGATCACCGCCATCGGTGCCTCCTTCTTTTTGCAATATACTTTCCTGGGCCTGTTCGGGTCGGGGATCAAGGGGTACCCTGAGATCGAGCGGCTGAAGGGGCGCTGGACCATTCCCGGCACCGAGATTGGCATCCTGCGCACTCAGCTGGTAGTCATCATCGCGGCCGTGGTCATGCTGATCGGACTATATCTTTTCGTGCAGCGCACCAAGATCGGCAAGGCAATGCAGGCTGTATCCGAGGATAAGGATACCGCAGCACTGATGGGCATAGATGTAGATCGTATTATTGTGATCACCTTTGTGGTGGGTGGTGCCCTGGCCGGGGCAGCGGGGGTGTTGTATGCCCTGCTCTTCCGGCAGGTTAAGTTTGACATGGGCTTTATACCGGGCATCAAAGCCTTTACGGCGGCTGTGCTGGGCGGGATTGGCAATGTGGTGGGGGCGATGTTGGGTGGCCTGTTCCTGGGCATCGCCGAGTCGCTCTTCCCCAACCTGGTCCTGGACGGCCTGGGTATACCGGCCCCGTATCAACTCAAAGACGCCCTGGCTTTTATCCTGCTGGTGTTTATCCTGATCTTCAGGCCGACGGGCATCCTGGGTGAACGGTTGGCAGCGAAGAAGGCATAAGCCGAAAGGGGAAGTTACGGGCATGGGCAATGTATCTCGCTTCGATTGGCGTATGCCCCTGAAGGTTGGTTTGCTGGGCGGCCTGATCGCCATGCTGATTGCGCTGGTGGGCATGGTAGAGGCTTCCCAAGTCCGACCCGTTATCACTAGCCTGCTGTCGTTGGGCCAAACTCTGCTGTTGCTGGTTTTTGTGTTCACCGCGGCCACGGCAGCACGTCGCAGTGTGGGCCATGAGGGCTCTGTTGGTCTGCTGGGGGTTATCAACGCCGGGCTGGCCGGCCTGGTGACCAGCGCCGTGCTGGTAGGCCTGGTGCTGGTAGGAGGGTTGATTAACCTGCGCGCCGTGCTCATCAGGGCCTCGCCCGAGCTCTATGACCTGCTCACCCTGGGATTAGGGCGGGGACGGGGCAGCCTTGCTCTCCTGGCCTTGGGGGTGCTCTTGGGAGTGATTGTGGGCGTTGTCTACCTGCTGCCGGCGCGGCCCCGGCGCGCCGTGACAGTGGGCGCCGGCCTGGTGCCGGTGGTGGCCATCCTCTGGAGTGCCCTGTTTGCCGGCCGTGGGCTTTCCCTGCTCACTGCCGCTATCATCTTTGTGGCCGCAGCCGGGCTAAGCTACCTGTGGAGCCTGCTTCAGGCCAGGGTCGGCGATAAGGATCGTCCGCTCTCCCTGGCCGGCCAGCGGGCCATGCAGTGGGGGCGTTGGGCTGTGCTCGGCGCGATAGTGGTCCTCTTCCCGCTGTTGGGCAAGTTCCCCAGCGAGGTCCTGGACAACGTGGGCCTGTACGTGCTGATGGGCCTGGGATTGAATATCGTGGTTGGGTTTGCCGGCCTGCTGGACCTGGGCTATGTGGCGTTCTTCGCCCTTGGCGCCTACACCATGGGCATCCTTACTTCGCCCGAGATCGGGTGGCTGGGCCCACGCCTGACCTTTTGGGAAGCTCTGCCCTTTGCTGTGCTGATGGCTACCCTGTGGGGTGTCATCCTGGGCATCCCGGTGCTGGGGATGCGCGGGGATTATCTGGCAATTGTTACCCTGGGCTTCGGCGAGATCATTCGCCTGGTTGTGCTCTCGGACTGGCTCAAGCCGTACATCGGTGGCTCGAACGGCATCACCCGCATTCCCAAACCCGTCCTCGGCCCCATCTCATTAGCCACGCCCCAGACCCTCTACTACCTGCTCCTGGCCGGTTGTCTGCTGGCGGGCTTCATCGCGATCCGGCTCAAAGATTCGCGGCTGGGCCGGGCCTGGATGGCCATGCGGGAAGACGAGGATGTGGCCCAGGCCATGGGTATAGATCTCGTGAAGACCAAGCTCCTGGCCTTTGCCTCTGGCGCGGCTTTCTCAGGGCTGAGCGGTGCCATCTTCGCCAGCAAGTTGACCTCGGTCTATCCGCACAGCTTCCACGTGCTGGTCTCCATTAATGCGCTGTGTGTGATCATCGTGGGCGGCATGGGCAGCATCCCGGGGGTTATCGCCGGCGCGTTTGCGTTGGTAGGGTTGCCCGAGCTGTTGCGGGAGTTTGCCGAGTACCGGCTGTGGGTCTACGGTGCGGCGCTGGTGATGATGATGCTCAGGCGACCAGAAGGGCTGATGCCTGAGGCCCGGCGCAGGTTAGAGCTGCGCGAAACTGAAACAGGCAGCAGCACCTAGAGGGGAGAAGGAGCATGGGGATCCTGACAGCCCATAAAGTCACGAAACGTTTCGGTGGGCTCACCGCCGTGCATCGCTTTGATGTGGACATCAAAGAGCGCTCCATCCATAGCATTATCGGGCCCAATGGGGCCGGCAAGACCACTTTCTTTAACTGCATTATGGGGTTCTACCGGCCCGAAGAGGGCGAAATCTTGTTCCAGGGACTCCCCCTGAACGGCCGCTCGCCGGACCAGGTCACGCGGCTGGGGATCGGCCGCACTTACCAAAATATCCGCCTGTTCGCCAACATGACGGTGATCGAGAACGTGTTGGTGGGGCTGCATCCTCGCCTGCGGGCTGGGGTTGTGGATGCCATCTTCCGAACCAGCCGGATGCGCAAAGAAGAAGCTGAGGCGCTCGAGGAGGCCCGCCGTCTGCTGCGCTTCGTGGGCCTGGCCGGCAAGGGGGATTTGTTGGCCCGCAACCTGCCCTACGGCGACCAACGCCGGCTGGAGGTCGCCCGCGCCCTGGCCAGCAAGCCCACTCTCCTGCTCCTCGACGAGCCGACAGCCGGCATGAACCCAAGGGAAACAGCGGAGATGATGGACTTCATCCGCCGGCTGCGCGACGAACTGGGAATCACCATCCTGTTGATCGAACACCAGATGCGGGTGGTAATGGGCATCTCCGAGACAGTGACCGTCATGGACTTCGGCGAGAAGATCGCCGAGGGCACGCCGGCTGAGATCCAAAACAATCCTACCGTGATCGAGGCCTACCTGGGCCGCGGCAGTGCGTCCGAGATGCTCCGGAGTGGCAACTGAGGAGGGGAAGCGCAGAGATGGCCCTACTCGAGCTCGAGAACGTCCATACTTATTACGGCCATATCCATGCCCTCAAGGGGATTTCCCTCAGCGTTGACGAAGGTGAGATTGTCACCCTGATCGGCGCCAACGGCGCCGGCAAGAGCACCACCCTCAACACCATCAGCGGCCTTCTGCGCCCGCGCGAGGGGCAGGTTCGGCTGGCTGGCGAGGACCTGAGTGTTTACAAGCCTCACGAGATTGTCATGAAGGGGGTGGTACAGGTGCCGGAAGGGCGTCGCGTCTTTGGCCGGCTGACGGTGACAGAGAACCTGGAGATGGGCGCGTTTACCCGCAATGATCGGCAGGGCATTGCGGAGGACATGGAGCGCGTATTTACGCTATTCCCCCGCCTGAAGGAGCGCCGCAACCAGGTGGCGGGCACCCTCTCGGGCGGTGAGCAGCAGATGCTGGCCATTGGCCGGGCGCTGATGGCCCGCCCACGCATCCTTCTGATGGATGAACCCTCTATGGGCCTGGCGCCGGTGCTGGTAGACAGCATCTTCGACACCATCAAACAACTTCATGCCTCCGGTACCACGATCCTGTTGGTAGAGCAAAATGCTCGTATGGCGCTTTCCGTCGCCGACCGCGGCTATGTGTTAGAGACCGGCACGGTGGTGCTTCACGACACCGCCGAGGCCTTGCGCGCCAATGCCATGGTGCGCAAGGCTTACCTGGGCATTACCTGAGGTCTGCGAAATGGAGCTAATCCAGGTAGCAGAGGCCGCCTACCAGTTGCGAGGGGGCTCCAATGCCGGTGTGATCGTGCAGGACGGCCAGGCGGTCCTGGTGGATACGGGGCTGGATCGGGATACAGCTCGCCGCATCCTGCGCGCGCTCGAAGGGCTGCAGGTGCGTATCGGAGCTGTGGTGATTACCCATGCCCATGCTGATCACAGCGGCGGAGCTGCCACGATCCGGGCCCGCACCGGCGCAGCAGTTTATGCGGCAGGGATGGAGGCCGCCGTGGTAGCCCATCCCCTTTTCGAGCCCCTTTATCTCTTCTCCGGCGCCATGCCCCCGGCCGAATTGCGCCACAAGTTCACCCTGGCCGAGGCGTGCCCCGTGGATGGGCTGCTGGAGCCAGGGGAGCATGTCATCGCAGGGGTGCCCCTGCGAGTGATCCCCGCGCCAGGCCATGCGCCCGATCAGGTGATGATCGCCGGCGGCGGTGCCTGCTTCGTGGCTGATGCTTGCCTGGCCCCCGAAGTCCTGCACAAGCATGGCATCCCGTTCTGTGTGCAGATTGACCAGGCCATCGCCACCCTGGCCGGCCTCTCGGCCCTGGACGGAACCTACGCCGCGTTTGTGCCTGGCCATGGGCCAGCCGTGGAGCGGATTGCCGGATGGGCTGACGAAAACGTCGCCCGCCTGGCCGAGATCCGCGAAGCTGTGGCGGCCGGCCTGGAGCGGAGCAACGAGCTGGGCGAAATCGTCCGCTTTACCGCTGAGCGCCTGGGCGTTGAGATCCCCAACCCGGTCATTTACTGGCTGACGCAGACTACTATCCTGGCATGCCTGGCCTCATTGCAGGCTGCCGGCCGGGCTGCGATCGTGGTGCGAGATAATCGGCTGCTCTGGCAGGCCGTGTCACAGCCAGAGGGATGAGGGCACCACGGGCTGGGCCAGGGTCGCGTGTGGTTTGTCCCCTATTTCAGCTTCACCACTCCGCGCAATTGCCTCTTGCTGCGAGCATTTCGGCTATTGGAGTATCCCCAAGAACTGTAAGCCAGCCGTCTGGTCTTGCGGGGGCTTTTCTGGTATAATTAGTTCGGCAATGACGGCTAGTCTGGCCCGCCGAAGGCCAAAGCTGTCCGGCTACCTGCAACGCGTCTCGCTGCGCGGGATGCAAGCACAGGCGCAAGTGGTAAAGTGAAGGGCCCCCCGAGGCTGACGATTTGCCCCAGTAGAGGCGCTCGGCCGTGCGTCCCTACCTCATCGTAGCCTGATCGCTTCAGCGTCGGGCGGGCTGGCTTCCCTGGCCGGCTGATACCGGAGGCATGATCACGTGAATTCTTCCTGGAAAAAGAACGGCCTGGTCTATCTCCTGATCATGGTGGCGGTGGCTGCCCTCTTCTACAGCGCGACTCAGTCGGCGGAGCGGCCACCCGAAAGAGAGCTGACCGATGTGGCCACGCTGATCCAGAATGGCCAGGTGGCTGCTATCACCGTGATCGGCGATCAGTTGCGGGTCAGGCTGGTCAACCGAGACCAGGTTTTTATCTCCCACAAAGAGCCAGGGGTCAGCCTCACCGAAGCTCTAACCAAGATGGGTGTCTCGCCCAATGAACTGGCCAAGGTGAAGCTGGAGTTCGCCCAACCCAGCAATGCATCGGGCTGGCTGACCATGCTGGGCACCCTTTTGCCTCTTCTCCTCGTTGGCGCTTTGTTCCTGGTGATCCTGCACCAGGCCCAGGGCTCCAACAATCAGGCCATTTCCTTTGGCAAGAGCCGGGCGCGCGTCTTCACCGGCGACAAGCCCACCGTGACCTTCGACGATGTGGCCGGCGCCGACGAGGCCAAACAGGAGCTCCAGGAGGTGGTGGAGTTCCTCA
>DAOTZS010000234.1:0-14464 GCA_034434335.1 Anaerolineae bacterium
TGGCCGTCTCACCGGTGGGCCACAGTTTGAGCCTGACATCGGCCAGGGGTGCGCCGTCGGCCAGGGAGTTGGCCCAGGCTACCATCTGGCCATGGTCCACGAAGGCATCCAGGCCAATATGGGTGGCCTGCACCCAGACCTGGATCACAGGCGGTCGTTCGCGGGAGGGGAGAAGGGCCGCCAGTCCCATCCGTTCCGGCTCCACGATCAGCACCAGGTGGCCCAGGCCGTTCGAGAGGGCCGGAGCCAGGTCGATTTGCGTCTCAGTCAGTTCGTCGGCTTTACCTTGAATCGGTACGACCTGGGAGAGCACCTCGCGACCGGGCGGCGTGGGCGGTGGAGTGGTACGATAGTAGTTCTGCAAATAGGTCTTGAAGGCGGCCCAGTCTTCTGGTTGGACCGCGAAGGCCCGCACCTTTAGGCGGCCGTAGTTAACCGTGAAGACCGAATAGGTTGGCCTGGCATAGGGGTCGAGGGTGATGAAGTTGCCGCCAGGGGCCCAGATAGTAGGGCTGGCCGAGCCGACGTTGAAGGTGAGGGTCTGCGCCTTGCCCAGCTTCTGGCCGAACTGGTCAGTCAGGCTGGCGCTCAGGGTTACCTGATAGCGGGTACGTCCGCTGGTACGCCCCTGGATCTGCAGGGTGTCGCCATAGACATTGATGTTGACCCCCGGCACTTCGGGCTTGATCTGCACCTGATCGGCTTGGAACACCGTCTCGTCCAGGGGGTTGCTGAAGCGGATGAACCAGGGCGCGAAAGGTGGGCATTGGTCTCCCCAACCACACTGGTGCTCTCGCACCACCAGAGGCCCGTAGGTGGAAAAGCTGAAGCTTTGCGCGCTTTCTGTCGTCAGGGGGCCTTCAGCCGAGGGGGTACCCGCTTCGAAGGTGACGGTCACCTCGGTATCGGGAGGGAAGGGCTCCAGGCTACGAAACGCCAGCCAGCGTCCTTCCCCAGCCTGGTCGGCCAGCCGGCTGACCGTCTTGTCGGCCTTGATCTCCTCGGCAGTGGCGAGGCGAACCTGTACTTGCTTGCCACCTGCGCTGACCGTCGTCTTGGCCAGCACATCCTCAGGGCTGATGCGCTGGTTGAAAGCCGCGAACAGGAGGGGGTGCAGCGGGTGGGGTCCTCCGGCAGGATGGAAGCTTTCCAGTTGGGGTGGGGGTGTCGTGAAGGTCCAGCTCACGGCGCGGGCCAGCTTGCTCCCTGTCGCGGACACGATCCCGGCCGGCACCTCCACAGTATACTTGGTCGCCATGGGAAAGCGATTCCTGGGCTCGAAGAACAAGGTTTTGGTGCCCACCCAGCGCCACTTGCCGGCCGGCTGGGGCGAGAGTTTCACCGGCACGTCCCTGGCAGCCAGGTCCTGGAGGCTGGTCAGTGGGACCATGGGCTGATTGAAGGTGACGCTGAGATACGGCGCCAGAGGCACGTCCCCTTCGGGCGCGTAGCGGAGCACCTCCAACGGGCCGGCAGCCACTGCAGGGGGTGAAGGAGTGGCCGGTGGTGGGAAGGGTTGGGAGATGGTGGTGCCAGGCCGCGGCACCGGCAGGGAGCTGGGCCGCAAGGCGAACTCCTGCACAGCGCCCTCAGCCGGCTGAAGGGCTGGCAGGCGGTCCAGGATAGCCTGGACCTGACTCTCTGCCAGAGGCTGGGTAGCAGGTCGTGTCACTGCCGGCCGGGGGCCAGGGGTTTCAGCGCCCTCGCTGAGACGCAGTTGCAGGCCCGGGGACGGCGTTGGCACCTTCGTTTCCGCCACTCCGACACTGCCGGATTGTGTGGGTTGATCGGTACTGGTCATGCTTTCCTCCGGAGTGGGCGGCTCGGGTGTCGAAAGGGATGGCTGGCCACATGCGATGGCCAGGAGCATAACTGCTGCCAGGGATAGAAGCAAGCCAACTCTCATAGTGGACTCTCTCCTCTCTTCTGCGTCTGGAGCGGGCCAGGAGTTCTGCCTTGGGCGTATAAGTACCAGCCCAAGCCTCCCTCAAGCCCCTCTTTGTCTTTTTATCAAGACGCAACTTGCCGGAGATCCGTTCCCCAAGGCAACCCCGAAAGATAAGAACAACAGGTCGCGTCCGGAACTCCCCTGGACGCGACCTGCGTCAACCTCACAACTATCTACAAGACGACCTGTACACCAGGGTCGCGCGGCTTATCCATTCCTACGCCGGCGGGCCATCCGCAGGCGGACATAACCAGCCAGCCCGATCAGGCCAGTGCCCAGCAACAACCAGGTGTTCGCCTCGGGGATCTCACCGGGCAGGAAGTAAACCACATCCACGGTGACCTCGTTGGAGTTGCGCGGGGCACCTTCCAGGAAGCGAACCTGCGCGGTGTTGGTGATCTGATACGGCAGGTCCTTGGTCTCTACCCGGGCAGCCTTGCCGCTAATCATGATGGTCACCGTCTCGTTGGGGGCCAGCACGCCAACGTTGACCGTCCAGACGCGGGTGGCCGCGTCGTAGCTGGCACTGCCTTTTGTCGTGACCAGGGTGACGTTCTCCAGGCGAGGATGGATGGCGTCTATGATGACAACGTCATTGGCATTCGCCGTGCCCCGGTTGGTAACCGTGACGGTGAAGACCACTGGCTCACCCGTGTGTACTGCCGGCATGTTGGCAGTCTTGTAGATGGCCGGGTCCACGGTGGCATTCAGCGGGTTGCTGACCGTCGCGGTCTTGTCCGGCAGTTGGTCACTCTTCAGGGTGGCAGTGTTGTCGATAGAGAGCGCGTTCCACTCGGCGAAGCTGAGCGCGGTGGCCTGGCCCGTGAGGCCGGTGATGGTCATGTTCACCTTGACCTGGAAGGTGACGCAGGCGCTGACGCCCGGGCCGACGGCGCCTAGGTTCCAGGTCAGCGTGCGGGTCGGCTCGTTGTAGGTGACGGTGCCTGTGGCGCTGCCGGCCACGTAGGTAGTGTTGACCGGGATCACATCAATGAGGGTCACGCCGGTGGCGTTGGCCGTGCCGTTGTTGGCATAGCAGAGTCTGTATTCGATGGTATCACCGGGTTTCACCTCGCCTGCCGGGGTGGCGCTCTTGCTCAGGGTGAGCTTGACCGTGGCGTTCAGCGGGTTGGAGGTCGTGGCCGTGATCCTGGGCTTCTCCAGGCTGTCCAGGTGGGCAATGTTGTCCACCGTCCAGCCCTGGTTGACCTCGGTCACACCTGGGATGGTCATGTCCACGGTGACAACAAAGGAGACACACCCTGTTACGTCCGGGCCGATGGTGCCCAGGTCCCATGTAAGTCTCCGGCCGGCTGCGTCATAGACCGCGCCGCCGGTGGCGCTGCCATCCACGTAGGTGGTGAAGACAGGGATCATGTCTCGCAGCACCACGTTGGTGGCATTGCCGTTGCCGGTATTGGCGTAGCACAGGGTGTAGCGGATCCTGTCGCCCGGTTTGACCTCACCGGTTGGGCTGTTAGTCTTGGTCAGGGACAGGATCGGTTCGGCATGGACGCGCACCACGTCGGTGGCCTCATCTCGCACCCGGGCCTCGTCTATGATGGTGACGGTGTTGAAGATGTAGCTGTTGTTGGGCAGCGGCTTCTTCACCCGGACGGTAAGGGTCACCGAACCGCTGTCGCCAGGGTTCAGGTTGCCCAGGTTCCAGGTCACCAGGCGGGTGACGGGGTCGTAGGTGCCGCCGTTGCTGGCCGCGATGAAGTCCACCTGCATCGGCAACAGGTCGCGCAGCACCACGTTGATGGCGGGCTCGCGGCCGCTGGCGCTGTAGCTGATGGTGTAGATCATCTCCGCGCCAGCTTCCACGGCCTGGCCGAGCGGGATGTTGTTGACCTTGGCTACGGTCAGCAGGTGGCCATCGGCAAAGCCGAAGTCAGCCGTGAGCACCGCGTTGCCGCCGCTGATGGTGACCGGGTAGGGGCTCACCTGGCCGTGATTGTTGGTATGGGGCACGCCAAAGGTCTGGGTATACCCCAGCAGGCGGCCATTCAGGTCAGTGATCACGACCCAGTAGTTGCCGTCGGGCAGGCCGGTGAACAGATAGCTGCCGTCGGCAGCGGTGGTGGCCGTGGCAACCACTACATCATCGGCCGTGCCGAGGGTTCCGTCCGCACCCGGGGCCACCAGGTTGATGGTCACGTCGCCGATGCCGCGCTCGGTGGGGCCGGGCTCATATATGCCATTGCGGTTGGCATCGTAGAACACCAGGTCACCTACCTGCCCGGTATAGGCAACGCCCTGATAGCCAAAGTCGGCATTCAGGTAGGTGCCGCCGGCCGGGAGGGTGATCGGCCCGTGGGGGTCGGTGCCACCGGTCAGGGTCATGCCGGTCAGCACGCCGTTGAGGTCGGTTACCTTCACGCAGTAGGTGCCAGCCGGCACACCGGTGAAGAGGTAGGTGCCATCCGACGCGGTGGTGACGGTGGCCACCACGCTGTCATCGGCGGTGCCACAAAGGCCATCGGCTCCGGCCGCCAACAGGTCGAGGGTAACGTTGCCGATGCCCACCTCACCAGCATCCTGCACACCGTTGCCGTTGACATCGCTCCACACCCGGTCGCCAATGGTGCCGGCTTGAGGCTGCGGCCCGTAGCCGAAGTCCGCATCACGGTATTGTTGGCCCTCCGCCAGCTCAATTGGCCCATGCGGGTCGCTGCCACCGGTGAGGATCAGACCAGGAGGCAGGGTGCTGTCGAGCACGTCTACACAGTAGGTGCCAGCAGGGACTTCGTTGAAGCGGTACTGGCCGCTGCTATTGGTGACCGCGTTGGCCAGGGGGACATCATCGGCCGTGCCGCAGCTACCGTCAGGACCGGCGTCGTAGAGGATCAGGCCCACCCCACCGATGCCTGGCTCGCCCGGTTCCTGGATGCCGTTGCCGTTGGTATCGTACCATACGGTATCGCCGATGGAGCCTTCAGGGGTCTGGACGACCTGCGTGGTAGCTGTGGCTTCCTTCTCCTTGCCGGGCTTGAAATCGGCGATCTGGACGAGGTTTTCGATAGCTATGCCGTTGGGGAAGTCTCTGTTCACCCTCACTACCAGGGTAAGGGTGCCGTGGTCACCCGGCACCTTATCCCCCACTTCCCATGTGACCGTGTTGGTGACCGGGTCGTACACCCCGCCATCCGATGCGCTCACGAAGCGGACACCGAAGGGCAGCGGGTCGCTGACCACAATGTCGTCTGCCGGCTCGTTGCCGCTGACGCGCCACTCGATGGTGTAGGTCAGTTCTGCGCCCTTGTCCACCGGGTCGGGGCTATCGGACTTGGCGATATAAAGGGTGTGATCGCTGCGCACCGTGCTCACCACGCTGGCTTGCGCCGCCTCGGTGCCTGGATCGCTATCGGCGAAGAGCACCGAGTTAGTCAGCAAGGTGCCGTTGTACTGGGGTGAGTTGACTGTGACGACAACTTCGAGGCTCCCGCTCTGCGGGGTCAGGATCTCGCCCAGGTTCCAGGTGACGGTGTGGGCCACAGGGTCGTAGACGCCACCGCCGGAGGCACTGACGAACGTAACCTCAGCCGGCAGGGTATCCACGATAACGGCATCGGGAGCCGGCTCGTTGCCCGTAACTTCCCACCCGATGGTATAGGTCAGCTCAGCCCCGGCATCTACCGGCTCCGGCGCGGCGACCTTGGTGATCGCCAGCTCGTGATCACTGCGCACCGTGCTGGTAATACTGGCGCTGGCGCTATCGCCGATGCTGTCGGCAATCTCGACCGTGTTCTCCAGGGTGGTGCCGTTGTAGAGCGGGCTGTCCACCTGCACCTGGATCGTGTAGGAACCCGTCTTCACGGGGGTGACCTGGCCCAGGTGCCAGGTGACGGTGTGGGCCACAGGGTCGTAGACGCCACCATCCGAGGTGCTGACGAAGGAAACCAGGTCCGGCAGGGTGTCTACGATCTTCACATCAGGCGCATAGGCGTTGCCGGCCACCGTCCAGTCAATCGTATAGGTAAGGGCACCCCCGGCATCCACCGGTTCGGGGGCAGCCGCCTTGCTGATGGCCAGCTCCACCGCGGCGAAGACGTCGGTCGTGTCGGTGGCCGTGTTATCGCTGGTGTCCACCTCTCCCGGCGAGGTGGTGCTGATGGCGACCTTGTTTTCCAGGGTAGTGGTACCAGCCGGGAAGACGGGATCAAGCTGCACCGTGACGGCCACCTGGCCACCCGTGCCCTGGGCCACAGTACCCACGTTCCAGGTGACAGTGTGGGTGGCGGGATTGTAGGTGCCGCCGTTGGTAGCGCTGACGAAGCTCACCCGGGGCGGCAGGGTATCCACGATGGTGGTATCGTTGGCCGGGGCAGAGCCATAGTTCTCGTAGTTGATCGTATAGGTGAGCGTATCGCCCGGCTTGGCGGTGGCCAGGCCATCGGTCTTGGTGATCCGCAATTCCGGCACGAAGATGGGGATGACGAGCTGGGCGAACAGGGCGCCGCTCTCACCGGTTTGATTGGGGGTGGGATTGCCGGTGAGCACCGATTCGCCCTGGATCGCCAGCCAGGTCGCGCCGGCAGGGATTTCGACCTTGATGCGGATGATGGACCACTCAGGGCTGATGTAGCCCCCCACACCGGTTGTCCAGCCAAAGCCATCTACCCAGCCCAACAGCCCGGTCACTGGCCAAGCCGTAGTGGTGGTGCCGCACGTGCTGCTGACGAAGGCATTGGCCACGCCCAGCCGGCCGCCATTCACGCCCACCGAAGGAGAGCCGTACTGGACGATGGTGCTGGGCGGGGTGCCCGAGCCGCGCGCCACCCAGATGTTCTCGGGCCGGCAGGGGTTAGTTTGGTCCGTACCTGCGTGATGGAGCCACACAATAGCTTCCTGGGTGATGGGCGCTGGCGGGAAGGTGAAGATGATAGGATCTGTGGTCTGCTGGCCTGACAGCCGCTCCCAGTAGTAGTCTGTACCGTCTACCAGGTCTACCTGGGTACGGCGGGGGCAGGCTCCTGTGTCATAGACGACCACCACACTGGCGCCGTTGCGGCCGAAGGGCACAGAGGGATTCCATCCAGAAATTATGAACGGATTCGAGCCCTGGTGGATGAGGTTATAGCCGCTCGGCCCAATGTTGGCCCGCCACATGAACCAGTCAGGGTTGTTGGTGCCGTAGACCTCGCGATCTATCCGCTGGCCGACAACGGTTGTGCCGTTGAAGATCAGATCGCTCTGATCCGGGGCATTGGGCGCGCCGGCGTCCTCGGTCCCGATCCAGTAGAGGTAGGCATCCACCACGGGGCCGGGCACGATGACGGTTTGCTGGTAGGGGCTCTCGCCACCCCACAAGCCTATGCCGGCAGTGACGATGTCGTAGCAGCCATACTTGGGATAGCCTGGGGTCTCTGGATAGGTGATCACCTGTGCCCCGGCTGCGCCTGCCAGGCCAAAGGAGAGGGTCAGGACCATCAGCAGAAGCAGAATAGGTGCAAGAGTTCTAGGGCGGTGTATATCCATAGAAGCATACCTCCTCTCATGGTGAAAGCAAGGGCAGCGATGAAGCCTTAGCGCAGGATGCCCCAGGGCGGGGCAGTGAAAAAGTGGTTTCAGTCAACATGCACATCAAGATGAGGGGAAGACAGGGGTGGAGACAGCCCAGGGGAGAGAGATCGGTCCAACTCCGTCCAGGACCACTGGCCAGGGCCATGGATGCTGTGTTTTTACATTTGCACAAAGATGCCATAAGCAGCGAATCCTGAGCCAGGTTTGGGTCAGCCAAGAACATAACGGAGTGGCGGCTTACCAGCCCAAGACCAGAGGTCCCAGGCATTAGGTGAAGCGGAATAATTTGAGACCATTATAGCATCAAGGGCTAAAGCTGTCAACGATGGCCGGCGAGCCATCGCAAGCCCGGGGAGTCCAAGGGGTGTCCCCTCGTTCTCTCCTGCTTTTTCAACATGTGGCAGCTTGCGCCACATCGCCGCACAAGGCCCAGGCCGGCCATTTTAGACGCGCAGCCAGGTTATGGGGTATAATCGGCGGCAGTTTCCCTCTGAGAGGGTATGGGTTTCCGGCTGGACAGCCGTTCCCATCGCATTGAGTTTGGTGGCAGCGAGGTACCTATGTCAGCAGATGCGCCAAATATCGAGTACTACCCAACCATCAAAGAGCTGCCAGAGGATGAACGGCCACGGGAGCGGCTGGAGCACTACGGCCCGGCCGCGCTGAGCACCGCTGAACTCCTCGCCATTATCCTGCGCGTTGGCACCCGAGACGAGAACGTTATCCGCTTAGCCCAGCGCTTGCTGAGTGCCTATGGGGGGCTGGCCGGCCTGGCTCAGGCGCCATTCAGCGAACTGGTAGCCATGAAAGGGATAGGGCTGGCCAAGGCCACCCAACTGAAAGCCGCCTTCGAGCTCGGCCGGCGGCTGCTGGTGGCAGCCCCCCATGAGCGCCCTATCGTCAAATCCCCTGCTGACGCAGCCAACCTGTTGCTGCTGGAGATGGCCGGCCTGGAGCAGGAACACCTGCGGGCGATCATCCTCAACACCAGAAACCAGGTGCTCAAAGTGCACAACGTCTACGTGGGCTCCCTCAACACGGCAGTGGTGCGTGTGGGAGAGCTGTTCCGCGAGGCGATCCGCGCCAACGCGGCGGCGATTATCATCGCTCACAACCACCCCAGCGGCGACCCCACACCCTCGCCCGAAGATATCCACCTTACGCGCCAGATCGTGGAAGCCGGCAAGCTGCTCAACATAGATGTGCTCGACCACCTGGTGATCGGCCAGGCGCGTTGGGTGAGCCTGAAGGAACGCGGATTGGGATTCTAGGGGGACCTGTCCCCCTGGCGTAACCAGATCACCCAGAGTACGGAGGAGTGAAATGAAATATGGATTGAATCTGCGCCAGGAGGGCGCGCTTGACCTGGTGGCCCTGGGCGCCCTGGTCCACCGATTGGACCCGGGCATCGTGCCCTTCCGTAAGGCCACTGAGTGCCAGATCCACGTCAGTGGCGGCGAGTTCAACGTTGCCGCCAATTTATCCGATTGTTTCGGGCTGCGGACGGGCATCGCGACCGCCCTGGTGGAGTATCCCATCGGCGACCTGATTGCCGAACGCGTGAAGGCGATGGGGGTGATCCCCTTCTACAAGCGCTTCAAGCATAATGGGGTCAACGGGCCGAACATGGCTACGGTCTACAGTGACCGCGGTTACGGGGTGCGCGCGCCGGTGGTGTTTTACAACCGGGCCAACGAAGCCGCGGCCCTGCTCAAGCCCGGCGATTTCGACTGGGATACCATCTTTGCGGGCGGGGTGCGCTGGTTTCACAGCGGCGGCATCTTCGCTTCCCTTTCCCAAACCACGGGCGAACTGATCGTCGAGGGGATGCAGGCGGCGAAAGCCGCCGGCGCGGTGGTCTCGTTCGACTTAAACTACCGGGCAAAGCTGTGGGGAATCTGGGGCGGGCCAGAGGTCGCCCAAACGGTGCTCAGGCGGATCGTGGCCCACGTGGACGTGCTGGTGGGCAACGAAGAGGACCTGCAGATGGGGCTTGGCATTCCTGGGCCGACAGTGGCTGCCAAATCCAAACTAGACCCCAACGCGTTTCTGGAGATGATCGGCCGGGTGGTTGAAATCTATCCGCAGATCAAGGTGGTGGCCACCACCCTGCGCGAGGTGCACTCCACCAACCGGCACAGTTGGGCGGCCGTGGCCTGGATCAACGGCCAGAGCTATGTCTCACCCACCTGCGAGCTGGATGTATACGACCGCATTGGCGGCGGCGATGGGTTCGCGGCGGGCCTCTTCTACGGACTGCTCACCGGCGAACCCGAGCAAGAGGCTGTCAACCTGGGGTGGGCGCACGGCGCCCTTCTGACCACAACCCCAGGCGACACCACCATGGTAACAGTGGAGCAGGTGCGGGCCTTCGCCAGGGGTGGTTCGGCGCGCGTCCAGCGCTGAATTGGGGGTAAGCGCGGGGCTCAAGCTCAGATATAACTATCCAGCGGTGACTGGAAGGGCCACGCCGAGGGCTCGCCCGAGGCGTCACCTTTTTGGGCCTGCGGTCGGTGGTCGGCCTTCGCCGACCTCTCTCATGATGCATCCATGAAGGGTGTCGGCGGAGGCCGACACCCGGCACGAAGTGCCCAGGAGGGGCGATTTCAATCGGCCTGAATAGTTACGCTCAGGTGAAATCCCCAACTTGTTGGGTATTGCGTGGCAAGCCCCAACAAGTTGGGGATTCCTGTTATCATCAGGGAGTCGTTTCGCTTATCAAAAACGACCCTTGACCGAGTACTAGAACGGGATATCTTCTTCAGTGATGGGGATTTCCTCTGCCGGCGCAGCCGGCACTCCCTCGCCTGCCTCGCCCCGGCCACCCAGGAAGCGGACATTGGTCGCGGTCAGCTCCAGGCTGGCCCGCGGGGTGCCATCACGATCGGTCCAGGCCGAGGCATCAATCTCGCCCTCTACCAGCACCAAACGGCCCTTCTGCAGGTATTGAGCCGTTAGCTCCGCCAGTTTGCGCCAGCAAGTAACGCGAAACCAGGTGGTCTTTTCCTGCTGTTCGCCGTTGGCATTGGTCCAACGCCGCGTTGTGGCGACACTGAAACTGGTCACTGGGACGCCGGTGGGAGTGTAGCGCATCTCTGGGTCCCGGCCGAGATGCCCCACAACAACCGTCTTTTGGTACATGCGCGCGCTCCTTTCTTTATCGGCCCAAATCGGACAGTACGGCTGGAGGCCCCTCACCAGGGCCCACACAGCAAAAACATACTGCATAATCTTCCGTTTGTCAAGTGCCGAACATCAGTTCGCCCCCCAGGCAGGTAGCAGGGTGATGGCGGCCGGGTCCAGCCAGAGGGCTACCGCTGCCCCTACCCCAGGCATCTCACAGTCCGCGGCCGAGACTTCACAAGTCAGGCTGAGGCCGTGGTCGTGTTCGGTGTGGATAAGGTAGTAGCTGCCCCGAAAAGAGCAGCCGGCCAGCCGGCCGTTGACCACGTTCGGATCGGGTTGGCCCGGGGGGCGAAGGTGGGCAGCTTCGGGCCGGATTAGGACGGTGACCTGCTCGCCGGGGCTATATGATGCCACGACGTCCTGGGCGGCAAGCTGGCCAAGGGGGGTCTGGACCAGATAGCGCGGCGACGCTGCATCCTCATCAGGCACTACTTTTACAACCCGGCCGGCCAGCAGGTTGCGAAAACCCAGAAACTGGGCCACATAAGGGGTAACGGGGTGCCGATACACTTCCTGAGGAGTGCCGATCTGTTCCACCCGGCCGCCTTCCCCCATTTCCTGGCCAGCGCGCATGATCAAGACCCGGTCGGCGAGGGCAAACGCCTCTTCCTGGTCGTGCGTTACGTATAGGGTTGTCACGCCCACCCGCTTCAAGATCACGCGCAGGTCGTTCATCAGTTGCTCGCGCAACGCGCGGTCGAGGGAACCCAAAGGCTCATCCAACATCAGAAGCCGTGGCCCAGGGGCCAGGCTACGCGCCAGGGCCACCCGTTGCTGTTCCCCACCCGAGAGCTCAGTGACCCGCCGGTGCTCGTAGCCGGCCAATTCCACCAAATCCAACATCTCCTGCACCCGCGCCGCGATGGCGCGTGGCGGCCGGCCCTGCATGCGCAGCCCAAAGGCCACATTGGCTGCCACATCGCGGTGGGGGAAAAGGGCATAATCCTGAAACATCAGCCCGAAGTTCCGCCGATGGGCTGGCACCCCTGCCAGGTCCTGACCAGCAAATATGACCTTGCCGCGGTCAGGGGTTTCCAGCCCGGCTATAATGCGCAACAGGGTTGTTTTGCCACATCCGCTCGGGCCCAGCAGGCACAGGATCTCCCCTTCCTCGGCCGTGAAGCTTATGTCGTGTAATACCGGCAGGCCGGGGTAAGACTTGGAAATGTGAACTAACTCTAGCAGCGCTGGCATCTTCTCCCCTCAAAACTCCCCTATCTGCCCCACGCGCAAACGCTCAATCGCCATAAAGCCGGCCGCGCAAACCAGCATCAGAAGAGTGCTCATGGCCAGGGCCTGGCCGTAGTTCAGGGCCCCTGGCTGCCCCAACAGGCGAAAGATGACGATGGGCATGGTAGGATACTCCGGCCGCGCGATCAGCAGGGTGGCTCCAAACTCGCCCATGCTGACAGTGAACGCGAACACCGCGGCCACCAGCATGGCCCGCCCCACCACTGGCAACTCCACCTCCCACCACACCCGCCAGGGAGACGCGCCCAACACAGCCGCAGCCTCGCGCCAGTCAGGGTTAAGGCCGCGCAACGCCGGCAGCAGGGTGCGCACTACAAAGGGAAAGGCCACCAACGTGTGGGCAATGGGCACCAGGACGGGCGAGGTGCGCAGGTTGAGGGGTGGCCGGCCCAGGGCCAGGATGTAGCCGAAACCCAAGGTCACCGCCGATGTGCCCAGGGGCAAGAGCACGAGCGGGTCCAAAAGCCGGCCAAACCACCCTCGCTCGCGCGCCAGCAAAAAAGCGGTCATGGTGCCGATGCCCAATGACATGACCATAGTCAGAAAAGCGAAAAACAGGCTGTTGCGGATGGCGATGCCCGGCGGCACATAGAAGATCGAGCCCGTGCGGTTGACGAATAGCTCCCGGTAGTAACCTAAGGGATCGCTCATGGCCAGGGAGCGGGTCGCCAGCGCGAGCAGGGGGAGGACCAGAAAAACGACCAGGCCCCCCATAATCGCCATAACGGCAGCAACCTGGCCTCCACCAACTGGCCGCTGGGCGGTCTCCTCAGCCGCGCGCAGGTTGAGAGGTACGGCTGCCCGAGCCTGGGCTCGGGTGTAGAACGCCATGATGATGAAGGTGAGGGCCATCTGGGCCAGGCTGATTGCTGCCGCCTCGGGAATGCGGAAAAGGGTCACCGCCTGGCGGTAGATCTCGACCTCCAGGGTGGCGAAGCGCGGCCCGCCCAGGATCAGGATCACACCAAAGCTGGTGAAGCAGAACAGGAAAACGAGCAACCCGGCCGCGATGATCGCCGGCAGCAACAGCGGCAGGATGATCTCCCCAAACACGCGCAGGCGGTTGCCGCCCAGCACCCGCGCCGCTTCGGCCAGCTTCGGATCCAGGTTGCCCCAAAAGGTGCCCACTACCCGCACCACCACCGTGGTGTTGTAGAAGGCATGGGCCAGCAGGATCAGCCAGATGGTGTGCTGCAGGCGGATTGGGCCGCGGGCCAGGCCCAGCCAACTCATCAGCAGGGTGTTCAGCCAGCCGCGCGGCCCCAATAGCGCCGTAAATGCCGCGGCCACCACCATCGCCGGCATCACGAATGGGATGGTGGTCAGGGCCTGCACCAGGCTCCTGCCCGGGAAACGATAGCGCGCAAAGACGAAGGCCGCCGGCAGCCCCAGCAAGAGGGTCAACAAGGTGGAAAGGCTGGCCTGCCAGAACGTGAACCACAGGGCACGGCCGAAGTACGGCTCGCGCCACAGCGCCGTGACGGGGGTCAGGTCTGGCTGGCCTGTCGGTGCCAGGCTCTGCCATACCAGGGCTCCAAGGGGATAGAAGAAGAAAAGCGCCAGGAAAGCCAGCGAGGGCAGGTAGAGCAGGTTCTTCAACGCGAGATGGGGCTTTCTCATGGGCAAAGCAGAACTTCTTCTCTCCCTTCAGCCTGCGGCCGGGGAAGAAGGGGAAGAAAGAGAGGTTCTGTGGCGGCAGCCTTCGGCTGCCGCCACAGAACGTTCTCTCGTAACTATTCAGGCCGATTGAGATGGCCCCCTCCTGGGCACTTCGTGCCGGGTGTCGGTGGAGGCCGACACCCTTTATGTGGGCATCACGAGGGAGGTCGGCGAAGGCCAACCTCTGGCCACAGGCCCAAGAAGGTGACGCCTTGGGCGAGCCCTCGGCGTGGCCCTTCCAGCCACCGCCTGAATAGTTACCTTTTCTCTACACAGGATGGCTCCAACTTACTCCTTACCGCAACACCACGTCGGTCCACGCCTGCAGCCATTGCTCTCGCTTCGCCTCGATCTGCTCGGGCGGGACCACGGCAGCCTCAGCGGGCACCTGGGCATGCTTCACGAAGACCTCAGGCAGCGGAGTGCCCGTGCGCACCGGGTACACCCACATCTGGAGCGGGATGTCGGCCTGGAACGTTTCGCCCAACATGAAGTCGATCCATTGCCGACCCAGGTCGGGGTTGGCCGCGCCCTTCAAGAGGCCGACGAACTCGATCTGGCGGAAACTTTGGCCGGGGGGCAGGATGTTGCCCGTGGGGGACTCCTCCGGCTGCGGTTCTGCGAAGTACACCTCGGCGGCCGGGCTGGTGGCATAGCTCACCACCAGGGGCCGGTCCCCCTCACCGCTGCCACCGCTGAATTGGCCGTAGTAAGCGTCCTCCCAACCATCTACCACCAGCACGTCGTTGGCCCGCAGATCGCGCCAGAAGTCGAGATATGTATAGTCCCCCGTCTCACCGAACACGGCTATCGTGGTCAACAGGAAGGCCAGGCCCGGGGACGAGGTGGCCGGGTTCTCGACGACCAATAGGCCACGGTAGGCCGGGTCGGTCA
>DAOTZS010000235.1:0-5157 GCA_034434335.1 Anaerolineae bacterium
GCTGCTGAACGCTATCCAGGATGTGTATCTCTGCCGGGAAGTGACGGTCGCGTGAGCAGGCGAGCGGATAGGGGTTGAAGGAAGGAGTTTGGGCGGGCAGCTTCGCTGCCCGCCCAAACTTTACAAGGAATGGGTGGCATGAGTTGCCACTTCTTCCCTGACAAGTTTCTCTTTATCGTGCGCACCTGATTCCTCGCTCACTGCCTGCATTCCTTGATACCGCGCCATGAAATAGGGATAGAGCTGCTCAGCGTTGGTGATCCCGCTCAGGTCCAGGGGCACGTCGGGCGGTGTCAGGAAGAACGGGTAGTCCTGGGCCCCACCGGTTCCCCCATGGCCGGCCATCTGCTCCTCGAACGATACCACCCGCCTGTGGCCATCCCAGGCCCCCAGGAGCACCAGGTCTCCGCTGTGAGGGAAGCTGACCAGCCGGGCCAGGTCGGCGGCAGTGCGCGCCGGGTCTGACAGGCCGGCCGGCAACCGCTCAGCGGACAGGGGCACGGGCCCGGAAGGGGTCAAGATGGCAGGCAGGCCACCTTCGAGTCCCAGCACCAGGCCGATGGCGGGCTCGCGCAGCAGGGCCTGCAACAGGCCAGGGTAGATGAGGCTCAGCTCACTGATCTCCATCCGCTGGCGGGTAACGTTGAAATAGATATGCGCCAGGTTGCCCGAACTGCGCACCACCACGTCGCTGCTGCGTGCCAGGTCCCAGGTGTCATCTTCCTCGGCCGGCGTGCGCTTCTCCACCCACTGACGTAGCGCCTGCAGCAACCTCTGGCCCCGGGGGGACAGGCGCGGCTGGATGCCGTCCAGCTCATCCAGCAGGAAATTGGCCTCTCGCATCCGCCACCTTAGCCCATCCTGGCCCTCATCCCACACCACCGAGTCTCGCACGTAACTGGCCACAAATGCTGCTAAGGTCCGGCCGCAACGCTTTTGGAATGTATCGGTGGGGGTCATCCCATGATCTGAAAACACGTACAGGTCCATATCGGGCCGATAGGTGCGCCGCACGCGGTCAATCTGGCGCACACAACTGTCAATCCGCTTCAAGGCTCGCAGGGCCTCGCGGCTCAGCGGCCCTTCCTCGTGGGCTGCCTCGTCATAGCCATAGAAGCTGACATAGATGGCCGGTACGCCGCGGTAGATGTCGAGGAGGACGCTAAAGGTTTGGAGCTCGCTGAAGATCACATTCATGAGCACGAGAAGCACCGGCTTGACCAGGCGGAGCTGACGGCGAAACCCGGAGCGGACCCAAAGAGCGATCGTCCGCCCCAGGTCACGCAGCAGTTCCCAGAGGGCCAGCCCGATAACCCTTGCGATGCGCCAGGGGATGAGGAGGAAAAGCAACAGCCACCCAAGGCCACGCAGATGCTCGAAGAAGCGATGTCGGCCCATGGCCGAGAGGGTGAACAGGGCCAGGCGGGCATCGCCGTCCAGCAGATTGGCGTAGCTCGAGCCGCCCTCCAGCAACCCGCGCCGGCCGTTGGCGACTCTGACTTTGACACGCATCACGTGGGGAGGAAAGCGACATGTCAAAGCCAGCCCCTCTTCTTTTTCATACCACCGGAAGGCAGGGATATCCCAGTTGGTGCCGTACATGATCCCCGCCTGCACCGCAGGGGTGCTGCTGGGCACCCCACAGCGCCAGCGGTGCAGGCGATAGCCTTGCGCCAGCAGCCGCTGCAGGGTGGGAGTGTAGCCCAACGCCATGGCACGCAGCAGATCATCGTACGCCAGACCGTCGATCTGGACCGCCACGAAGCTGCGCTGGGCCTGCGTACGGGTGGGAATGTCTGGCTCGCGGCCGATGTGGCGTGCCAGGGTGCGATACTTGCGGCCTGACACCTGCGCAGCCAGCCAGTTGATGAAGTCCACAACCCGACGCAGCCACCACGGCATAGGGTACCCTTAGCCTCGCGGCAGCACTTCGGGGTGCGCTGCCAGCAGCTCTGCCAGCCGGGCCAAATCCCACAGGCTCAGCGTGCCGATCACCCGGTCCTGGTCCACCACAATGCCTACCATTGCCTGCCCGCGCTGCAACTGCTCCTGCGCGTTGACCAGCAAGGTATCGGGATGCAGGCGCACTATGTCGCGGCGCAAGTGCTGGCCGACGGTAGCCCAGGGGCCGGCCCGCCGTATAGCAGTCAGCAGGTCCTTGCGCGTCAGCAGGCCCACCAGACGGCCGGCATCCACAACCAGGAAAGCCGCCTGGGGAGAGGTGGCTATCTGGGCCGCGGCCTCACCCAGTGTCTGCAGGGGATACAGGCGCAGGCCAATCGGCTGCATGGCCTGTCGCACGCGCAGCCCGCGCAGGTTATCGGAAAGCGCGACCTGTTGCCTTTCCTGCCAGGCCGCCATGAAGACGAAGACGCCCACCAGTGCCAGCAGCAGGTTGCCGCTGACGAGAGCCCCTGCACCGATCACGATGGCCAGGCCCTGCCCAACAGCCGAAGCAACGCGTGTCGCCTGTTGGAACGGCAGAAAGGCCGCCAGAAATGAACGTAGCAGCCGGCCGCCATCCATGGGGAACGCCGGCAGCAGGTTGAAGACCACCAGGATGATGTTGTTGGCAACCAGGAGCACGAGCAGTGCCTGAAGGTCCATTGTGGCCAGGAAACGCTCTAACAGCCAGGGAGAGCTGAGGATCGTGAGCATCTGGCGCGGGCCGATCCAGAGCAGGGCCAGGGCCCCCAGCCCCGCTGCCAGTGCCACGTTCACTGCCGGCCCTGCTGCAGTGATCAGGAACTCAGCCAGGGGGGTCTCGGGCAGCCGGGCGATACGTGCTACCCCACCGATGGGCCAGAGCGTAATGTCCTGCACCCGGACCCCAAAGAGCTGAGCCATCAGGCTGTGTCCCAGCTCGTGGAGTACCACGCACACGAACAGCAACAGGACAAATGCCACCATGAAGAGCACACTGCGCGGCCAGGAGCCCCGGCTACTCACCAGGCCGCTGTAGCCTGCCCACAGCAAGATCAACAGAAAGCTAATATGGATGCGGATAGGAATCCCGCGGACCGTCATCACCTTGAATGACCAGGACATTTTCAGCCTCCCAACCCTGGCAGGAGTGGCAGCCTCAAGCCCGGCGCTGCCGGCTGTCTGTCTCCGGACTCGCCAAAGAGCAGCCCACCAGCGCCGGCTGCAGAGCCCTCAGCCGCAGGCACTTCCTCCCAGCGGAACTGCAGGGCATACATGCGCCGATACAGGCCGCCTTCGCGTGCCAGCAGCTCGGCATGGGTCCCCTGCTCCACCACCCGGCCTCCGTCCAGTACCACGATCCAATCCGCGTTGAGGATGGTGCTGAGCCGGTGGGCGATGACAAAACTTGTCCTCAGCGCAGTGGAGGAAGAGCTATCCCCGCGCATCAGCCGTTCCAATGCCTCCTGGACCGCCTGCTCGGACTCGCTGTCGAGGGACGAGGTGGCTTCGTCCAGGATCAGGATGCGTGGGTTTTTCAGGATGGCACGCGCGATGGCAATGCGCTGGCGCTGGCCGCCGCTCAGCCGAACCCCTCGTTCCCCCACCAGCGTGTCATACCCCTCTGGCAACTCCATGATGAAATCGTGGGCGTTTGCAGCCCGGGCAGCCATCTCGATCTCCTCGGAGCTGGCGTCGAGCCGGCCGTAGCGGATGTTGTCGCGGATGGTGCCGCTGAAGAGCACGGTCTCCTGGGGCACGATAGCGATCTGCTCCCGCAGGGAGCGTATCTGCACATGGCGGATGTCGTAGCCGTCAATCAGGATGCGGCCGGCCGTTGGGTCGTAGAAACGGGGGATCAGGTTGACGAGGGTGGTCTTGCCCGCGCCGCTCGGCCCCACCAGCGCCACCACCTGCCCGGGCTTGATATCGAGATTGACGTCGTGCAGCACCACATGCTCCTGATCGCTCTCCCGGTAGTCGAAGCTCACATGCTCAAAGCGCACATGCCCGTTGATGGGGGGCAGCGCGATAGCATCGGGCTCGTCGCGCATCTCGGGCGGGGTGTCCAGGAGCTGGAAGACCCGTTCGCTGGCACCCAATGCCTGCTGGAACTGGCTGTAGAGGCCGGTGAAGGCAGCCATAGGGGAGGCGATCATCATGGTGTAGAGCAGGAACGACACTAACTGGCCGGGTGTCAGCGTGCCCAGGATCACCTCGCGGCTGCCGAACCAGAGCACGATGGCGATGGAGGTGAAGGCCAGCAGCCCTATCACGGGGCCCAGGATGGCCCGGATGCGGGCCCGCCTGAGCGCGATCTGGAACAGCCGCTCAATGCCTTCGCTATAGCGCGCCACCTCGTACGGTTCGCGGGCAAACGACTTGACGATACGCACTCCCCCCAGCGCTTCTTCGGCCCTGGCCGTCACGTCAGCCAGGGCATCCTGGACCTGGGTGCTGATCTGGCGGATGATCCGTCCCAGGAAGAGCATGCCCACCATGGCCAGGGGCACCACCGCCAGCATCAACAGGGTCAGCCGCCAGGCCATGACAAAGATGATGACAACCCCACCGATGAACATGACACTTTGCGAGAGCAGGCTGAGCAGGGTGGATGTGACAGCTTCCTGGATCGTGGTGACGTCGCTGCCCAGCCGGGAGAGGAGCTCACCCACACGAGTGGTAGCGAAGAAGCGCAGGGGCATGGTATGCAGGTGCGCGTAGAGCTGCTGGCGCAGGTTGGCCACCACCCGTTCCCCCACCCAGGAAATCAGATAACTTTCCCCAAACCCCAACAGGGCCTGGGCCAGGAAAAGCAACATCAGGAGCCCGACCACGCGGCTTAGCAGATGAAGATCTCTCTCCACGAAGGCGACATCCACGATATGGCGCACCACCCAGGGCAGGGCCAGCCCCAGCAGGGTGTTGATCAGCAGGATGACGGCCGCGCCAGCCAGCCGCGTCCGATAGGGCCTAACGAAGGCCAGCAGCCGGCGGTAGCGGCCCAACATACTGCGCAGGAACCGGCGGTCTGGCCATGGCACATCGGCCAGGCGCCGTGTCCGGCGTGAGTCAGGTGATGCCTGAGCTGTGCTGCTCATCTATCTGCTATGACCCTTTCGCGCCTGTGGCGCGGGTGCGGGCTGAAGCCCGCCATACGTCGAATTTGGGCTCGCGCCCACGATGCGTTTCATCTTGTGTAACTATTCAGGCGGTGACTGGAAGGGCCACGCC
>DAOTZS010000236.1:0-4432 GCA_034434335.1 Anaerolineae bacterium
CAGGTGAAATCCCTGGAGGCAGAGATCGCCATGCGCGAGGCTCTGGCCATCGCTGCGGAAGCCCCTGCAGCCGAGGCGCCGGAGGTCGAGGTCAAGGCCGAGGCACCTGAGGTGGCCATGCCTGCCGTCGAAGTCAAGGCCGAGGCACCCGAGGTGGCCATGCCCGCCGTCGAAGTCAAGGCCGAGGCTCCGGAGATCACCATGCCAGAGGTCGAGGTCAGGGCCGAGGCACCCGAGGTGACCATACCTGCCGTTGAGGTCAAGGCCGAAGCACCGGAGATCACCATGCCAGAGGTTGAGGTCAAGGCCGAAGCACCCGAGGTGGCCATGCCCGCTGTCGAGGTCAAGGCTGAGGCACCGGAGATAGTTGTGCCGGCCCCGGAGCTCGAGGTGGCGGCCAGGGTGCCAGAAGTGGCCTTACCGGTCAGCGAGGCAGAGGCAGTAGCTGAAGCACCAGAAGCCATCGTGCCGGCAGCGGAGGCTGAGATTGTGGCCGACGAACTGGAAGTAATTAAGGGGATCGGTCCAAAATACGCCAGCAAATTGCGTGCAGCGGGCATCACCTCTTTTGCGGCCCTGGCAGCACTCACCCCAGAACGCCTGGCGGAGATCATTCAACCGGCTAGTTGGCAGCGACCCGACTTCTCAGGTTGGATTGCGGAGGCCGCCGCGCTGGCCGCGAAGGTCAAGGACAAGTGAGCTATGAGCATGTCAAGACCACCTCATGGGCCTTCTCCAGAAAGCCCCGAGGAGCTTGAAGACATCGCTATGGTGGATCCAACGAATTCGCAACACCAGGGACGTGACCCTCGCTGGTTGTGGCCGCTCGATGGTAGCAAGCTGCTGGTGATGGTGTTGCTCGCCGCGGCCATGATCGCAGTTGGGCCGCGAGAACGCCCGCCACAACCAGCCCCTGCCTATCCAACCGTCGTAAGCCCAGTTGCCCAGGTGACCACACCTCTGCCAACGCCGGGTATTACCGAAATTGCTCCCAGCCCCAGCCCAACTGCATCTCAGATGCCGCCTGCGGAGAGCCCTACTGCCGTGGCAGCAACCCCTACAGCTACGGTGGCAGCTCCCCTGCCTGCGGCCCTCACCTTTACCAGACCGGCCGACGGTGCTGTCCTGGCGGCCGGCAGCCTGGGCGAGGCGGCAGGAACGGCCGCACCTGGCCTGACAGTGCGCGTGGTTGAAGGCGAGGCCCTCATTGGCCAGGCCGTGGCCGATGAGACAGGGCAGTGGCGTTTTATGCTCCCAGAACTGTCGTTAGGTGAGCATACGTTGCTAGCTCTCGCCTACGATGCGGCCGGTAACCAGATTGAGGCCTCACAGCCAGTCACCATCATGGTGCTGGCCCTTAAGCCCCCAGCCTTTGCCGAGATGGCCGTCCCGCCCCTGTTTCTGGCTGGTGAGCCTGGAGCGGTGGCCGGGACCGCGGAGCCCGGAGCCACAGTACGGGTGCTGGCAGGGGAGCAGCCTTTGGGGGAGACCGTGGCTGGGCCTGATGGCAGATGGGAATTGACGTTGCCGGGGTTGGAACCGGGCGAATACCGTCTCTCGGTAGAGATGGTGCTGCGAGATGGCAGGTTGTTGCGCGGCGTGTCTCCGTTGGAGGTGACTGTCTTGCCAGAGGAAGCGGTGCCCGTCATCGAACAGCCTGGCCAGGGTGATACAGTGTCGGCCCGGCAGCCTCTCTTCGCCGGTCGCGCTATCCCTGGCAGTCTTGTGCGCATCCTCGAAGGAGAGGCGGTCCTGGGTGAAGCTCTAGCTGATGCCGACGGCCGTTGGACATTCAGGCCGGCCGTACCCCTACCGGTGGGCGAGCATATCGTTGTTGCGATAGCTTATCTGGGTGCCCCCTTGCAGACCCTGCGCGGCCAGCCGGTGACTTTTCGCATCGAAGCCCCAGAGGTGCCAGTTGCAGCAGTGGTAACAGATCCCATTACCACCGCGCCGGTCGTACTCTATCCGAGTGCTGGGAGCAGTGTAAATGATGGGCAGCCGCTACTTACCGGCACAGCCGCTCCAGGCACGACACTGCGGATCTACGAAGGGGCTGCGATGCTGGGCAACACGGCCGTAGATGCTGATGGCAACTGGAGCTTCCGGCCTGTCACCTCGCTGGGACCAGGCTGGCACATCCTCACTATTGTGCCGCTGAACTCGCGAGGTCAAGAGGCAGAATCGAGGACACAAGTCCGGTTTCAGGTTGTGCTGCCGGCAACCGCGGCTGCTACAGCGGGCCCCGAGCCACCCACCCTGTCCAGCCCCTTGCTATCACCGCTGCCCAATAGTAGGCCCACCCTTAGTGGCCGGGCCGAGCCGGCCGCCACGGTTCGCGTCTATGAGGGGGAGACTATCCTGGGAGAGGTACAGGCCGACCAGCAAGGGGAATGGCGCTTTGTGCCAGAGGAGCCGCTCGCCCAGGGCGAGCACACCTTGCGCCTGGCCGTGGTGGCCTCTGATGGCTCAGAAGTGGCCGGGCCGCCCTTTACCATCTTGATCAGCCCCGAGGCCGAAGCTGTTGAGCCTCCTGTTATCCGCCCGCCGCTGGCCAAAAAGCTTCGCCCTGGCGACTTCCTCGTGGGCGAAGCACCCCCGGGCAGTCAGGTTCAGGTCTACGATGGGGCCGTTTTCCTGGGCATCGCGGCGGTGCGTGCCGATGGTTCATGGCTGTTCCAGTTGCCGTGGACCCTGCCAGCAGGTGAGCACCATTTCTGGGCCTTGATTGCCACCAAGGGAGGCGGCACTCTCACCAGTTCTGAGGTGAGGGTGGTGGAGCTGTGGTAGTACGAGGAGCTAACCATGAACAAGGACACTGTCCGTCAGTGGGTAACGCTGGTCGCTGTGATAGTCACGCTCATAGTCAATGGGCTTGCCAATGCACTGCCTTTCAACGCGAAGACCACAGGCGAGATCTCAGATCGCTTTCAGGTCTACTTTGTCCCGGCTGCTTATGTGTTTGCCATCTGGGGTGTCATCTATGCAGGGCTGCTGGCCTTGGCCTTCTATCAACTGTTGCCTGCTCAGCGGGAGAATCCGCGCTTGCGCCAGGTCGGATACCTGTTGGTCCTCAGTTGTGTGGCGAACTGCGCCTGGATCTTCCTCTGGCACTATGAGCTCTTCCCGGCTACGATTGTGGTGATGATTGTTTTGCTCTTGTCGCTGGTGGCCATATATCTGCGTCTGGGCATTGGCTACGCCCGGTTCTCAACCGCCGAGAAGTGGTGCGTTTCTATTCCGATTAGCATCTATCTGGGATGGATTACGGTGGCAACGATCGCTAACGCGACGACGCTCTTGGCATATCTGAACTGGGGAGGGTGGGGAATCGCGCCCGCGGCCTGGGCGGTGATCATGCTTGGCGCAGGGGTTGCAATTGCCTCAGCAGTAAGCCTGACCCGAGGCGACATCCCGTACATGCTGGTCATCATCTGGGCGTTTGCTGGCATCGCGGTCAGACACGCGAGCACGCCCCTCGTTGCGATCAGCGCGTGGTTAGCGACAGCGATAGCAGCTCTTATGCTGGTAGTCGGGGCAGTCTACCACAGGCGACGGCTTGTGCACGCCTATTGAGAACGGGAGCTGAACGGAAGAGGGCTCAAGCCCCCATGCGGGCTTGAGCCCTCTTCATTTCAAGGATCTCTGGAAGATTCCAGGCCAGAGCTTACTTGCCGTCCTCTACCCACTACTGCTCTTACCCCTCCTGGATCCGCAGCAGGTAATTGAGGCTTCTGGCCACAGCTTCCATCATATCGGTGGCACAGCGATCGAGCTCTACGATGAGCCATTGGGTATGGCCCTTACCAGCTTCCAAAATGGCGGGGAAATCAAGCACCCCCTCTCCCACCGCCACCATCGGCGCGTCTCTGGTGGCAGGGCCGTCCTTGATGTGGAGCAAAGGAGCTCGAGCACCGAACTCTCGCACCACTGTCGCAGGATCGCAACCGGCAGTCTTGATCCAATAAGTATCCAGCTCAAAGAGAATGGATGGCTCCAGAAACTCCAGCATCAATTCGTAGGGATAGCGGCCTTCGACCGGGAGAAACTCCCACCAGTGGTTATGCACGGCCAGGCTCAACCCCTGGGCCGAGAGGGCTGCCCAAGAGGCATTGAACAGGTCGCAACTTCGTTTGACATCGTCAAGGGTGCGGAAGTGGTCGGGTCCCAGGCCCGATACCACGCAGCGGCAACCAATGGCGCCCATTGTATCCACCACAGAGCCAACCTGGTCGCCAAGTGGCGGTGGGAAGACATGAGCGCTGGGCACGAGCAGGCCCAGTTCACGGAAGAGGGCCCCGGCCGCGGTAGGGGTGGTACCGGGAAAGCCGGCCGTCTCAACGGCTTTATACCCCATGGCCGCGATCTGGCGCACTCCGCCGGCGAAGTCCTGGGCCAGGGTCTCGCGAATGGTATATAGTTGAAGAGCTAT
>DAOTZS010000237.1:0-13103 GCA_034434335.1 Anaerolineae bacterium
TCCAAGCGCAAGGGGTAAACGGATGCGTGATTGACTGGACCGACCTGCTGGAGTTCTACGGCAAGTTTGGGTTCAGGCCGTATCGGCAGTATGTGATGCTGGGCAAAGCAAGGTGAGAGTTAGAGAGGCGATCTTCAGTCCGCGCCCGCTGTGTGAGGGGGAATTGTGCTGAGTACAGTCTAGGGCCCTCACCCCTTCCCCTGCCCCCTCCCCTCTCCCGCTCGCCTTCGGCGGCAGGAGAGGGGAGGGGGAGAAAAGAGGTTTTGCGGCGGCCGAAGGCCGCCGCAAAACCCTACATTCAATTCCCCCTCTCCCCTGGCCACAGGCCAAGGGCCACGCCCCGAGGGCTCGGCCCCGAGGGGGAGAGGGGGGGTGAGGGGCAATGAATGCCCGGAGAGGCAGAAAGTGTCAACCAATTTTTGAACCATCCCATGAGAAAGGCTCTTGCAGTTCCACGCCCTGCACCCGATACTACTCCGGATGATAACCTGACCTCTCTCCCCTCCTCTCCCACACGGAGAGGAAGCAGCGCGGTTGCCCCTTGCGTAGCAGAGAAGGGAGCCGTTGACTCAGCCGCGCTTTCCAGGGTGGAAGCTGTTATCGCCGATGCGCTCGGCCGCGTCTTTTCGGCTGCGGTGCTGTTCGTAAGCCGCTCAGGCAGCACCGTGCTGCACCGGGCATATGGTTTCCTCGACCCCGAGACCAGCAGGCAGCCGGCCCAACTCGACACCCTCTTCGACCTGGCCTCGGTGACCAAGCTCTTCACGACCACGGCCTTCATGCGCCTGGTTGAGGCTGGAAAGGTAGCGCTCGACCAGCCGGTCGCCACGGTGCTTCCCGCTTTCCGTGGCCTCCGCCCCATCCAACCCTACGAAGACCCCCTCCATCCCGGCCAGGAGGTCGCCGTGGTCCCCCAGACGGACGAAAAGGTGGATGCCGGCTGGGTCACCTTTCGCCACCTGCTGACCCACACCTCTGGGCTGCCGGCGTGGAGCCCCCTCTTTCGGCTGGGATCGCGGCAGGCCGCCATAGAGGCGGTGTTGGCTTCCCCTTTCAGCTATCCTCCCGGCACGCGGGTGGTCTACAGCGACCTGGGGTTCATTCTGCTGGGGGAGGCCATTTCCCACCTGACCGACCAGCCTCTCGACGCTGCCCTTGGCAGGCTGGTGTTAGAGCCGTTGGGGCTTAAGGCCACGGGCTTTCGGCCACTGGCCGGCACCACCTGCCGACCCACTGCTACTATCGCGGCCACCGAGTTCTGCGCCTGGCGCGGACGCCGGCTGGTGGGCGAGGTACACGATGAGAACGCCGCACGCCTGGAAGGTGTGGCCGGCCACGCCGGCCTGTTCTCTACTGCCGAGGAGTTGGCCAGGCTTGGGGAGATGTACCTGTGGCTGAGCCTGGCCGGCAGAGAAAGCGCCAGAGCCCAGAGGGAGTCGGCCATCCCTATGCTCCTGCGGCCCGACACCATGGCCGAGATGACCCGCCTCCAGGCCGAGGACGGCACCACGCGGCGTGGGCTGGGCTTCGCCCTCTGGTCTCCCGACCCCGAAGCCAGCAGCCATCCGTTCAGCCAGCTCGCCTTTGGGCACACCGGCTTCACCGGCACCTCCCTCTGGATTGACCCGCAACGCGAGCTGGTCGTTGCCTGCCTTACCAACCGGGTATACTACGGCCGCGACCCCCAGGGGATCACTGCCTTCAGGGTGGCCCTGCATCAGGCCATCGTGGCGGCCAGTGAGGACCAACTATGATCGTGGTGGGCTTGATGTCGGGCACCTCGGCCGATGGCATTGATGCCGTGGTCGTGAGGATTGAGGGCGCTCCACCGCGGCTGGAATGGCAGTTGCTCGCGCATGTCAATGTCCCGCATCCGCCCGCTCTGCGCGACGAGATCTTTGCCTGCTTCCGGCCCGAGAGCGGTACTGTGGACCGCCTGTGTCGGCTGAATTTCGCCCTGGGCCGGGCCTTCGCTGCCGCCGCCTTGCAGGCAATCGCCGCGGCCGGCCTTACCCCGGCCCAGGTCGACCTCATTGGCAGCCACGGCCAGACCGTCTGGCACATCCCTGCTGGCCCCTCTGCCTCAACGCTCCAAATCGGCGAGGCCGCCATCATCGCCGAAGAGACCGGCATCCCCACGGTAAACAACTTCCGCACCCGCGATATGGCGGCCGGGGGCCAGGGCGCACCCCTGGTCTCATACGTGGATGCCTTGCTCTTTCGCCACCCTGCCCTCAGCCGGGCCGCGCAGAACATCGGCGGGATTGCCAACGTAACCTACCTCCCGCCCCTCTCTGCTGCGGAAGACGTCATCGCCTTCGACACCGGCCCCGGCAACATGTTGATCGACTACGCGGCCAGCCGCGCTACGGCCGGCGCCTGGACCTGTGACCGGGATGGCATCCTGGCCCGCCAGGGCCGCGTGGACCGAGAACTGCTGGCAACCTGGCTGGCCGAACCCTACTTCCAACAGCAGCCACCCAAGACTACCGGCCGTGAGCTGTTCGGCGCGCCATTCGCCGCTCAGGCCTGGGACCAGGCAAAGGCGCGCGGCCTGGCCGACCCCGACATCGTGGCCACCCTCACTGCCCTCACCGCATATTCCATCGCTTACAACTATCGCGCCTTCCTGCCCCATCAGCCCGACGAGGTGATTATCAGCGGCGGCGGCGCCCGCAATCCAACCCTCATGGCCATGTTGCGCCAGGCCCTGGCAGAGGTATATGCCAGCGATAAGGCAGCGCCGCGCGTGGTGCCCTCCGACGCGCTGGGCCTGCCAGCCGAGGCCAAGGAGGCGGTCGCTTTTGCTGTGCTGGCATACGAGACCTGGCACGGCCGGCCAGGCAACCTGCCAGCCGCCACCGGCGCGCATTACCGGGTTATCCTGGGTAGCATTACCCCGGGCCGCTACTTCGCGCTGCCGCACCAGCGGGGGAGAGAACAACATGACCATGGAAGCTGACCTTTGGATCACCGAAGCCCGCAACCCGGCTACCAACCACATTGACACCCTGCCCACCCTGGAGATGGTGCGCCTGATCAACGCCGAGGATGCCAGGGTGGCGCCGGCCGTGACAGCCGAGCTGCCGGCCATCGCCCAGGCCATTGATCGCATCGCCGAGCGAATGCGCGCCGGGGGCCGGCTGATCTATATCGGCGCCGGCACCTCGGGCCGGCTGGGAGTGCTGGATGCCGCGGAGTGTCCGCCCACCTTCAGCGTGCCGGCCGACAGGGTCGTAGGCTTGATCGCCGGCGGCCGGCGCGCTCTCTATGAGTCGGTGGAGGGCGCGGAGGACGACCCCGACGCCGGAGCCCGAGACGTGGCCGAGCTGGGCGTTGGCCCGGCCGACAGCGTGGTCGGCATTGCTGCCTCAGGCCGCACCCCGTATGTGCTGGGGGGCCTGGCCGAGGCCAGGCGCCGTGGCGCGCTGGTCATCGGCCTGGCCTGCAACCGGCCCTGCCCGCTGGAAGAGCTGGCCGACATCATGATCGCGCCCCTGGTCGGGCCTGAGGTGATCACGGGCTCGACGCGGCTCAAGGCCGGCACCGCGCAGAAGATGGTGCTCAACATGCTCTCCACCGGCGTGATGATCCGGCTGGGCAAGACATTCGGCAACCTGATGGTGGATGTCCAGCCCACCAACAGCAAGCTGCGCGCACGGGCCCGGCGCATCGTTGCCAGCGCGTGCAATCTGCCGGCCGACGAGGCGGCCGCGCTCCTCGAACGCTGCGGCGGAGAGGTCAAGACGGCGATTGTCTGCGCCCTGCTTGGGGTGACGGCCGACGAGGCGCGGCAGCGCCTGGCTGCCGCGGGTGGGGTGATCAGACAGGCCATCGGCCTGAAGCCGGAGACCGCTGGCTATGGCGATCGTCCTGGGGATTGACGGCGGCGGCAGCAAAACGGTTGCCCTGCTGGCCGACGCGCAGGGCCATATCCTGGGCCGGGGCGTGGCAGGGCCGTCCAACTATCAGGCGGTGGGGGCACAGGCCGCCCTCGACGCGCTCGAGCAGGCCGCTGTTGCTGCCCTGGCCGGCTCTGGGCAAAGGATGGACTCCATCCAGGCCCTCTGCCTGGGCCTGGCCGGCGTGGATCGGCCGGAGGACCGCGGCCTGTTCGAGCGCTGGGCCGCGCAGGTCATGCCGGCCGCGCGGCTGTTGGTGGTCAACGACGCCGAGTTGCTGTTGGCAGCCGGCACCCCTGCCGGGTGGGGGGTGGCAGTGATCGCCGGCACCGGCTCTATCGTCGTGGGCCGCCATCCCCAAGGGCAGACAACGCGCGCTGGCGGATGGGGCTATCTGCTGGGCGATGAGGGGAGCGGCTATGCCATCGGCCTGGCAGCTCTGCAGGCCGTGGCGCGCGCCGCCGATGGCCGTAGCCCTGCCACGCGACTCACCCAGGCGATCCTGGAAGCCTGGGGGCTGAAGGCCCCGGGTGACCTGATCCCGCGCGTGTACCAGGGCCAAACGGGCCGCACGGATATCGCAAGGCTGGCCAGCCTGGTGGAAGCCGTCGCGGGTGAGGGGGACGAAGTGGCCTGGGAGATTTTGCGGCACGCAGGCCGGGAGCTGGCCCTGGCCGTGGCCGCGGTGACGCGTCGCCTGGGCCTGGCTGGCCCTGTGCCCTGCGCTCAGGGTGGCGGCCTCCTGGTCAAGGGGCGCCTGGTGCCCGCGCTATTTCTGGAGGCTGCCGGCGCGCTGGGCTTGCAACTGGAGCCCGTGAGTGTGGTCCCCGAGCCGGCCCAGGGCGCTGTGCGCCTGGCCGTCAGCCTGCTAAAGCCGTAAAAAGATAAGCCCGACAGTAAACCATCGGGCTTATTCAGCAAAGCTCCGCGGGCTGTTCTTGAGCCCCGAGGGGGAGCTTTGCAGCTCCGCCCACCGCTAAAAAGCGGTGGGCGGGAACTTACATGGTAGACATCCGATGCTGCCCACAGAGATACCAACCAGAGCAACCCGCCTTTACGACGGCTACATCTTCGACCTCGATGGCACCGTCTATCTGGGGGATGCCCTCCTCCCCACGGCCGGCGAGACGATCAACACCCTGCGTCGCCTGGGCCGGCGCACTGTCTTCCTGTCCAACAACCCCACCCACACGCGCGCCGAATACGCGGCCAAGCTGACCCGACTGGGGGTGCCCACCAGGCCTGAGGAGATCATCAACTCCTCAGTGGTCATGGTGGACTTCCTGCGCCGGCGCATGCCGGGCGCACGGCTGTTCGTGGTGGGCGAGGAGCCCCTGTGCGCGGAACTGCGCGCTGCCGGTTTCGAGCTCACCGAGGACCCGCGGCGGGTGGATGCGGTGATCGCCAGCTTCGACCGCACCTTCGTCTACCGCAAACTGCAGATCGCTTTCGACGCCATCCGGGCTGGAGCTCGCTTTTTCGCCACCAACGCGGATCGCTATTGCCCCGTCCCAGGCGGCGGTGAACCGGATGCCGCGGCCACCATTGCCGCCATAGAGGCCTGCACCAATACCCGCGTGGAAGCCGTGGTTGGCAAGCCCTCCCCTTACATGATTGAGGCCATCCTGGCTGTGCTGGGCCTTCCCCCCGAACGCTGCATCATCACAGGGGATCGCCTGGAGACCGATGTGGCCATGGGTTTGCGGGCAGGGATGACCACAGCGCTGGTCCTCACCGGAGCCACCGATCGCGCGGCCCTGGCCCGCTCGGAGATCCGTCCCCACTATGTCCTGACGCGGCTGGCCGATCTGATCCCGGCCGAGATGGCGGCAGGCCAGCCATGAAGCAGGGCCCATACGGGGATGGGTTAATTCACCGAGAAAATTGGTTTACACTTTTTGCGGTCATTAAAATTGCGGCCCAGGGCCCTCACCCTTCCCCCTGCCCCCTCCCCTCTCCCGTTCGCCTTCGGCAGCGGGAGAGGGGAGGGGGAGAAAAAGGGTTTGCGGCGGCCGAAGGCCGCCGCAAACCCCCATCTTATTCCCCCCTCTCCCCTGGCCGCAGGCCAAGGGCCACGCCCCGAGGGCTCGGCCCCGAGGGGGAGAGGGGGGAATAGGGAGGGTGAGGGGCAGTAAAGGCCCGAGGAGGCAGAAAGTGTTAACCAATTACGAACGAATTCTCAGACACGCTCTTAGCCCGCAGGGCTTCGCCCTTTCAGCCCGGACGTTCACGTCCGGGCCTTCTGGCGAAAAAAAACCTGCCCTTGCGAAAGGGCCAGAGTGAGGGCAGCTCCCCGCTCAGCCGTGCGGGCTCACCCGTATCAGCGCCTTGATCAACTCCCGCCGGCGCAAAGCCTCAAACGCCGCGCCGATTTCCTCCAGGGGGAAGGGGTTGTCCAGGTTAAGCCAGACCCGGGCATCCAGCCGGCCCTGGCGGATGAATTCCACTACACGCTCATGCGTCTCGGCCTCATCATAACCGTAATTCGCGTAGGTGAAGGTGCCTTTGGCACGCGCCGGATGCAATTGCCACGCGCCGTACTCGTCAATACCGTAGATTGCCACAGTGCCGCCGGGTTTCACATAAGGCAGGGCATCGTCCAACGTCGTCCGCTTCCCCACCGCGTCGATGATGAAGTCAAACCCTTCCCCACAGTCGTGCGCCAGCGCCTCCTGCCAGTCGGCGGCCCGATAGTCGTAGTAATCGGCCACACCTACGGCGCGGGCGGCAGCCGCGCGTTCCTCGTTGCCCACCATCGCCACGCGCGCCGCCCCCAGATTGACGGCATGCGCGGCAAAACTGAGGCCATTACCCCCCGACCCCACCACCAGCAGGGTGGCCCCTGCGACAAACCCCAACCGGCTCAGGAAGCTGAGGGTCTCCCGCCAGGTGATCATCATGGTCGCCGCGGCCGGGTCGAAATCGGCCGGCAGCACCTGGTTCCAGCGGTAGCCGTACCACTCCTCAGGGGGCCGGCCATCGGCCTGCATGGCCCAATGATCGCGCGCGATCCCGTATTCGGCGAAGCCTCCAAAATGCGAATTGTAATCACCGGACGGTGAAGGGGGAGTTCCCACCCGCGTGACCAGATCACCCGGCCGGAAGTGGCGTACCTTAGCCCCCACTGCCACTACCCTCCCGATGCTCTCATGGCCCAGCACCGTGGGATAGCTCACGGGCCAGGGGAAACGGCCGGCGATGAGGTGCTGATCGGTGCCGGTGCAGGTTGCACCATAGAGGATCTCGCACAGGGCGTCGTACTCGCCCATGGCCGGGACAGGGATGTCGCGCACGGTCAGCACACCAGGACGTTCAATAATAGCGGCTTTCATCGCGCGCCTCCTGGGCCCTTGTAGCTGCGGCCGAACGGCAGCACAGAGGGCTCCTCGAAAGGTCGGAAAGGCACCATGGCAGCGATCTCATCCAGGCGGGCCAGCACGTCGGCCGGCAAAGGCCCCTTTTCCACCGCCGCCACGTTCTGCTCTACCTCTTGCGGTGAGCGTGCGCCCATCAGCACGCAGGAGATGTGGGGATTAGAGATGACAAAGCGCAGGCCGACCTCGGCGATGGGCAGGTTGATCTCATCCAGGAAAGCGTAAAGGGCCTGTAACTGTCGTCGCCGTGGGGGGCTGAGCCAGCGCGCGGCGCGATTCACCTCATCATCATAACGCCGTGCCAGCGCGCCCTGCTGCAGAGGCGACCCGATAATTATCCCCATCCCCTGCTCTTGCGCGGCCGGCAGCACCGCGATCTCGGCCTCGCGCCATAGCAGGCTGTAGTTGAAGGCTGTCAACACCACATCAAACCTCCCTGTGCGGATGATATGGGCCAGCTCGTAAGCTGTCGTGCCACCCAGGCCGGTGAAACGGATGGTGCCAGCCCGTTTCAACTCGTCCAGCACCTCCAACACCGGCCCATGAAAGCTTTCCCAGTCAGTCCACCAATCGTACTGGCCGGGGCGATCCGGCTCGTGAATCATCAGGATGTCTATATAGTCGCGGCGCAGCAGCCGCAGGCTCTCCTCCACCGAGCGCAAGAGATCGTCCTTCTCCTGAGGCCGGAAGGGCTGTGGCCGGCCGCCCAGCTTGGTGGAGAGGACCACCGGCTGCTCGATCCCCTCCAGGGCCCGGCCCAGCGCCTCCTCACTGTCGCCGTAACTGGGCGCGGTGTCAATGTAATTGATACCCAACTCCACGGCCCGGCGCACCGTCGCCGCGGATTGGCTGGCATCTGCAAACCACGAGGCGAGGAACAGCCCGCCCAAAGCCAACTCCGACACCTGAAGACCGGTCCTGCCAAGCACACGCGTTTTCATCGGCCCTCCCCCTCGGCCCTGACCCGGCCCGAACCGCTGATGCGCTGGGAAACCTGTGGCTGCCCCCGGTAGGTGACATCCCCAGAGCCACTGATTTCCACCTTCAGCTCACGCTTTACGTTCACTGCCACATTGCCCGAACCGCTGATCGAGACCTCCGTCTCCTGCGTCTCCAGCTCCGCGGCCCTGACGCGGCCCGAACCACTGATATACACCTGGTGTCGGCCGGCCCGGCCGGCCAGGACCACCTCACCCGAACCGCTGATACGGCTGCTCACCGCCTCTGCCTCCAACTGGCCAACCTGCACCTTACCAGACCCACTGATGCCGAACTCCAGGGCCGATGCGGTCAGCTGGCCAACCTGCACCCTGCCTGCGCCGGCCAGGCGCAGGCTCGCCTGTTGGCTGCGCAGGGCTTCGGCGGCAACCGTGCCCGAGCCGTAGAGAGCCAACCCATCGAACTGCCGCAAGGTGACATGGAAACGGATCGTCTTATCAGGGATGGAAAGCCAGGAAAGCCACCAGACTACCCATTCCCACCAGGACAGGTCGAAGCCCAGGATCAGGCGACCATCGCGCACCTCGCTTTTGATCTTCGCCATGATCTGTTCATCGGCCTCCACCTCCAGCCTTTCTGCCTCGCCCTGCTCCAGGGTGATGTCGCCATAGCCACGCAGGACAACCTGGGTGAAAGGCTGGACAGGGCGCGTTTCAGAAACCTTTGCCATGAAGCTTACCTCCCCATATGGAATGACCCTGCCAGGAACCCATTATACCACCGGGCAGCGGGCCGACGGCAATGCCGTCGGCTACCCAGAAGGGTGGGCGATGAACGCAGGGACATCTCCATGCCGGGCCGTAACTTTACGGCCCTGTCGGCATTTGTTATAGTGGACAGCGCTATGTACGAGGCTCTCAGCGATGCACAAATCACCGCCCTCGTGGCGGCCTGTCAACGCGGTGAAACGGCTGCCCTAGAGGAGTTATACAACCTCTATGCCGACCGCCTCTACCGCTATTTGTTGACGCGCGTCGCTGACCCGGATCTGGCGGCCGAGTTGACCACCGAGCTGTTCTTACGGGTGATCGAGCACATCGGTCGCTTCCGGCTGGACCCTGATCATCCAGCCGCGGCCTTCAGCGCCTGGCTCTATCGCATCGCGGCCAACCTGGTGGCTGCCTACCACCGTACGCAGCGCCGCCGGCCCATGGTCAGCCTGGAAGAGGGTTGCCAGGATCAGCCTGGCCCGGGCCCCCTGCCGGAACAGGCCGCCCAGGCCCAGGAAGAGCTGACGGCCCTGGCGCAGGCCATGGAAACCCTCAGCGAGGAGCAACGCCTGGTGCTTGTCGGCCGCTTTATCGAAGCCATGAGCGTTGCCCAGGTGGCCGCCTGGCTGGGCAAGAGCGAGGGAGCAGTTAAAGCTTTGCAGCACCGGGCCCTGCGCACACTGGCTCGCGTGCTGAAAGCCCAGGACGGGCAGACGCAGGTGCTGCTTCAACAGGATCTTGCAGGACGGGTATGGGAGATGTGAGATGCCGGGTTGCAAGGATTCCGGTAAGGTCGGGGATGAGCTCCTGGAGGAGTGCCTGGAACGGCTGGCTGCTGGTGATGCCAGCACCGAAGTGCTGGCACACTACGGGGCCCAGGCGGAAGAGTTGGCTCCCCTGTTGGCTGTCGTCACCCGACTTCAGGGCATAAGAACCCATCGTCTGAGCGAGGAGCAGCGGCAACACGCCAGGGCCGTATTGCGCGCGGCGCTGGACCGGCCCGCAACACCGGCTCCCTGGTGGAGCCCGCTGGTCACCTGGCTGAACCGCCCTTTCCTCATGCCCCGAGCCCGCATGGCAGCTACGATGGCCACCCTGGTGGCCATAATCTGCATCGCGGTGACGGTCACCGGGGTGGCAGCCAGCCAGCCCGGCGATGTGGGCTATCCGCTGCGCGTGGTGGTCGAGCGCGCGCCGGTTCTGCTGCAAGCCACGGCCGCGGGCAGAGCCATGGCCGAGCTGAACGTGGCCGACCGCCGGCTGGCCGATTTGGAGGCCCATTTGCATGCCACCGGCGAGGTGGCGGCAGCGGCGGTCAGGGCCCTGCTGGCCGGCGACCAGGCAGCCGCGGCCAGGGCAGAAGCCCTGCCACCGGCTGAGCGAGAAGCCATCGCGGCGCGGGTGGCCGCTCATGCCCAGGCCCTGGCCAGCCTGGCCCAGACATCCGCGCAACTGACCGCTAACCCGCTCTTGGAAGAGGCGGCCACCCAGGCTTCTGAACTGGCCAACCGCCTGGCCAGGTCTGCCATCCAGCCTGCAGGCCAACCCGCTCTCACCGCTACACCATTGGTGCCGCAGCCGGCCGGTATATTGGCTCCCAGCCCCACCCCTGTCACTACCTCGCCAGTGCCTGGGGAAGCCAGCCACCAGCCGTACCAGCCGGTCACCATGACACCCTCTGCTACGGCGACCGGCCGGCATGTCGAGCCTGGACGGCGGGCCACTGTGCTGGCCCAAACCGCCACCCCTGCCGTGCCGGCCGACACCGCTACCCCCACGGACACCGCGCGGCCTCTCGAACCTGGACGACGGGCCACCGCCCTGGCTCAGACCGCCACAGCCCGGCCGGCCACAGCGACGCCTTTCCCCACGCCGTCCGGGCCGGCAACTGGCACCCCAGTAGTGGGCCGGCGCGCCACTGCCCTTGTCCAAACGGCCACTGCCCAGGCACCAACGCCGGTCACCACCCCTGAGCCAGAGCCGGGAAATACGGTCACGCCAGCCCCCGGCCGGCGCGCCACCGCCTTAGCCCAGACGGCCACTGCCCAGGCCCCCACACCGACCGGCACACCCGAGCCAACCCGGGAAGATGCCAGGACACCCATCGTCGGCCGGCGCGCCACGGCACTGGCCCAAACAGCTACTGCTCAGGCCCCCACGCCTACGCCGGATACCGCGTCAGACCAGGCCAATATGTCAACCATGGCGCCTCCTGGGCTGCCATCATCTGCACCCCCTGGCCACGCGACGCCACCGGCGCCTGGCCGATAACAGAATCCATCAAGCTCAAGGAGAATTATGAAAAGACCCCGACAATTCCCACCAGGTTTGGTAAGCCTTTCAGTGATATGGTTAAGTCTTCTGGCTACTCTGCTGAGGGCTCAGCCGGCCGTCGTGGCCCCCACGGATTGCAGTGAACTGCTGCAGGATGGGGGATTCGAGGCTGGCGGCCAGGGATGGGTCCAGTATAGCGCTCAGGGCTATGAGCTGATCAGCGATTTCAACCCGCGCACCGGCCTGCTGGGCGCCTACCTGGCCGGCGTCAACAACGCTGACGACCGCATCAGCCAGCAGGTGGCCCTGCCAGCCGAAGCCACTTCCATCACCTTACAAGCCTGGTGGTATCTGGCTACCGCCGAGACCGCCGGCGCCTTCGATACCATGACCGTATCGCTGCTGCGGCCAGATGGAACGCGGCTGGCCGACTTGCTCACGGTGGACAATACCACCCAGGCAGGAATTTGGAACCTCATAGAGCTCGATCTGAGCCCCTATGCAGGTCAGGATATCGTCCTTCAGTTCGCCGCGCGCACTGACGCCTATAATATCAGCGACTTCTACCTGGACGATATCAGCCTAACTGCCTGCAGCGCGGCCACCTCCCCAACACCGGCTGCCACGCCCTCGTCCACGGCAACTCTCAGCCCGAGCCCTACTGCCTTGCCGACTGAGACACCTGTGCCGACAGCTACCCGCACAGCTACACAGACCATCACACCGCCTGGAACGCCGACACTCACACCGCAGAGCCCGCCCAGGCGACTCTACTTACCTCATATCGCCAATCAAGGAGGATGAACCATGAAACAGCGCATCATTATCTGTGCTCTGGCCACCATCCTGGTGGCAGCAACCGCCGGCCTCCCGCTGGCAGCCCAGGCAGGTGCCATGACGGAGGCCCCCTTCGACATCAGGTTCTCGGGGGTAATCACTGCTGTGCCAGCCGCTCCAGGGGAGCCCTGGCAAATCGGCGGCCAGACCGTCATCACCAACAGCGGCACGCGCATCGTGTTAACTACCGGCCGGGCCGCGGTGGGCATGTGGGCCGAGGTCACCGCCCGACGCCAGGCCGACGACACTCTGCTGGCCCTACAGATCACGGTCGTGCCCCCCGAGGTCCGGCTGAAAGGGCCAGTCGAAAGCAAACCCGAGGACAACATCGGAGACTGGACTATCGCCGGCCAGACGATCCGCGTCACCCAAGAGACCAGGATCAGCGAACGGGGAGGCCCGGTGGATGTGGGCTGCTGGGTGGAGGTGAACGCGCTCGAAGAGGAGGACGGCACACTAACAGCTCTGCGCATACGGGGCATCGAAGCCCAGCAGGCCGTTGAGGTATTCGGGGCTATTCAGGCCTTTTCTGAGACAGCCTGGACCCTGAGCACTATCCCCCTGGCCGTGAATGAGCAAACCCACGTGGTGAGCGAGCCCCAGGTTGGGCTGCTGGCCCATGCCCTGGCGGAACTCCAGGATGATGACACCTTGCTGGCCCTGGCCTTGCAGGTGGCCTGGCAGGAACCTGGCCGGCCCCGCCAGCCGGTTCAGTTCACAGGCACGGTGGAAAGCCTGCCCTCTGATGGCTTAAACGGCAACTGGGTGGTCAGCGGGCGGCAGGTTGAGGTGACCCCTGCCACCATCATCATCCAGGTGAAGGGCCTGGCCGAGGTGGGCGCGCAGGTGCATGTGATAGGGTGGGCCCTGGCAGAGCGCATCGTGGCCATGCAGATCACCGTATTACGCAGTCCCTCGGGAAGCGGCCGCCCCTTTTACCTGAGAGGGCTCATCGAGGGACTGCCGGAGAACGGGCTGTTTGGCACCTGGGTAATCAGCGGGCAGCA
>DAOTZS010000238.1:0-15956 GCA_034434335.1 Anaerolineae bacterium
TAGCCGGCTGCAGGATGCCGTTTACAAGCGCCGCGGCTGGACACGGGACGGCGTGCCGACGCTGGAGAAGCTACATGAGCTGGGGATCGACTTCCCGGAAGTGGTGGAGGTTGTGAAGGCGCATCTGTAGCAGCATTACCGTTGCCGGCGGCGGGGCCGCCGGCAACGGTATGTAGTCCAATCAGCCCCCTTTCGCTGCTCACGCCCAGGGCGATGTTTGCCTTTCCTCATGGCCGATGCTACACTTGGGCCATGATGCCTGTTGCAATTGTCCACAAGGCGCGCCGTGAGTTGGCCAGCCTCCTCTTTGGCCGCGATGTAAACTCTGTTGAGGATCGCAATTACCGCAACCTGCTGTTGAGCGGCGCGTGGTTCGGCCCGGTGGACGGGGGCATCTTCAACTATCTGCCCGTCTTTCTGGCCCGGCTGGGCGCATCTCCGTCCCTCGTCAGCCTGCTCGCCTCCGGGCCATCCCTCCTGGGCATCCTCTGCTTTATCCCTGGCGGTGCCTATGCCGAGCGTCATCCTGATCAGGTCAAGTTAGTAGTACGCGCTGCGTTCATTGCCCGCCTGAGCTACCTGCTGATCGCCCTGCTGCCGCTCCTTTTGAGTCCCCCACAGGTTGCCCTGGCTGCCATTATTCTGTGGTCGTTGATGGCAATCCCTAATGCGGTTCACGTGAGCGCCTGGACGGGGGTGATGCAACGGGCAGTGCCGCCGAGCCGGCGAGCTCAGCTCAACGGCACGCGGTGGGCACTGATGAGCCTGTTCTCTGGGAGCAGCATTGCTCTGTTCGGCCTCCTCCTGGACCGCACCCCGTTTCCGGCTGGCTACCAGATAGTCTTCATGGCCTCATTCCTGGCTAACCTCTTGCACCTCTATTATTTCGGCCAGGTGAAGGTGCCGCCTTTCGTGCCACACAGGGCAGAGGGTGGCAATGGCGGGATGGCCGACCGGTTGCGGTCTTTCTGGAGCCCCTTTGTTGAAAGCCGGCCTTTCATCCGCTACAATCTGGCCACGTTGAGCTACCGGCTGGCGCTGGCGATGCCGGCCGGCCTGTTTAGCGTCTTTTGGGTACAGGATCTGCATGCCTCTGATACCTGGATTGGGTTGCGGGGCACAGCCGGCTACGCCGCGCTGGTGGTAGGATACTGGTATTGGGGGCGCATGGCCAACCGGCTGGGACATCGGACGCTATTGTGGATATGCGGCCTGGCGCAAGCTTCTTATCCGGTGTTGACCGCCCTGGCACCGGCGCCACAATGGCTGCTGCCGGCGGCTGTAGTGTGGGGGTTTACTGTATCGGGCATCGACATCGGCTTTTTCGATCTGCTGCTGGCAACCTGCCCCGAGGGCCGTCAGCCAAGCTTTGCGGCCGCGGCCAATATGCTGGCCAGCGTGGCGATCACCCTGGGACCCTTGCTGGGCGCAGGGCTGGCCCAGGTGTTGGGCATCCAGTCGGCCCTGTTCGCTATCGGTGGGTTGCAGGCTGCCGCGACGGCTTTCTTCGTGCTGCTCCCCGGGCAGGAATGGGAAGCGGCCAAGGCTGTGCCATGACGGCTGTGCTTCACAGGGTTAGCAGGCCCCTGGAGGCGACAGGCTACCCGGGCAAGAACTCCAGCATGGCCCTGGCAGCCCTGACCATGATCAATTCCATATCTCAAGTTATGTCCACTTAGGAAGGAGGCAAGGGTGGCTACAGAACTTTCCACAAACCAAATGCTCGAACTGTACAGGCAGATGGTGCTCATCCGGCGCTTTGAGGAGAAAGCAGCCGAGCTTTATACCGAGGGCAAGATCGGCGGTTTCCTGCACCTCTATATCGGTGAAGAAGCTATCGCTGTGGGGGCGTGCCGGGCGCTGGGGGCTCAGGATCACCTGTTCACGGCCTACCGCGATCACGGCTGGGCTATAGCCCGCGGGCTGGACCCCAAACGGGTGATGGCCGAGCTGCTGGGCAAGGCTACCGGGGTGAGCGGAGGCAAGGGCGGTTCCATGCATCTGGCCAGCGCAGAACACCGCTACTGGGGTGGACACGCCACTGTAGGGGGTCATCTGCCGCTGGCCACCGGCGTTGGTCTGGCCATCCACTACCGAGAAGAGCCTGACGCGGTATTGTGTGTCTTCGGCGAAGGGAGCACCAACATCGGCTACTTTCATGAGTCCATGAACCTGGCAGCCGTCTGGAAGCTGCCGGTGGTCTTCCTGGTCGAGAACAACAAGTATGGCATGGGCACCCAGGTGGACCGCGCCTCAGCGGTGTCAAACATCTTCGAGAAGGGGTGCGCCTACGACGTGGCCAATCGCCAGATTGACGGTCAGGATGTGCTGGCGGTGTATGAGGCGCTCGCTGAGGCACTGGCCCATGTGCGGCGGGAAGGGCCGTTCTTGCTGGAAGCAATAACCTACCGCTATTCGGGCCACTCGATGGGAGACCCGGAGCGTTACCGCAGCAAGGCCGAAATCGAGCAGTGGCGCAGCCGCGATCCCATCCTGCGCTTCCGACAGAAGCTCCAGGCCGACGGCCATGCTGACCAGGCGACCTTAGATCAGATCCATCAGCAGGTAGAAGAGGAGCTGGTCGAGATCGTGCGCTATGCTGAAGAAAGCCCAGAGCCGGACGACGCGGCGCTGTGCGAGCACGTCTACGTCAACCCGATTCCCCATCGCTAGGCCGTGACACAGGTACTCAGGAGGTTTCCGGATATGGCACGTATTACCTTTCGGGAGGCGATCAGCCAGGCTCTGCGCGAAGAGATGTATCGCGATGAGCGGGTGTTTATCATGGGTGAGGAAGTGGGCCAATGGGGAGGCACCTATGCCGTCACCCGTGGCTTTCTGGACGAGTTTGGCGAGAAGCGGGTGCGCGATACCCCTATTGCCGAAGGGGTCATTGTGGGAGCAGCCGCTGGCGCGGCCATCGCCGGCCTGCGCCCGGTGGCTGAGATCATGACCATCAACTTCGCCTTCCTGGCCATGGACCAGATCGTCAACCATGTAGCCAAGCTGCACTACATGTTCAATGGCCAGATCAAGTGCCCGCTGGTGATCCGCACCGTGGGAGGCGGCGGCCGGCAACTGGGAGCCACCCATTCCCAGAGCCCCGACGTGGTGTTCGCCCACTTCCCGGGCCTCAAGGTAGTGGCGCCAGGCACCCCGGCCGATGCCAAAGGATTGCTCAAAGCAGCCATCCGCGACGACGATCCGGTCTTTTTCATCGAACATGCCACCCTTTACCAGGTGCGGGGTGAGGTGCCCGACGACGAAGACTTCCTGGTGCCCATTGGCGTCGCGGATGTCAAACGGGAGGGCTCCGACGTGACGCTCGTTTCCTACTCAAAGATGCTGCAGCTTTCGCTGGAGGCCGCGGAACGGCTGGCTCAGGAGGGGATCGAGGCTGAGGTTATCGACCTGCGCACCTTGCGGCCCCTGGACACCCGTCCCATCGTAGAGTCGGTGCGCAAGACCAACCGCCTGGTGGTGGTAGAGGAGGGCTGGCGGGCCTACGGCATCGGTGCGGAGATCGCCAGCCGGGTGACAGAGCTGGCCTTTGACTACCTGGATGCCCCGGTACGCCGCGTAGCCCAGGCTGAGGTGCCCCTGCCCTACAACCGGCGTCTGGAACAGATGGCCCTGCCCCAGGTGGAGGATGTGATCCAGGCGGCCAAAGACGTGCTGTATCTCAAGTGAGGAGTGCTGTTATGGCTGAGCTGATTACCATGCCCAAGTTGGGCTTCGATATGGCAGAAGGCACCCTGCAGGAATGGGTCAAGCAGGCTGGCGACCAGGTGGCAGAAGGGGATGTGATCGCCGTCATTGAGACCGACAAAGCCAGCGTAGAGGTCACGGCATTCCGGTCGGGGGTGTTGCGCGCTCTCCTGGTCGAGGCTGGGACTGTGGTGCCGGTAGGCAAGCCCATCGCCGTCATCGGCACGGCCGACGAGGAGATTGATTTGGCTGCCCTGGGCGTGGGGGCTGGGCCTGTCCAGGCTGGGAAAGAGCCATCGGTACCAGCTCCAGAGGTGCCCTCGCCCGTGGTACCTGCTCCCGTGCTGGAAGAGCCGCCGCCTGGCCGAATTCTGGCCTCGCCCGTGGCCGCGCGCATGGCGGCCGAACTCGGCATCAATTTGCGGGAGGTCAAGGGCAGTGGGCCCGATGGCCGGATCATCAAACGGGATATCGAGGCCTATCTGCAGGAGCGTGAGAAGGCGCTCGAGAAAGCGCCTCCACCACCCATCCCTACCCCCTCATACCAGCCCGCCGCGGAAGGATATCAGGTCGAGCCGCTATCCCCCATCCGCCAGACGATCGGACGGCGCATGGCCGAGAGCAAACAGCAGGCTCCCCACTTCTACGTCACCATGGAAGTGGACATGGCCGCGGCCATGGCTCTGCGCGCGCAGCTCAATGCGCTGCTGCCCGAGGAGGAGAAGATCTCGGTCAACGACCTGGTCACCAAGGCCGCCGCGCTGGCCCTGCGCCAGTTCCCCAGGATCAATGCCAGCTTTGCCGACGGCGAAATACGCATCCATGAACAAGTTAACATCGGCATTGCGGTGGCGCGTGAGGCCGGCCTGTTGACCGTAGTGGTGCGCGATTGCGATCGCAAGTCGTTGGCTCAGATAGCGCGCGACACGCGGGCGGTGGTTGGCCGGGCGCGCGAGGGGCGGATGAAGCCCGACGACATGGTGGGCGGCACCTTCACCATCAGCAATTTGGGGATGTATGAGGTGGACGACTTCATCGCCATTATCAACCCGCCCCAGGCAGCCATCCTGGCGGTAGGCGCAGTGAAGCGCGTGCCGGTGGTGGCAGAAGACGACCGTGTGGTCGTCGGCACACGGATGAAGATCACCCTCTCGGCAGATCATCGGGTAACGGATGGGGCCGAGGCCGCGCGCTTTTTGCAGGCAGTGAAGGCAGCGCTGGAGGAGCCACTGAGGCTGGTGCTATAGGGACGCTCAAGTGCGGTGGAAAAGCAAGGGGTAGCAGGGAACTAAACCGCCTGCATAACTATTCAGGCCGACTGAAATCGCCCTCCCTGGGCACTTCGTGCCAGGTGTCGGCCTCCGCCGACCTCTGACCGCAGGCCCCAAAAGGGTGACGCCTCGGGCGAGCCCTCGGCGTGGTCCTCCCAGTCACCGCCTGAATAGTTACCCGCCTGCTACCCCTTGCTATAGATATTGACGAGCTGGGCCAACAGGTTTATCACCTGGCGGCCTGCACTCCCTGGTAAAACATCCCCCTGCGTTCTTCGCTGCGGTCGGTGGCAGGAGGTGGCTCGGGGCTCAGCGCCGAGATCTCTGCCCGCCATTCCGGCGTCATCTTGATCTCCAGCGCAGCCAGGGAGGCCTCAAGCTGTTCGATGTTGCGCGCGCCGATGATCGGCGCGGTGATGGCCGGGTGCGACATTACCCATGCCACCGCCAGTGAGGCAGGATGGAGACCGCGCTCACGGGCGTAGGCAGCAAAGCGCTCGGCGATCTCGTAGTATTGCGGATCGCCGTAGCGCGTCATGTACATCTTATTCTCCACCAGGCGGCCCGATTCCGGCCGGCGGTCCTTGCCGAACTTCCCCGTCAACAGACCTCCGCCCAGAGGGCTGTAGGAGATAACCCCCAGTTGTTCGGACTGGGCCAGGGGCAGGATCTCCACTTCGGCCTGTCGTTTGACCAGGTTGTACATGGGCTGGATGCACTCGAAGCGTGCCAGGCCCTGTGCGGCGGAGATGCCCAAGGCTTTGGCGATCTGCCAGGCAGCCCAGTTGCTGACGCCCAGGTAGAGCACCTTGCCGGCATGGACCAGGTCGTCGAGGGCGCGCAGGGTCTCGTCCATGGGGGTCAGTGGGTCAAAGCCGTGGACGAAGTAGAGGTCAATGCGATCTGTCCCCAGGCGACGCAGGCTACCCTCTACAGCTTGCATGATATGACGCCGTGAGAGCCCGCGGGCGTTGATGTCAGGGCCCATGGGGAAGTGTACCTTGCTGGTGATAACCAGCTCATCCCGGCTGCCGGCTATCAGTCGGCCCAGGATTTCCTCGGCGCGGCCGGCCTGGTAGACGTTGGCACAGTCGAAGAAGTTGATCCCCACCTCACGGCAACGCTTGAACATCGCAGCGGACATCTCTTCGTCAGCGTCGCCGCCAAAGGACATGGTGCCAAAGCACAGGCGGGAGACCTGCACACCCGTGCGGCCAAGGACTCGGTATTCCATCGTTTAGCAACCCCTTTACGTGTCAGATGCCTTTGCACACTGGCTTAGCCAGAGAGGCGGCGAAACTCGATGAATCCGGCCGAGAGATCATCGCCGACCTTCCATTCGACCTCCAGGGCTCGAGCTTGCTCGCGCGCGGCTGGATCAGCCCACTCCTCGCCGATGACTATGCCTATGACCCGCACCCCCGCGCGACGAATGGTGTTAGCCCGTCGCGCCGCGCGAGTGATATCGCGGCCATTGACCTGTAGGGATGCCTCCACCACGGCATACTGATCTCCCTTCCACCAGATCAGGTCGGCCAGGAAAGGATCGTCTTCGTCACTGAGGACATCAATAGCCGAGCCCGCGATCAGCAGTTGGGAGATATGTTGCTGAACCAATGGCTGATCGGTAGCACCGCCCTGTCCGCCCCTAAACAGAGCCGGTGCGCGCTTTATAATGGCCCGCTCGTAGCGCTCGCCAGCGCGGTGGCCAGCTTCTCCTCGCTGCCAGGTTACCAGATCTCGCACCTGCTCGACCAGGACCTGTACGGTAGCCTCAAGGCGCTCCAGGCGTTCCTCGGTGCGCCGCTGGGCCTCAGCCAGTTGATCAACGCGCACTGTCAGTTGGTCGACGCGCGCCGTCAGTTGCTCCAGGCGTTCCTCGGTGCGCCGCTGGGCCTCAGCCAGTTGATCAACGCGCACCGTCAGTTGGTCGACGCGCGCTATCAGTTGCTCCAGGCGCTCCTCGGTGCGCCGCTGGGCCTCAGCCAGTTGATCCAGGCGGTGCTCAGTGCGTAGCTGCGCCTCGGCGAGTTGGGTAACGTGAGCGGCGAGTTGCTCAACGCGCACAGCGAGCTGGCTCACCCGCTCGGTCAGCATAATCAATTCCGGAGGCACCACTAGCATCTGGAACTGGGCCCGGACCTGCGGGTGCTCTCGCAAGAGCCCCATCATCTCTTGTACATCGGCAAGTGAGATGGCCATCGTTTCACTACTCCTCTACTTGGGTATTATACCGGCATAAGAGCACCACGGCAACTTTCGCCCGCCTGATTTCTCCACCAATTGGAAGATGCTATTGACTACGGGTCAAAACGAAGGTCTCGAGGATGCGGGGCTGCTTTTCCTGGCAAAAACGTCTCGGCTTGGGGCCTGGCAGGGGCTGTGTTATAATTCAGTAGGGCCGTGTAAGTACGAGCCTGTAGTCGTGGCTGAAGGAAGTCTCCTTGTTTGATCTAACCCTTTCCACATTGCTGGTGCGCGCGATCGCTCTGGTTATCAGCTTGAGCATTCACGAGGCCGCGCACGCCGCAATGGCATACTGGCTGGGAGATGATACCGCGGCACGGCAGGGCCGCCTGACCCTGAATCCCCTGGCACACCTGGACCCGCTAGGAGCGCTGATGGCTCTCTTCGCCTTCGTCGGCTGGGCCAGGCCGGTGCCTGTGAACCCGTGGCGGCTGCGCTATGGCCCGCGGGTGGGAGGCGCTCTGGTGGCAGCAGCCGGGCCGTTCACCAATCTGATGCTGGCAGCGCTGGCTGCCTTGCCCTGGCGCCTGGGCCTGATGGACACCGCACCAGGGTTGATCATCAAGCTGGTCTGGACTCTGGTAGCTCTGAATGTGGTGCTGTTTCTGTTCAACCTGATCCCCCTCGCCCCTCTTGACGGCATCAGCGTATTGCGGGGGGTGGTTGGAAGGGAAGCCGCGGCGCGGCTGACCCCCCTGGTGGCTTATGGCCCGCACATCTTGCTGGTGCTGATCCTGGTCGGCTATGCTGTGCCAGCGCTCAATATCCTGGGCTACACACTCTTTCCGGCCATGGCCGGTCTGATGCGGGTGCTATTGGGTTCCTGATGGGGTTGGTCAGCCCTGCCCGGATTGTGTATCGGGCACGCCAGTTCTGCCGGGCGGTGGCCGCTTTGTTGCTGCCACTGACCCCTGCTGAGCAGGCAGAAGTGAGGGCGTACCTGTCCGAAGATGGATGGCGGCTTTTTCAGACCATGTCGCGCGCTGACCAGCGCCACGGCTTGGGCGTCTGGCGCAGCCTGCAGGCATCTGGCCTGGATCATCCGGCTTTGGCCCAGGCAGCGCTGTTGCATGATTGCGCCAAACACGAAGGGGTGCGGCTGTGGCACCGGGTAGGAATAGTTCTGGCTAAGAGGTTATGGCCAGGCTGGTTGGCCAGGCTGCGAGACGAAACCACGCCCCCACACGGTAGTTGGCGCTACCCGCTTTGGGTTCATCTCCATCACCCCCAGCGTGGGGCGGAACTGGCTGCAGCGGCAGGGTGCGACCCCCTGGCAGTACTGTTGATCCGACACCATCAGGACTGTGAGGGTGTGACCGATAATGTGATAGGGCGGCTGCTGGCTGCTTTGCAGGGCGCCGACGAGCACAATTGAGAGAAGAGAAGGAGACCAATGGCAGAGAAACTACAGATTACGATAGTAGGGCTGGGGATAGTCGGTGCTTCAGCCGGGCTGGCCTTGCGACGCCACGGTGACAAAGTACTGGTCGTCGGGCACGACAAGACCCCGGCTTTGGCGGCGCAGGCTAAAGCCAAAGGCGCAGTGGACCGCACCGACTGGAATCTGATCCACGCGGTAAGCAATGCCGACCGTATCCTCCTGGCGTTGCCCATTAACGAAATCCGGGATACTTTGGAGGCTATTGCTCAGGACCTGAAACCAGGGTGTGTGATCCTGGACACGGCAGATGCCAAACAGCAGGTGCTGGAATGGGCTGCCGAACTGCTGCCCGACAACGTTTATCTGGTAGGTGGACACCCAATCCTGGTGTTGGAGGACACCGATGCCGAGCACGCGCGGGCCGATTTGTTTGAGGGCAAGCTATTCTGCCTGACCCCCGACCTGCGCGTCAGCTCGCAGGCGATCCGCCTGGCGGCTGACCTGGCCGAGGCGTTGGGCGCGCGGCCTTTCTTTATGGACGCGGTCGAGCACGACGGCATGGTGGCAGCCGTAGAACACCTGCCGCGGCTGATGGCGGCCGCGTTGCTGGAGGCTACCAGCAGGAGTGCCTCATGGCAAGACATGCGCAAGCTGGCTGGCAGCCAGTACTACACCAGCACTTTGGTGACGGCAGAAGATGGCCGCGCTGCGATCAGTGCCTGCGGTGCCACGCGCGAGCACACCGTACGCTGGCTCGATACTCTCATCGCCGAACTGAGCCGCTGGCGGGATCGCCTGGCTGCCGCCGAGGATGAGGCGCTGGTCGAGGCCTTCGAACACGGGCTAGAGGCCGGGCGCAAGTGGTTGCATGCTCAGGCCACGGGCAACTGGGATGAGCCTCTGACCACGATGGAGATGCCTACCAGTGGCGCCTTCATGCGCAGCCTGATCGGGTTTGGCCGCCTGGGGCGCCCCCAGGAGAAAAAGAGGCGGTAGGACAACCTTGCCTTTCGTCTACATCCTCCGCTGCGCCGATGGCACCTACTACACTGGATGGACCACCGACCTTTCCCGGCGCATCGCCAGGCATAACGCCGGCAAGGGCGGCAGGTATACGCGCATGCATGGCCCCGTGGCCCTGGTTTATCAGGAGGAGTTGCCAGATCGGCAAAGCACCATGCGACGGGAGGCAGCTCTCAAACGGCTTAGCCGGCAGCAGAAGGAGCGGCTGATTGCCAGTGGCCAACCTTGCCCGGCCAACAGGCCTTCCGACGAATGACCCCTCCATCTGACCTTCGGCCCGATGCAAGTGCTGTCCTAGCAGACGATCGCAGAGGATCGCTGCCACAGTTGCGCATTCTGGCTGTTGCCCCCACCAGCTTCTTCGCCGACTATGGCTGTCATGTGCGCATTCGCGGGCATCTGAGCGCTCTGCAGGCCCGCGGCCATCGGCTGCTGCTGGTCACCTATCCCAGCGGCCGGGACGTGGCCGGCATCCCGACCCTGCGCGCGCCGTGGCCGCGCGGGGGCCCGATCCAGGTGGGCTCCTCCCGGCTCAAGTTAGTCCTGGATGCCCTGCTGGGACCAACAGTGCTGGCGGCAGCCATCCGCTTCCGTCCTGAGATCCTGCATGCCTATCTGCACGAAGGGGCGCTGATCGGCACGCTGGTGGCGGCGCTGCTGCGTCGGCCACTCGTTTTCGATTTCCAGGGCAGCTTGACCGGCGAGATGCTGGATCACGGCTTCATCAGCGCGGCTTCGCCCTGGTTACACCCTTTGCGGTGGCTGGAGCACTGGATTGAGCGACAGCCGAGCCTGATCCTGGCCAGCTCCGGACTGGCCACACGGCTCCTGGTGCAGCAGTATGGAGTGCCGGCCGACCGGGTCATCACCCTGCCTGACAGCGTAGATCCCGACTCCTTCCGGCCTGCCGATGCCTTCCCGGCCGACGAGTTGAGTGCCCTGCGCAGCCGGCTGGGCATCCTGCCCGGCCGTCGGGTGATCGTCTACCTGGGGTTGCTGGCCCGTTATCAGGGCACCGACCTGTTGCTGCAGGCCCTGGCTTCCCTGGTACACCTTGAGCCCCGCGCACATTTGCTTCTCATGGGGTTCCCTTTCCTGGATCGCTACCGGGCCATGGCAGCCAGGCTGGGGGTCGCTGACCACGTCACCTTCACCGGGCCAGTGCCATATGAGGATGCACCTCTGTATCTGGCCCTGGGGCAAGTGGCGGTGGCGCCCAAGTTATCAGCCACGGAGGGAAGCGGCAAGGTGCTGACCTACATGGCCGCGGGCTTGCCGGTGGCTGCCTTCGACACCCCCGTGCACCGGGAATACCTGGGCGACGAAGGGGTCTATGCTCCGGCTGGGGACGCGGCCGCTCTGGCGGCCGCGCTGGCCAGCCTGCTGGCTGATCCACAAGGGGCCGCGGCGCGCGGGCGGGCACTGCGCCAGCGCGTCATCTCAGCCTACACATGGGAGCATGCAGCCACTGTGCTCGAGACAGCCTACGGAAGGGTTTTGGGCCGCTCCTGGAATATGCTATAATCATTGCCCAGGTCTGTCGGGGTAATCTCGTGTTGGCTATAACGTCCGCTATGGCAAGACAGAAGTACCCCAGCCTGGTGCGCGCTGAAGGATGGGCTATCGCACTCCTGGTCGCACACCTGATGCTTGGGGTCCTGTATAGCGTCGCGGTGCCAGCATGGGAAGCGCACGATGAGTGGGCCCACTACAAGTTTGCCGAGTACGTTGCCCGGCACAAGGCTCTGCCTCCTCCGAATGCGCGCCTGACCCACGAATACGAGTACGACGAAGCCAGCCAGCCTCCCCTATACTACGTCCTGGCCGCTCTGCCCATCATGCTGGTAGATACCAACGATGGGGTTAAGCCAGATGTTAACCCATATTTCGGCAACCCGACCGGTGTGGGGGGCATCAATGCTGCTGTACATCGTTCAGAGCAAGAGCGTTTCCCCTGGCGAGGCACCATCCTGGCCTTGCATCTGGCCCGCTGGGTCTCGCTGGTTATCAGCCTGGCAGGGCTGGTTGCGGTATACCGGCTTGGCCGGCTTCTGGCTCCCGCGCGATGGCCCGCCGCGTTTATCGCGCTGACCGTGGCGGCGCTGTCGCCACAGTATTTGTTTATCAGCAGCGTGGTGACCAATGATGTGCTGATCGCTGCGCTGGGGTGCCTGGTGGCGTGGCAGGGAGTCCAGGTTGGCCTGAAGGGATTGCGTCTGGTCCCGGCCTGCGGCCTGGCGCTGGCTTTAGGCCTGGCGTTGCTCAGCAAACTCTCTGCACTGGCCCTGGTGCCGTTCACAGCCTTAGCCTTGGGCTTGGGCGTAACGCGCTCGCTGCGCCAGGGGGAGCGGAGGCTGCGCCTGGGGCTGACCTTGCTGGCCTCGTTGGGGTGTGGGCTGGCTATTGGCGGCTTGTGGCTGGTGCGTAATGTGCGGCTGACCGGTGTGCCATGGCCCCGCGACCCATGGTTGCTCTTCCGCTTTACTGATCGTTGGTTCAACCGGACCGGTGCCGCTCAGCCCATAAACCTGGATGCCCTGCCGGCAGCGCTGGTGTATGCCTTCCGCACTTTCTGGGCTTCCTTTGGGTGGGGCAACCTGGAGGCCTATAGGTGGCTCTATTGGTTCTTTGCCGGGCTGTGCCTGATAGGGCTGCTTGGCCTGGCCTGGTGGCTGGCAGATAGCCGTGGGGCGTCAGACCAGAGGCTTGCGGCCTGGCTTCTGATCCTGCTGGCTGTTTCAGTGTTGGCGATGGCGGCCTATCGGGACTTCGACCACGGTGGCACGTTGATCCGGGGGCGCTATCTGCTGCCGGCTCTTGGGGCCGTGGCCTGGTTGCTGGCCTTGGGGTTAGATGCCTTCCTGCGACACCTGCCCAGGGTGTGGCAACATGGCGTGCCGTTGGCTCTGGCTGGCCTGCTCGGGATTACCAACCTGACCCTGCCCCTGGTCGTCATTGGCCCGGCCTACGCCCCACCTCCCAACCTGGCAAGGCAGGCTTCCGGCCCGGTCGAGCTCCGGCCCGGCGAACAGCCCCTGGGAGCCCGCTTTGGCCAGGCAGCCGAGCTGGTTGCCTATGAGCTGTGGCCAACCCGGGTGCGTGAGGGAGAAGCGTTGGGAGTCACGCTGCTCTGGCATACCCTGAGGCCGCTGGACCAGAACTACACCCTGGCCGTGCACCTGCTCGACGGTCACCAGCAGAAGGTGGGCGAGATCAACACCTATCCCGGCCGCGGCAATTACGCCACATCCCTGTGGCAGCCAGGATATGTGTTTCGCGAGACCTACTGGATACCTGTGAGCGCGGCCCTGGCCCAACCCATGTTGGGCCAGGTCAAAGTGGCGTTCTTCCGGGCTGAAGGTGGCCAGGTTGGGATGCACCTGCCCGTGACCGACGTCAGGGGTACGCCACTGGGTGATGCGGTCATCTTCGGCCGTTTCAAACTGGCTCCCTCTGCCAAACTGGCTGCCCAGGAGGCAGAGGGCCCTGGTCTGGGAACGCTGAGTGAGGCGAATAACGCTGAAGAGCCGCTGCTCCGGCTCAGCCGGGCCACCTGGGAACCAGCAACCCCTCATGTGGTGGCCGGCAGCGCCTTCACCGTCACGCTGACCTGGGAGGTGCTGGGCCAGCCCATGGCCGACTACCGGGTCTTCGTGCACCTGGTAGGGGCGGACGGCCCTGTGGCTTTCGGGGATGGTCCGCCCCAAGGAGGTGCCTATCCTACCGGCCTGTGGGAGCCTGGTGAACGGGTGGTGGATACACACCTGGTTGTGTTGCCCAGCGAGATGCCAGCCGGGCAGTATCCGCTGGTGGTTGGCATGTATAGCGAGGCAGCCGGCCGGCTATTAGCGTACGGCCCCGATAGAGAGCGCCTGCCGGCCGACCAGATCGTATTGGGCCGCGTGACGGTAGCGCGGCTGGATTATCGTAGCTATGTGCCTTTGCTGCCGGCACAACCATGATGCTGACAACATCGAGGAGCACTGATGGAACAAGAATTTAGCCTCAGCCAATACCTGGCACTCCTGCGCCGACGGTGGCGCACTATTGCTATCACCCTGGCCGTTACCCTGTTGGCGGCCGTTGTTTTTAGCCTGGTACAGCCGGTCAGCTATAAGGGTGAGGCTGTCCTGGTCGCACAACCACCGAAGTATGCCTGGCGCCTGGATACCAGCTTTCAGACCATCTTCGAAGATCTCCGTCTTGATCGGCGCAGTGACTATACCGTGCTTGTGACTGACAAGACCCTGGGCCAGGCCATGGCGGCAGCGGTTATCGAGAAGCTTGGCGATGCCCTGCCGCCGGCTCTGCGCGATCCGGCGCGCCTGAGACGCCAGGTGAATGTCAAAAACGGCCAGGGACGGCTGCTCTATCTGAATGTCACGGCGCCCACCGCCGAGCTGGCCAGGGACCTGACGAACGCGTGGGCCGAGGTCTGGGTGGCTGAGGCCGATGCCCGATATGGGCAGGGGGCCGACCAGGCCAAGTTTGCCGCAGAGCTGGCGCAAGCTCAGGCCCGGCTGGACGCCGCATCTGCTGCATTGCGGGAATTCCGCTCGCGCACCGGGTTGGCGTTGGGGATGGGCGGCTATATGGCAGCGTTGGGGGATGGCACGCTGGCAGCCGGGATGCCTCTCTTGCAGCAGCAACTGGTGTTGAACAACAGCCAGTTGGCCGACTACCGGCTGGCGCTGGCCCGGGTGCGCATGCTGCGCGAGCGCGCTCAGGAGGCCCAGGCCAAGGGTGAGCCGTTTGCCGTCCTCCCGCTGGAGGTGCTTGACACTCCTTTGTTGGTGGCACGGGGCCAGTTGACGCGCCCGGCCGTGGAGGCCATGCATGGTGACATAGCGCAACTGCTCGCCGCGCTGGATGTGGAGGAGAAAGCGCTATCGGCGTCGATTGCCCGTCTGGAGGAGGAGACCAAGGCTATCCAGGCCGAACTGGCTGCGCAGTTGCAGGAGCAGAGCCAGTTGGAACGGGAGTACGCGCTGGCCGAGGAAGCGGTACGGGCCTTACAGCGCAAGGTCACCGAGATCCCCATCCAGCAAGAGGTGGTTGGCCCTCCCTTGACCGTTCTGAGCCGGGCCGTCCTGCCCCAGGAGCCGGCTACCCCCAACTGGCTGCTTAACCTGGCCGCCGGTGCCCTGTTGGGCCTGCTGGGTGGGATCATGCTGGCCCTGGGGTGGGAGTTCGCGCGCGGGACCGCGTGAGCAGAAGGTGAACGGGCATGTACAATGACCGGGATGAGGAGCTGGGGCTGGATTCTCCTGGTCGTTGTGATCGGCCTGGCCAGGGGGTTGTTGTACGCCCATGTGGTGCCGCTGTGGCAGGGCCCGGATGAGCCTCGTCACTATGAGTATGCCCGTCTGTTCAGTGAGCTGGGACGGGTGCCAACGCGCGGGGATGAGGACCCGGCTATCGAGCGGGAGATCCTCCTCTCGTTGCAGGCCCATCGCTTTTGGGAGTGGACCCGTCAGCCGACACCGGCTGTCCTGCCCCCTCGCCTGAGCGACGACCCCTGGTTGCGCAAGGCCGGCCCTCAGGTTGGGGCCGAATCGCCGCTCTACTATGTTGTGCCGGCCCTGCTGCTGCGGGTTGTGCGGGGAGTTGAGCCTCAGGCGCGCGCCATCAGATACTACTCGGTTGCCCTCTATGGGCTTACCATCCTGGCCGCAGCCCTGGCGACCAGGGCCACCTTCCGTGGGGATAGCATCCTGAGCAAAGGGGTGCCGCTTACCCTGGCCCTGGCGCCGATGCCGGCTTTCATCGGCAGCATCGTCAACAACGATGCCCTGGCCAATCTGGCCGGTGCCCTTTTCTTCGCCGTGCTGGGGCACTTGTGGGGTCGGCGCTGGGGCCTGGCTGGGACGGCCCTGATCGCCGGAGCGCTGGCCCTGGCGGTGAGCATCAAGCGCACTACCTGGTTCCTGGTGCCCACCGCGGCAGCCGCTCTGCTGATAAAGCACCCCGATGGTGTGACAACTCTATGGCGGAATCGGCGGCTGCGGTGGGTGGCCGGAGGGGCGGTCCTGGGGGTGGTGGCAGGCCTGATCTGGGCCGCGACGTGGCGAGACCCGGCCAGCCTGGCCGGCTGGCGCCTGAACCCCGGCCACCTGGCAGCCCGCCGGCTGGCTGCCGCAGCCCATAGCGGCCACTTCGGCCTGCTGATTGAGGATCGCTGGCCAGATCAGCGGACCAGCGTCAGCCAGGTCCTGCCCGAATCGAAGATCCTGGCCTTTGCCGGGCGTCCGGTGAGGGCCGAGGCCTGGATACGGCCCCTGGACGAGGACACCGAGGCCTGTCTGATCCTGGAAGACGGGATAAGC
>DAOTZS010000239.1:0-10234 GCA_034434335.1 Anaerolineae bacterium
TCGCCCCTCCTGGGCACTTCGTGCCGGGTGTCGGCCTCCGCCGACACCCCTCATGTATGCATCATGAGAGAGGTCGGCGAAGGCCGACCACTGGCCGCAGGCCCAAAAAGGGTGACGCCTCGGGCGAGCCCTCGGCGGGCCCTTCCAGTCACCGCTGAATAGTTGCGCCGCGAGGAGATTACACCGCCTGGAGTTTGCATTATGGCCCAAGACTTTGATGCTGTCGTTGCCGGGCACCTGTGTCTGGATATCATCCCTCAACTGAGCAGCATCGCCCCAGGTGCCTTCATGTCGCTGCTGCAACCTGGCCGGCTGATCGAGGTGGGGCCGGCTGCCATCTCGACGGGCGGGCCGGTATCCAATACGGGGCTGGTGCTGCATCGCCTGGGCATCAACACCCGGCTGATGGGCAAGATCGGCACCGACCTGTTTGGGCAGGCTGTGCAACAGGTGGTGGCCAGCTTCGGCCCCAGCCTGACCGAAGGCATGATCGTGGACCCCAGGGTCAGCACCTCTTATACGGTGGTGATCAACCCGCCGGGCGTGGACCGCATGTTCCTACACTGCCCTGGCGCCAACGACACTTTCAGCGCGACCGACGTGCGTTATGAACTTCTGAGCCAGGCGCGGCTCTTCCATTTTGGCTACCCGCCTCTGATGCGCCGCATGTACGAGGATGACGGCGCCGAGCTGACAACTATCTTCCGTCGGGCGCGGGAGACGGGTGTCACCACGTCGCTGGATATGGCTTTCCCCGACCCCTCTTCGGCGGCCGGCCGCGCCAACTGGGAGGCCATCTTGCGCGCCACCCTGCCTTATGTGGATATCTTCCTGCCCAGCATTGAAGAGCTGCTCTTCATGCTGCGCCGGCCCACCTATGAGGGGTTATGCCGTGCGGCCGGGGGCCCAGATATCGTGCCCCTGATTACGCCACCCCTGCTCTCTGAGCTCAGCGACCAGTTGCTGGCCATGGGGGCCAGGGTTGTAGGCCTGAAGTTGGGAGAGCGGGGCTTCTACCTGCGCACAGGTAACCAGCAAGTGCTGGCGGGCCTGGGCCGCGGCCGGCCTTCTGACCTGGCGGCCTGGGCCAACCAGGAACTCTGGTCCCCCTGTTTCCAGGTGGACGTGGTGGGCACAACGGGTGCCGGCGATGCTACCATCGCTGGCTTCCTGAGCGCCTTCCTGCGTGACATGTCGCCCGCCCAGGCGGTCACCGCAGCCGTGGCGGTGGGCGCGTGCAACGTAGAGGCCGCCGACGCGCTGAGCGGCATCCGCTCCTGGGACGAGACGTGGCATCGGGTGGCCGCAGGATGGCCGCGCCGGCCGCTGGACCTCTCAGCTTACGGCTGGCACTACGATCCGCAGAGCCACCTCTGGCGCGCGGCCAGGTAGCCTGTCTGGGCGCCTGGTCCAGGGTTGCCGCCATGATCGTCACGGTTACCCTCAACCCCACCCTGGACAAGACCCTCAGCGTGTCCAGGCTGCAGCCTGGCACGGTGCATCGGGCCCGCTTCCTGCGCCAGGACCTGGGCGGCAAGGGGATCAACGTCTCGCGGGCCCTGCGCAGCCTGGGCATCCCCAGCCGGCCGATCGGCTTCCTGGCCGGTGTCACAGGGCAGGCCATGCGCCACGGGCTGGCAGCTGAGGGCTTCGACGCGCGTTTCATCGAGGTGCAGGGTGAAACGCGCCAAAACCTGACCTTGCTAGACGAGGCCACTGGCGTCTATACCAAGATCAACGAACCAGGCCCCTCGATCGGCCCGGCCGATGTGGCTGCCTTGCGGGCGCTGGTGATCGAGCTGGTGCAGCCAGGGGATATCTGGGCGTTCTGTGGGAGCCTTCCCCCAGGCGCGCCCGCCGCACTCTATGGAGAGTTGATCCACCTGGTGCAGACACGTGGTGGGCTGGCGATCCTGGACACCAGTGGCGAGCCATTGCGCGCTGGCCTGACCGCGCGGCCCTGGGGCATTAAGCCCAACAGCGAAGAGGCAGCCGAGATCGTAGGCCACCCCGTGGTCAGCGATGAAGAACATCTGCAGGCCGCGCGTTCCCTGCGAGAGGCCGGAACCCAGGTTGTCTGCCTGACGCGTGGGGCGCAGGGGTTGCTGTTGGCAGCAGGGGAGGAGTTCGTGTGGGCTGTCCCACCGCCAGTGAGAGCCCGCAGCCCGGTGGGCGCAGGGGATGCTGCTCTTGCCGGTTTGCTCTGGGCCATGATGGACGGGTGTGACGCGCTCGAGATGGCGCGCCGCGCCGTGGCCTGCGGCACCGCGGCGGCCATGCAGGAAGGCACGGGGGTGGGAGATCGCAAGTTGGTGGAAGGACTTCTGGGCCTGGTCCAGGTACACCCTGCAGACTGAAAGTTGTGGGCCGAAAGGTCATAGATAGCCAAAACGGGTGATTGTCTATCCTGCCCGTTATGTGTATTATAGGGCAGAATACATGTCGGACTTGGAGCGTCTTGTGTGATGCGTTGGCATGCACGCGCAGCGGTTGGCTTATGCGTAGCCCTGGCGTTGAACCTGGGCCTGTTCGCCGCGGCCCTGGCCGGGCAACCCACCCCTGTCATCACCACCCCTACCCCCACCCCTCTGCCGACGGCGACCCCCACTGGGCCGACCCTGACGCGAGAAACTGGAGGGCGGGGCACGCTCATCTTCCTGCCCCTGGCCGGCCGGGCAATAGGTGCAGGCGTCCAGGACATCAACCCTGACCGCTTCACCTATATCGTCCAGCCTGGTGACACCCTCTGGTCGCTGGCGCTGGATTTCGGCCGCGACCTGGACACCATGGCGTGTGCCACTACCCCCACCGGCCCTGATGTGGAAAAGCTGGTGCCTGGCCAGGAGATCACCGTGCCGGCGCTCACCGACCTGTGCTATACGGTCGTCCCCGGCGACACGCTGGCGGGCATCGCAGCTCGCCACGGCCTGACGGTGGAGGCCATTGTGGCCATACCCTGGAACGGTTTCACCTCGCCCCCTTACAAGGTTGTGCCGCGCCAGCGGGTGCTGTTGCCCGGTGCCAGGCCGGCAGCCCGCCCCCGGCCAGACCGCGACATCGTCAGCTACGCCACTGATGAGTGGGCCCGCTCGGCCTATCCCGACTGGCCGTTTGGGGATGGCAAGTTCATCTGGCCGGTGGAGGGACCGATTTCGCAGTATGCACGGCCGGGGCACCAGGCCATTGATATCGCAGTGCCGGTGGGCACCCCGGTCAAAGCCGCGGACCGCGGCACGGTGGTAATGGCCGGCTGGAGCCCGGCTGGCTACGGCTTTCGGGTGGTGATCGACCACGGCATTGATTATGTCACCCTGTATGCCCACCTTAGCGACATCTATGTTGAGGTGGGGCAGGTGGTAGGCAAGGGCCAGGTGATCGGCCTGAGCGGTGCCAACGGCAACGTCACCGGCCCCCATCTGCATTTCGAAATCCGCGACTTCGGCATCCTGGTGGATCCGCTGACTTTGCTCCCCAGGTAAGCCGGGCCTCTGAGAAGCTACCCGGCGATAAATCGCCGGGCTAAGAGGGCAAAGCCCCCCTCGGGCCGAGGGCCCTCGGGACCGAGGCCTTCGGGGCTGGATACTTAGCCCGCAGGGCTTCGCTCTTTCAGCCCGGACGTTTACGTCCGGGCCTTCTGGCAAAAACCTACACTTGTAAGCCCTCTCTTTCCCCCCTTGAGGGTGCTTAAAAATTCACCACGAAGGCCCAAAGACACCAATTCGCCGCCCAGAATACCCCCTTCAAAGGATTCCCCTGCTGGCCCCCTCGCGAAGATGACGTCTGTGCGGAAAAAGGGTATAATGTCGCCATGGAGAGGAGTGCCGGGCAAGAGCGCGTATCTGTGCGCCACCGTGATGGACCGTTGGTGCTGGCTGCCGGCGCGGTGATCGTGGCTTTGCTGTGGGCCACACCGGGGGGCCTGCTCGACAAAGTGGACCGGCTGGCATATGCAGTCTGCCACCGCATCCCGGAGCACTCTTTCGCCTTTGCCGGCCGGCCCTTGCCGCTCTGTGCTCGCTGCAGTGGCACCTATCTCGGCGCCCTGGCCGGGCTGATTGCCCTGGCCTTGCGCGGCCGGGGTCAGGCTGGCCTGCTGCCGCGGGCGAGGTGGAAGCTGGTATGTGGCCTTCTGGTCTTGCCATGGGCTGTGGACGGGTTCAATTCTTTCCTGAGCCTGCTCCCTGGGCTGCCACACCTCTATGAGCCACATAACCTCTTGCGCCTGACAACCGGCACGCTGGAAGGGCTGGTGATCGCGGTCTTCCTGCTGCCAGTCGTCAATATGGCCCTTTGGGCCCGGCCTGCCCCTGTGCCCTCTCTGGCAGGGTGGCGCGATCTGGCCGCGCTGCTGGCCGGTGGTGCGGTGGTGGCCGGGCTGGTGGGGAGCGGATGGCCAGCCCTGCTCTATCCGCTGGCTCTGGCCCAGGGCCTGAGCATCGCGCTCCTGGTGGGAGCAGTCAACACCATTCCGGTGCTTATCTTGTTGCATCGAGAGGGGCAGGCGCAGCACAGAGCAGAGGTGGTGGCGCCCCTGCTGGCCGGCCTGGCGTTGGGGCTGCTCGAGCTGACCCTCATCGGCCTGGGCCGGGCTGCCCTGAGTGGGTGGCTGGGATTGGCTATTTAGAGGATGCTACGGAAGGTGTGGTATACTTGCAACTGCTCAGGCTTTCCGTCCATCGGCAGGAAGAAGAGGGCATCAAAGGGTATAGGGCTACCCTACGCCGACCTTTTCTACGTAACTGCCTACCTGCGCCGACTGAAGTCGCCCGCTCTGGGCCTTTGGCCTGTGGTCGGCCTGCGCCGACGCCTGGCGCGTAGGTAGTTGCCCTTCTGCGGAGAAAAGAGCTGGACAAGCGCGTTTCTGCTATCCATCCTGAAGGCACGCAATCACCACTCAAAAGGGAGGAACGGCTATGGATTTCGGCAAGGCTTTCGTTTTTATGTTTGAAGACCCAGACTGGCTGCGCAAGCTGGGCATTGGCACCCTGGTAGTGCTGATCGGCACCCTCTTCTCGCCTATCCTGATTGGCCTGGTCCCCCTGCTTATTGTGGCAGGCTATTGTCTGGATGTGCTGCGCAACGTGATGGAGGGCCGGGAGTACCCCCTGCCAGAGTGGGAGGATTGGGTTGGGTTCCTGGTACGCGGCCTGAGATTGGCTGGTGTCTTGATCGTTTGGGCGCTACCCCTCATTATTGGCGCTATCCCCATGGGGATTGGCAGCGCCCTGCTGGACAACCGGAGTGGCGGTGCGCAGGCAGTAGGGGTGTTGCTCCTTATCTGTGGTTCCTGTCTGGCACTGCTGTGGGGGCTGTTCCTTTTCCTTCTCTCTCCGGCCATTTATGCCCGTCTGGCCCGTACCGGGCGTTTTGGGGCTGCCTTCGATCTGGTCAAGCTCTGGGATTTCACGCGCGCCAACCTGGGCAATGTGATCGTGGCCGTCCTTCTCACCTGGGTAGCAGATCTGATCGCCGCCATCGGAGGTTCCCTCCTGGGCGTGATAGCGGTCGTGATCGGTTTGTTGGTGACGATTCCCTTTGCTACCTTGTGGAGCTACCTTGTGCAGGCCCACCTGTACGGCCAGGTGGCCAGGCAGAGCGAAGTGCCGGTGGAGTAAGCGCATCCTGGCAAGGTACAGTTGGGAAGAGCAGAGGCTACTGCAAGCTATGCCAACCGCTCTGCGAACCGGGCCCTACCGCATCTATTTCTACTCCCATGACTGTGATGAGCCACGGCACATGCATGTAGATCGAGAAACCCGGAGCGTTAAGTTCTGGCTCGATCCTGATGTAGTGCTAGAAGAGAATCACGGGTATGACCGTAAGAGTTACGCGTCATCGAGCGCATCTGGCGCGAGAACCTGGAGATCTTGAGGCATGAATGGGGATGTCTTCTGTAGAGGTTTCACCAGCTCTGGCTAGAATTGTGGGCGTGACGTTAACGGACGACACCCTGGCTGTGGACCTCGAGGATGGCCGTACAATCTCGGTTCCCATAGGCTGGTATCCTCGTCTCGCCTGCGCCACGCCTGCTGAGCGCGCCAACTTTTTGATTAGCGGCGCGGGTTTTGGGATACATTGGCCAGACCTTGACGAAGATATTGGAGTTGAGGGACTGTTGCTTGGCAAACGATCCCTGGAGAGCCCGGCCTCTTTCCAGCAGTGGCTAAAGCGGCGGCTGCAAAGATCGCATCAAGGTCCTATCTGATAAGCCGCTACAGGCAATTTCCTGCACGATGTAGCTCAGCTACCTGCTAATAGGCTGAGATGTCTGTAGATGTCAAGCCTCGAGTCTCGGTGATCGTTCCGGCCTACAATGCGGCTGCCACACTGCCGGGGTGCCTGACGGCACTGGCAAGCCAGGATTACCCGCGTGATGCCTACGAGGTCATCGTGGTGGATGATGGCTCGAGTGACGAGACGCCGGCCCTGGCGGAGGCGGCCGGGGTGCGGGTGATCCGGCAGGGGCATGCCGGCCCGGCCGCGGCACGCAACCGGGGGGCAGCAGCAGCCGAGGGAGAGTTGCTGCTCTTCACCGATGCCGATTGTGAGCCCACCCCAGGCTGGATCTCGGCCCTGGCCGCGGCTTTCCAGGACCCCCAGGTGGCCGGCGCCAAAGGGGCCTACCTGACCCGCCAGCGCGGCCTGCTGCCCCGCTTTACCCAGTTGGAGTACGAAGACCGCTACGACCGCATGGCTGGGCAGGAGACGATAGACTTCGTTGACACCTACAGCGCAGCCTATCGCCGAGAGGTCTTCCTGGCCAACCGCGGCTTTGATACCGTCTTTCCCACGGCCTCTGTGGAGGATCAAGAGCTGTCGTTTCGCCTGGCCGAGAAAGGATATCGGCTGGTGTTCGTGTCCGCGGCGCGTGTTTACCATCGCCACAATCCCACGCTGCGGGCTTACGTGCGGCGTAAGTTTCAGATCGGCTACTGGAAGGCGCTGCTGGCGCGCTGGCATCCTGGCCGCATGGTGCGCGATTCGCACACACCCCAGGTGCTCAAGCTGCAGATGGGCCTGGTGGCGCTGACTCTGGCCGGCCTGGCCGGCGGGCTCTTGTGGAGGCCAGCCCTGGCCATGGCCGGCGCAGCAACCATCGCTTTCCTGGCCAGCACGCTGCCCTTTGTGCTGAAGGCATGGCGGCGGGATCGGGGCATTTGCTGGGCCGTGCCGGCCTTGCTGTGGGTGCGAGCTCTTTCGTTGGGCTGCGGTTTTGGCCTGGGGCTGCTGCGCTTCCAGGGCCAGGCAGCCATGGGCAGCCGGCGGCCAGCGTTGACCGCCTGGCAACGCGTGATCAAGCGCCTGATGGATGTCACCATCGCCAGCCTGGGCCTGGTGCTGGCCGCCTTGCCCATGGCGGTGATCGCGCTGCTGGTCAAGATAGACTCTCCCGGCCCGGCCTTCTTTGTGCAAACCCGCATCGGGCAGAACGGCCGGCCATTTCGCATCCTCAAGTTCCGCACCATGGTGGACCGGGCCGAAGAGCTGTTGCCGCAACTGGTGGACATCTCGGCGCTGGAGCAGCCGGCATTCAAACTGCGCAACGACCCGCGGGTGACCCGGCTGGGCCGCTACCTGCGCCGCTACAGCCTGGATGAACTCCCCCAACTGATCAATGTCCTGCGCGGGGAGATGAGCCTGGTCGGCCCCAGGCCCGAGGAAGCCGCGCTGGTGGCGCGCTACACGGATGATCAACGCCGCCGGCTGGCTGTCAAGCCGGGCATGACCGGCCCCATGCAGGTCAACGGCCGCGGCGACCTGCCGTTTGACCAGCGGCTGGCCCTGGAGCTGGATTACATCGAGCACTATTCCCTGCGCCGCGACCTGGTGATCCTGGCGCGCACCCTGCCGGCAGTAGTGCGAGGCAAAGGCGCTTATTGAGCCGGGGCGTTACGTGCTGTGCTATGAACCCTCATCTGACACCTGAGTTCGCGCAAAAACTGGATACCCTGCCCGAGCGGCCAGGGGTGTATCTGATGCGCTCGGCCGACGGGCAAGTGATCTATGTGGGCAAGGCGGTGGTCTTGCGCCATCGCGTGCGGTCCTACTTCCAGGCCGGCGCGCGCCACGACCCGCGCACACGGCGCCTGGTGGCCGAAGTAGCCGACCTGGAATGGATCGTCACCGACAATGAGCTCGAGGCCCTGATCCTGGAAAACGAGCTCATCAAGCGCTACCGCCCGCGCTACAACGTGCGCCTGAGGGACGACAAGACCTACCCCTACATCAAGATCCACTGGCAGGACGACTTCCCCAAGGTCAGCGTCGTCCGGCGCATGGAGCAGGATGGCGCACGCTACTACGGCCCCTTTGCCTCGAGCAACGCGTTGCGCCAGACCCTGGATGCCCTGCGCCGCATCTTCCCCTACCTGGACTGCAACCGGGAGATCACCGGCCGGGATGCCAGGCCATGCCTCTACTACCATATCCGGCGCTGCGCCGGCCCCTGCATCGGCGCGGTGGACCGCGATACGTACCGCCAGATCATCGCCGGCCTGGCCAGCTTCCTGGAGGGGGATAGTGAAAAGGTGCTGGCCCAGATGACGGCGCAGATGCAGGAAGCCGCCGAGCAGTTTCGCTTCGAGGTCGCGGCTCAACTGCGGGACCAGATCCGCGCCGCGCAGCAGATCGTGGAACGGCAGAAGGTGGTCAGCAACCGACAGGAAGACGAGGATGTGATTGCCTTTGCCCAGGACGCACGCACCGGCGAGGCGTGCGTGCAGGTGTTCTTCGTCCGCCGCGGCAAGCTGATCGGCCGGGAAAGTTTCGTGCTCGATGGGGTGGCCAGCGCGGAGAACGGTGAACTGGTGGCCGCCTTTGTCAAACAGTTCTACGACGAGGCCGCGTTCATACCACCCACCATCCTGCTGCCCGAGGAGCTGGACGAGCGGCCGATCATTGAGCAGTGGCTGCGCGCCAAACGAGGCGGCCGCAGAGTGGTGCTGAAGGTGCCCAAGCGCGGCCCTAAGCATGACCTGCTGAAGATGGCCTCTGAGAACGCAGCATCCACCCTCACCAGCCTGCAGGCCCAATGGCAGGCCGACACCCACCGCCAGACGGAGGCCCTGGCCCAGTTGCAGGAGGCCCTGGGCCTGCCCTCTCCGCCGAGCCGGATCGAGTGCTTCGATATCTCCACCCTGCAGGGGACCAGCACGGTGGGCAGCATGGTGGTTTTCGCCAAAGGCGTGCCCATGAAGAGCGACTACCGGCGCTTCAATGTGCGGGGCAAAGGCGCGCACGGCGAGCCAGATGACTACGCGGCCATGCGCGAGGTCCTGCGGCGCCGCTTCCGCCGCGCGGTGGAGGACGCCACCGCGGACCCGGCCGCGGCCGGCCGCAAGGCAGATGCGGCCTGGAAGCGCCTGCCTGACCTTTTGCTGGTGGACGGCGGCAAGGGACAGGTGGGGGTGGCGGTGGAAGTGCTGGCCGAGTTCGGGCTGACCGAGGTGGTGCCAGTGGCCGGCCTGGCCAAAGAGCGGGAGGAGCTATTCCTGCCAGGCCGGGAGGAGGGGATCATGTTGCCGGCCGGCAGCCAGGGGCTCTTCCTGATCCAGCGCATCCGCGATGAGGCGCACCGGTTTGCCATCACCTTCCACCGCCAACAGCGTAACCGACGGGCCATCGCGTCGGAGCTGGATGCGGTGCCGGGCATCGGGCCGGCCCGGCGCAAGGCGCTGCTAAAGCACTTTGGCTCGCTGGAAGCCATTCGGCAGGCTTCCCTGGAGGAGCTGGCTGCCGTGCCGGGGATGACGTTGGCCGCGGCCAAGGCTGTGCGCGAGAATCTGTAACTATTCAGGCCGGATTGAAATCGCCCCTACTGGGCACTTCGTGCCGGGTGTCGGCCTCCGCCGACACCCTTCATGTATGTGTCATGAGAGAGGTCGGCGAAGGCCGACCTCTGGCCGCAGGCCCAAAAAGGGTGACTTCCGGTCACCGCTGAATAGTTATGAGCATCTGTAGTTCAGCTCGAGAGCAAGCAAACTCATGAAGATCCTGGCCATCAACGGCAGCCCGCGCGGCCGCCGCAGCAACACCGACCGCATCCTCCAGCCCTTCCTGGAGGGCGCGCGGGAGGCCGGCGCGGAGACGGAGACCGTCTACCTGAAGGACCTGAAGATCAACCACTGCCTGGGTTGCTTCACCTGCTGGACGAAGACCCCTGGCGTCTGCGTCCATAAGGACGACATGGCGGCCCTGCTCCCGAAAGTCCGCCAGGCCGACGCCATGGTCTACG
>DAOTZS010000240.1:0-7395 GCA_034434335.1 Anaerolineae bacterium
CCCGGTCGACCAGGGCCTTGTCCACGGTCAGCGTGGTGGCTTGGGCTGGCCGACCCGCTGCGCGGGGCAGCAGGGCCTCAATAAGAGCATCTCGCGCCCGATCGCGTAGCCGGTATATCACTCGAGTTTAGACTAACGCCAAAAGACTCGGTGAGGCCGAGTCTGTGAAAAAAGCTCTTTGACAACCGAATCGAGACGGTCAGGTGGCCTTTTTCTTGGGCTTCTTTGCCTTCTTGACCACAGCATAGCGTTCCCGGCGCGTGCGCGGGCGTCCCTTGCGCCAACCGGGCGACTTTCCGCGGGGTTTGGGCTCGCGGGCCGGTGTGCCAATCACCACCAAAAGTCCCGCCATCCCCTGGCACACCCGCCCTGGCGTCAGGTTGACCTGCCGCTTCTGCCACGGCAGGGGGTTGTCAGCCACGATCTCCCGCGCCAGCCACAACTCCCAGGTGATCAACGGCATCAAGTCGCTCCAGCGCTCACTTTGCTCTGGCGTTCCCACATGGGGCAGTGTCCAATGCAGACGCTGCTTGGCGAAGCGATACCAGTGGTCAACGGCAAAGCGGCGCAAATACAACCGCCATCCCTCGGCCAGCGTGGGGAGTTCCTCCCCTACCCACGCCAGCCAGATGACCTTAGGGTGGCGCCGTGTACCGCGGGCCTGGAGTTGTTCGATGCGCACAACCGTCATGGGGTGGCCAGGTGCCTTGCGGAAGCGCAGGTCCCGCCACAGGGAAAGCCGAATGTGTCCCAGCTGGGGATCATCCACTTCCAGGGTCTCCACCGGTGTCCCCCAGGTGGCCGGGTCACTTAGCTTGAACTTGTCCCCATGCTTGCGGGGACGCCCCTTGCCCCTGTACGGCGGCGGTGGTCCCCACAGACACAGGTTGGGCCGTAGCCGCATGATCTTGTCCGCCGGGATGTCGGCGGTCGCCAGCACAAAGGGAGCACAGCCGTATTCGGCATCCCACAGCGTGAGCGGCCGCATCGACAGCTCCTGGCACACCTCCCGCAGTTGGCGCGCTGCTTTCTCCGTAGGCTTCTCATCGGCTGCGATGCGTTCGTGGAGCAACGGCAAAGCCCAACTGCCCTGCGCATCGGGAACCCACGCGATCGTGCTGTACCCCTGGCCGATGGTAATAGGGCGGTTACCCGGCACCGACGTCGGCTGGTGTTCGACCGTGCGCTCCTTCAGCGCCGAGGAGAACACCCGCGGCCAAGCAGTATGATCCCCGGCCAGGATGGGGCGGGCACCCGTCGGTATCTGCCCCACGTACAGCCGCAGTAGGGCTTTTCGATCTGGTCGTCCGTCCTGCAGCGCTTCGTAGCTGCTAGACCACTTGCGACGGAAGACCGGCGCCAAGGTCAGTTCCGCGAAGGAGTTGACCCTGGACATCAGGATGACCGCATCCGTCAGCTCGAACAAGGCATCTCTGGCGTTGCCAAGCTGGGTATAGGCCACCGTACGGAACTCGATCAGGTTGTTAAGCTGCATATTGGCAGCGGAGGTTTGTTCGTTCATGCCTCCGTTTTATTACCAACCAGCGATTCGCGCAAATCGCACATCGCTGCTGAATTAGTCTAAACTCCAGAGATAAGAGCGATTACACCCATTTCAATCGGCCTGAATAGTTACACTGCATCTTCCTCACCGGGTCAGACGTTCTGCAATAAACTGCTCGGCCCGCGGCGCGTCGACCTCCAGGGCCACACGAGCGGTCGCCGGCGCGTCGGCCGTGGGCAGCGCAACCAGCAACGCGCCGGCAGTATGTTCTCCGCGCGTCTCGACAAAGGCCCGTACCGGCTCCAGCCTGACCAGCCCCGGCTGGATCAACGTAGCCACAGCCAGGGGGTCATGCAGATACGTCCAGCCCCGGGCGACGAAAGGGGGATAGAGCTCCACCTGGTCGGCCACTGCCTGGTGGAAGGGATCGCCCACCCCGCGCAGCCGCGCCACGTCGGCTGGCCGGATCGCCACCTGGGTGGTCACATCCAGGGGCACGATGGTGGGAATGACGCCGGCCGAAAGCACGATGTGAGCCGCTTCCGGGTCGCAGCGGAAGTTGTGCTCCACCCAGGGCAGGTGCAGGGCAGCCGCACCCCCCACAACCCCGCCCATCAACACCAGGCCGGCCAGCTGCGTGGCCAGACGCGGCTCCCGCAGAAAGGCCAGCGCCACATTGGTCAGCGGGCCAATCGCCACCAGGGTGATCTTGCCCGGATGGGCCATCACCGTCTCCACGATGAGATCAACCGCGTGCCCTGGAGGGGGGTCGAACGCCTCATCCCCGGGCCCCAGCAAGCCACGGCCCTCATGCCCTGCCCAATAGACCGGGACCTTGCCCAATAGCGGCCGGCTGGCTCCGGCTGCCACCGGGATGTCTTCCCTCCCGCGCAGGGCCAGCAACTTGCGCACCATCCGCCCACGCAAGATCACATCGCCGTAGACCGTGGTCACGGCCACCAGCTCCAGCTCTGGCGAGGCCAGGATCAGGGCCAGGGCCAGGCAATCATCCACGTCGGTGCCAATATCGGTATCAAGAATAACGCGTTTGGGTTCCATGGGCAGCCTCCCAGGATATTCTCGGCCACGCTTGTCCCGTCTGCTTCGCTCTCCCCCTTTCTTCGCCGTGTCTGATCAGGCGCCGCCGAACTTGCGGCGCAGGAACTCCAGCACCACGCGGTCGATCTGATCATCTGTGCGCCAGCGCTCCTCCAGGTTCTCAATCCCCACCAGCGTCCTCATGGCCTGCCGGGTCGCCTCGTCGTAGACGCCGGAGATTGGGCCGTGGTAATGGCCGGTACGGCGGGCTATGGTCTGCAGCTCGCGGGTGATCGCTTCGTCAATGGGCAGGAGGTCTGCTGGATCGCTGGGGAAGAGGTAGAGCTTGTGCAGGCTTAGCAGGCGCTGCAATTCCTCAATGGGGGCCGGGTGGTCATCCACACGCAGGTCAATGAAACGGTCATTGCGGCCGCCATAGCCGCCACCCTGGCGTACTACCAGCAGGGCTGCCGACTGCTGGCCCCGGCTATCGCCGCCGGCAGCCTGGCCGGCGGCCAGCGCGGCCAGCAGGCGATCCCACAGCCGGCCCTGGGCCGTGGCGAACGTCTCGGCCATGGCATCCACCGTCTCGGCGCTGACCAGGATGTTGCCCTGGCAGGCATAGCCTGGCCCGGTCCGGCCGCCGGCCCAGGGCAGACATGCCGCGCCGGTGAAGGTGGCGGCGTTGCCCCGCGCGTCCACAATCCCCACCTGACGGTGAGCAGCATCGTCATCACTGGCGACCAGGCGGTCAAGGGCTTCCTGGGCTGTCAGACCAGAGGCCAGCAGCGCCAGGCCGTCGGGGCCGAACGCGGTATTGGCCCAGGCCTGGGTGGCGATGGCCCCCACACCGGCCTTTGCCCATGGCACCACCGCGCCCACAGCCAGGAACTTGGACTCGACAGCCACGCCCAGGTCGCCTGTTGCGGGGTCGTACGCCACAATCGAAAAGGTAGAGGGCACACACAGGAAAGCAGGGAGATCAAACCGGTTCATCTTGGCCTCCATAAGGGATGGCAGAAGACAACCCGCATAGCGGGGCAAGACATATGTCGTAACATGCCGGATAGCTTGCGGGCCTTCGGCAAGGGTCACCATAAGACCTCATTCGCCGACCCCCACGTCCGGCCACCGAATCTTACCACAAGCAGAGCCACAACGGGAAACGCCACCCGGCACGAGGTGGGTCCCAAATTTACCGGCCAGGGGGTATACCCACGGGTAGGGGCGACCCTGGTGGTCGCCCCTATTGGCATCAAGTTAACGGTCAAAGCTCCCCTCCCCTGCCGCGCCCCCCTACGGGGGGCTGGCGGGGGAGGGTGGCCGCAGGCCGGGTGGGGGCCCACCGCGCCTCTGCAGAGTTGCGGGTTGGCCCCCACCCTGGCCCTCCCCCGCTGCGCCCCCTCCGGGGGCTGGCAGGGGAGGGTATTGGCCCCCACCCCCAGGAGAGACCAGCTAACCGGCCACCCCTAACTTGATGCCTATAGGCGACCCTCGTGGTCGCCCCTATAAGGCAGGGACAAGAGAGACGGGGCTGAACCCTCGCGCTGAGAGAGCAAAGCCACCGTCATGGGGGCCTGCTGGGGGCAGGACTGGCCCGTAGGGCTTCGCCCTTTCAGCCTGGAGCTTAAGCTCAGGGGCAGCTCGCCATCCCTGGAACGATGATAGTGTTATCCGCTCCCGCACCTCCTCTTGTCCGACAACAGAGTTCGGCTGTTGGGGAAAGTTAGGGTAAAATGTAAGCTATACCTTGAGGGCAACAGACGTCAGCCCCGCTGGGCTGGCTGGCGTTTCATCCTGCACCCGGAGCAGCCACCAATCGTGGAGACAGATATCCCCGCCTCCTGGACACAGTTGCCATTTGCGGAGTTGCGCGGTGTCCTGCTGATCGTCGGCGCATCCGACACGGGCAAAAGCACTCTCGGCCGCTACCTCTACGAAAGCCTGCGCGGCATGGGGTGCTGCGTCGCCTATCTGGACGGCGATCCTGGCCAGAGCACGCTGGGACCACCGGCCACCATCACCCTGGGGCTGGCTTCTGGCGATGAGACGGCCTTCCCGCCTCAGGGTCGCGTGTGGCAGCGTTTCATCGGCTCGGTATCCCCGCGTGGCCACATGTTGCCCCTTCTGAGCGGTGCCCGCCGGCTGATTGACGCGGCCCGTGATGCTGGCGCCGAGGTGATTATCTATGACACCACCGGGCTGGTGGATTCAGCCCAGGGCGGGGTCACCCTCAAGCTGGCCAAGGTTGACCTCCTCTGCCCAAGCACAGTGATCGCCATCCAGCGCGGCCAGGAACTGGAGCCATTGCTGTCGCCCTTACGGCGCAGCCACCGGGTGCGCCTGATCGAGCTCCAGCCATCTCCGGCGGTCCGGCCACGCGATCTGGCTACCCGCCAGGCCCATCGGGCAGCCCAATTTGCGCGCTACTTTGCCGCAGCCCATTCCAAGGTTGTCAACTGGGAGGAGGTGGCCGTGTTCCCGGCCCCCGACTTCGTGTTCGGGCAACTGGTAGCCCTGGAGGATGCAGATGGGTTCACCATGGGGTTGGGCATCGTTCGCCAGGCAGATTTCAGAAGCCGGCAGGTGGTGTTACATACGCCCTTGGCTTCCCTGCGTGGCGTGGATGCTGTGCGCCTGGGGGATCTGGTGATTGACCAGAGCACCTATCGGGACCGGCGCCTGATCTCCTATCAAACAGGGGGGCTGTCGTAGCAAGTCGTTCCTATGGGCAACGTCCCCCGTGTCTATCCATAAACCTATCTCAACGAGGTGAACATGGAATACTCAGAACTGATCCGCTACCGTTACAGTGTGCGGGCCTACAAGCCCGATCCTGTGCCAGAGGACCTGTTGCAACAGGTGCTCGAGGCAGCGCGGTTGGCGCCCACGGCCGCCAACCGGCAGGCATTTCAGATCATTGTCGTCCATACGGCCGGTCGGGAGGCTGAGCTGCGCCGCGTCTACCGGCGCGATTGGTTCATCCAGGCTCCCCTGGTGATCTGCGTTTGCGCGCTGCCCGGCCAGGCCTGGGTGCGCGGGGTGGACGGCAAGTCCTACGCGGATGTGGATGCGGCGATCGTCATGGATCATCTGATTCTGGCAGCCGCCAACCTCGGCCTGGGCACTTGCTGGATCGCCGCCTTTGACCCCGCCGCCGCGCGCGAGGTCCTGGGCCTGCCCGCAGGGGTTGAACCTGTCGTCCTGACCCCCTTAGGCTTCCCGGCCGATCAGCCCCGGCCGAAAGAGCGCAAGCCGCTGGCAGAGCTGGTGCGCTACGAGCACTGGTAACCGCTCTGCATCTGGGCGGCACGCTCTACAGCTTCTATGATCTTGTAGTAGCCGGTGCAGCGGCAGAGGTTGCCCGTCAGCGCCTGTCTGATCTGGTCGGGTGAGGGGCGGGGGAGCTCGGCCAGCAGGTTGGCGGCTGCCATCAGGATGCCCGGCGTACAGTAGCCGCACTGGACCGCGCCGGCGTCAATGAAGGCTTGCTGCAGGGGGTGCAGCTTCGGGGGTTGCTCCTCCTGCTCTTCACCTGCAAAGGGAGGGGCAGGAGGAGCCAGGTTTGCCAGCCCTTCTATGGTGACCACTTCGCAGCCGTCGGCTCGTTCGGCCGGCACCAGGCAGCTCATCACGGCCATGCCGTCCAGCCACACGGTGCACGCGCCGCATTCACCCTCCGCGCAGCCCTCCTTGGTGCCGGTCAACCCTGCGTTCTCGCGCAGGGCGCGCAACAGGGTCTTGCCCTGCACGCCGCGCAAGGTGGTTGGCACGCCGTTCAGGATCACCCTGATCTCTCCCCCCACGCTCTTGTACTCCCCTGCTCCTCTGCCCTTCTGCCCTTCTGCTCCCTTGCTCTTCTGCCCCCCTGCCTTCTTGCCTCCCCACAGCAGGACCGGCTGTTCTGGCCATCCCTCCCGCTCGGTGCCGTCCCGCAACTGACGCAAAGCCCGTGCCGTCAGCACGCGCACCATGGCGCGGCGGTATTCGGCGCTGCCGCGGATATCCGAGATGGGGCGGGCTGCGGCCGCGGCCAGCTCCGCCGCGCGCTCGATGACATCATCGGTCAGCCGTTTGCCGCTCAGATATGTCTCTGCCTCGGCTGCACGCACGATGGTGGGTGCCACCGCGCCGAGGGCAATACGGGCACGCAGTACACGTTGTTCTCCGGCCTTCGGTTCCGCCCTGGCGAACTCCACAATGGCCGCCACATTCACTACGCTGATCGCCTGCGCCTGGCGCAGGCCCAACTTCAGGAAGGTACCGCGCTCGGTGGGCTTGAGGCCGGGCACGGTGATCCAGATGAGCATCTCGTCGGGCCGCAGCGCGGTCTGACGCACACCCAGGAAGAACTCCTCGCAGGTCAGCACGCGGTCTCTCGTGCGGCTGACCAGGGTGAAGGTGGCATCCATGGCCCAGAGCGGCGTGATAGTGTCGTTGGCTGGGCTGGCGGTGACACAATTGCCCGCCACGGTACCGCGATTGCGGATCTGCGGCGCGCCCACCAGCCAGCAGGCGCGGGCCAACGGGAACGCGTATGCCACCACATCCGGCGACGCCACCACCTGATTATGGGTGGCCAGCGCGCCGATGACAACTGTGCCCTCCCGTTGCACTCCGGGGAAATCGGTGCCCGGGTACCCACGCTCGGGAGGGAAGTAGCCAATGCGGTCCAGGCCGGGGAGGCGCGAGATGTCCACCAGGATCCGCTGCTGACGCACCCCGCGTTCCAACTCCAGGATCAGGTCTGTGCCGCCCGCGATCAGGCGACACTGGTCGCCATACTGGGCCAGTAAGTCCAGCGCTTCTACCAAAGTGCGCGGGGCATAGTAAGTGTCCCACATAGCTACGAT
>DAOTZS010000241.1:0-3767 GCA_034434335.1 Anaerolineae bacterium
CCCGACCCCCGCGGCGACCCCCACCCCCAGCTTTGCCGAGTTCATCGTCACTGCGCCCACGGCCAATGTGCGAGCGGGCCCTGGCACTGCCTACCCGCGGATCGGGCAGGTGCGCCAGGGTGAAACCTACCGCATAACAGGCCGGAACGAAGCCGGGGATTGGTGGCAGTTTATATTCGATGGGCAGGAAGCCTGGATCACTGCCTCCCTGGTGCAGGCCAGCGGTGCGACCCAGGCAGTAGCGTTGGTGCAGGTGGCTCCGCCGCCCACACCTAAGCCCCAGTCTGCGCAGTCGCCGGCCGGCGGGGGGCCCGTTTATCCGCCGGCCGGGGGCTATTTCGGCTATGGGGTGCAGGCGCAGGTTTATGGTGGCGCAGACCTGGGCTTTGTGGTCAGGGCTACCCGCGATATGGGGTTTGACTGGGTCAAGTTTCAGGTGCCCTGGAAGGACTACGAGGGCAGCAAGGGGGTCTATAGCTGGGGTGGCATGGACTATATTGTGGATACGCTTTCGGGGGGTGGGCTGAAGCTGCTGGCCTCCATTGTCAAGGCGCCCAACTGGTCCCGGCCGGCCAACACCGATTTCAGCGTTGAGGGCCCGCCGGCCAACCTGCAGGACTACGCTGACTTCGTTGCTGCCTATGCGGCCCGTTACAAAGGGAAGGTCCAGGCCATTGAGATCTGGAATGAGCAGAACCTGTGGTACGAGTGGGGCCACGAACCGCTGGACCCTGCCCGCTATGTGGACATGCTGTGCCGCGCCTATCGCGCCATCAAAGCGGTTGACCCGAACATGGTCGTGGTGGCCGGCGCCCTGACCCCCACCGGGGTCAACGACGGCGTGATCGCCATAGATGATGTGGTCTATCTGCAGCGCATGTATGCTGCTGGCGCCAAGAACTGTTTCGACGCCCTGGGTGCGCACCCGAGCGGCTACAACAACCCACCAGATGCCAAGTTTGGGTATACCAATCCGGCAGAGCCCAGCTTCAAGAACCACCCCAGTTTCTTCTACCGGGAGACTATGGAGCGCTACCGGGCGGTGATGGTGCAATACGGCGATGCTGGCAAGCGCATCTGGCCGACCGAATTCGGTTGGGCCTCAGAGCCGAATCCTGTCCCCGGTTACGAGTATGCGCGTGATAATACGCTGGAAGAGCAGGCGCAGTTTCTGGTGCAGGCCTATCAGATGGCCAAAGCATGGGGGTGGGTAGGTCCCATGTTCACCTGGAACCTGAACTTTGGCATCACCAACCCCGGCACAGAGCTGGCCGCCTTTGGCATTGCCGGCCGGCCAGCATACGACGCGCTGAAGGCCATGCCCAAGTAGGTCTATCTCACCAGACAAGGAGCACGGCATGGGTCCTGGCAACCGATCCACCAACGCGATCTTGCTCATCACCACTCTCATCCTGTCGGCCGCGATCGGCCTGGCCATCCCTCTGGCTTCGGGCAGCCAGCCTGGTGCTGAACTCGTGGCGTGGACTCCGCCCCCGGCCACCCCAACCTTTACGCGGACACCCGTCACTCCATCGCCGACCATAGGTGCCCCGCGCACCCGGGTCGCGGCGACCCGCACGCCAACATGGACTGCACCGGCCCCCACAGCAACACCCACGCCAGTGCTCACTGAAGTCTCCGTACAAGAGGCGGAGACGCCTGGCTCTACTCCCGTCGCGTCCGCATCGCCCTCGCCCCCTGAGCCCTTGCCTGCGACTCCTACCGCGCAAGCCATGGGCACCCCTAACGCGACCCCTTCGGTACGCATCCTCGCCGAGCGGCTTAACCTGCGGGCGGGCCCTGGCCGCGACTATCCGGTATCAGCAGTGGGCACCCAAGGTCAGGAGTTCGCCCTGGTGGGCCGCAATAACGAAGGTGATTGGCTGCAGGTTTGCTGCGTGGAAGGTGTGCCGCTTTGGCTGGCGACCAACTACGTGGAGGTTGTCGGCTCTCTGGAGGATGTTCCGGTGGTGCCATAAGCGGGGCTCTCGGAGTTTCCGGTCACCATCTCTTGCAGAGAGGTTTCTCCTATGCCGTATCGTTCTCACAGGAAGTCACAACCTATCTGGCCCTGGCTGTTGCTGGTGTTATCGCTCGGCGTGGCAGGGCTGGTGGCGGCCTGCCCGAACACCCTTACCCCGGGCACGATCACGGATGAGATCGCGCGGGTGGACCAGGCCCTTCGCCCCGCCGCGGCTCCCAGCCAGGAACCCACTGTTGTAGTCACAGAGGCTGTGCCTACCCCCACTGTCATGCCTGTAGCGACAGTGGCTTTGCTGTCGCCTACGGCCACGCCATCACCCCAACCCACAGCGACATTTACCCCTGAGGACACGCCAACCCCTGTCCCTACTGTTACCCTTGCCCCAACTACCACCCCTGAGGTCCCAGTCCTCGTGGTAGAGGCAGATGTCCTGAACATCCGCAGTGGCCCCAGCACTGCCTATCCCATTATCGGCCGCACGAGCGCGGGCGAGGTTCACACGATCGTTGGCAAGAGCGAGGCCGGCGACTGGTGGCAGATCAAGGTGGGCGAGGGGACCGGATGGGTCTCGGGGCAGTGGACCAGGGCAGCGGGCCCGCTCGAAGAGGTTGCTGTGGTCCAGGTGGCTCCTCCGCCGACGCGCCAGCCACAGGCTCAGGTGGCTGCGGCTGGTGCGGCCCCCCGGCCGGCCGGGGGAGGCTCCTTCGCCTACGGGATACAGATCGATCCGTGGGGAGATCGCGGGGCAGCCATCGCGGCGGTCAAGGACCTGGGGATCACCTGGGTTAAGTTCCAGTTGCCGTGGAAAGAGTTTGAGGCCGCGCCCGGGCAGCGCGGCTTCCCAGATGACGTGGTCAATGATTTACATAATAATGGGATCAACATTTTGGTCAGCATCGTCAAGGCGCCCAAATGGGCTCGCCTCCCAAATAGCGACTTTAGCGTCGAAGGGCCACCAGCCAATCCCCAAGACTATGCTAACTACGTGGGTGCCTTTGCAGCGCATTACTGCGGCCGCGTGCAGGCGGTCGAAGTGTGGAACGAGCAAAATCTGTGGTACGAGTGGGGCAATGAGCCGCTGGATGCACGGCGCTACGTGGAGCTCCTGGCCGCGGCCTATCGGGCGATCAAGGCGGCCTGTCCAGGCATGATCGTGGTCAGCGGCGCGCCTACCCCTACGGGTGCACCGCCACCCCTGGCTATTCGTGACACAACCTACCTGGAGCAGATGTATCAAGCCGGGCTGAAAAACTACTGCGATGCCATAGGGGTCCATCCGAGCGGGTATGGGAATCCCCCGGAGGTGCGGGTGGAGGACTTTCAGGCCGGGAACTATTCCAGGCCCTCGCACGTCAATGACTCGTCCTTCTACTTCCGCAACACTATGGAGCAGTACCGTAACATCATGGTGAAGTATGGCGATGGCAACAAGCGCCTCTGGCCCACGGAGTTTGGTTGGGCCTCCACCAGCAGTCCGGTGAGCGGATATGAGTATGCTGCCTACAATTCCGAACAACAGCAGGGTGAGTACATTGTGCGCGCGTTTCAGATGATGCAGCAGTGGGGATTTGTCGGCGTGGCATTTCTGTGGAACCTGAATTACAACATCACGGCACCAGGCACGGAGATGGCAGCTTTTGGCATCATGGGCCGCCCTGCTTACGGCATGTTGCGGGATGCCATCAGGAAGTAAGAGGCTGACATAAGGTTGCAAGGAGGATAGGCCTGATGGCCAATTGGCGATCTACACCGCGGGTTTCCTGGCTCTGGCTTCTGCTTGTCC
>DAOTZS010000242.1:0-9573 GCA_034434335.1 Anaerolineae bacterium
TGGTGCGCGCCGCGCCTACGATAGCCGCAAAGCCTGGCATGCGGCCATCCACCAGCTGGATGCCCCACGATCGCAACTGGATGTCGTCAATAGGCCCATTGAGACGGCCGTCCCCGGCCTCAGCCTCGAACTCGGGGCTGGTGAAGGACGTGCCGCCGGCCAGGTGAAAGCCAGGATAGCGCTCGGGCTGTTCACCGTAGACGAAGCGAATCCCCTCGATCGTCTCAGCGGCCAGGAGGGTTGCCTGTCCAGCATCCAGGGCCTCGCCCAGATATGGCACCCATAGCTGGTCATCAGGCACTGGATGAAGCAGCTTCTTGGCATGCTCCACCACGGGGACCAGGTCGCCCAGCTTTGTCACCTGGTGTCCCAACATGCCGTTGATGACCGGCAGGTAATAGGCGGTATTGGGAAATGCAACGGGTGTATCAGGCCCTTTTTCGGCCAGAGCCTTTTGCAGCAGGCTCTCTGCTTCGGCCACCAGGGCGTTGGCTCCACGAATAGCCCGTGTAGCGATGTATCGGCTCATAGTGTAGTTCACCTCCTTTGCAATGGGTGGTAGGTTGATGGTATGGTAAACTGGTAAACTGGTGTGCTGAGCTGGCGAACTCGTGACCGCCTACCAACTACCAATCTACCAATCTACCAACCTGCCAACCTACCGCCCTGCCAACCTACCGATTTCTCCCATAGACGGCTTCGATGCGCTCCTCCAGGGGCAGCGCGAACAGCTCGGCTATGCGCCAGTCGCCGCTCTTGCCCCACTTGGCCGGGTTGTACTCGGCCAGGCCCAGCGCGGCGCGCTTCTTGTCTATGTGGGCCAGCGCGCGGCGTACGATTTCCTCCTCATTCTCGATGAACTCCAGCTTGCCGCCCACCTTCTTCTCCCAGCCCTCGCTCATCAGCCGGGCCACTTCGTCGCTACCGGCGATCGGGCTGCGGCCCCCCATGATGACGTAGGCGCCAGAGGCCACACAGTAAGTGGCGATGGCCAACGCCTTCTCGCTCATCCACTCCGGGGCCATGCCTACGGCCGGGATGTCGGCGATATCCTCTCCCAGGCCGGTCTCGGTGGCCATCTGCGAGAGGACGGTGAGGATACGGGAGTTGTCTACGCAGGAGCCCATGTGAAGCACGGGCGGCATGCCGACGGCCTCGCATACCTCGCGCAGGCCAGGGCCAGCCATCTCCAGCGCGGCCTGGGGGGTCATGTGCCCTGCCTTGGCGCTGGCAATCGCACCGCAGCCGGTTTCCACCACCAGGACGTCGTTCTTGAGGAATTCCTCCACCACGTAGCGATGGAGTGAGTCCTGGCAGGTACGGGCGTTGTTGCAGCCAATGTTGGCCACCACCCCGCGGATACGGCCGTCAATGATGGCATCGTTCAGGGGGCGGAAGGAGCCCCGGTATGTGCCTCCCAGGGCATAATCAATGTACTCGTGCGAGAACCCTGGCACCAGAGGAGTGCGGACATCGGGGATGAAGGTATCACCCCGCAAGGGGAAGCGGTCAATGGCCCGGCGCACGATCTCTTTGGCTATCTCCAAGGCCCGGTGCTCGTCGAACTGGATATGGGTCGCACCGGGGATGCGCACCTTGGGCGAGGTCGTGATGATCTCGGTATGGAATTGCTGCGCCACTGGCACCAGCCCCTGCATAATACACTGCACATCTACTATCATCGCCTCGATGGCGCCGGTGAGGATGGCCAGCTCTTGCTGTAAGAAGTTGCCGGCCAGCGGGATCCCCTCGCGCAGCAATGTCTCATTGGCGGTGCAACAGATGCCGGCCAGGTTGATGCCTTTGGCTCCCTTGCTGCGGGCATAGGCAATCAGTTCAGGGTCCTGCACGGCGGCCACGATCATCTCTGAGAGGGTCGGCTCGTGGCCATGGACGATGATGTTCACCTCGTCTTCGCTGAGCACGCCCAGGTTGGCCTGGGAAAGCACTGGCGCAGGGGTGCCGAAGAGGATGTCGGTCAGGTCGGTGGCGAGCATCGAGCCGCCCCAACCATCGGCCAGGGCGCAACGCATCGCCTGATCTAGTAGATGCTCGGGGTCCTGGTCGTTGCCGATATGGGTGCGATGGAGCAGGTCCACCACTTCGCGGTCAATGGCGCGCGGGGCGATGTCCAGCTCATGCCAGATCTTCTGACGCTTGGCCGGGGCGCGCTTGAGATAGAGCAGCTCACCCTGGGTCCGGCCGAACTCTCCCAGGGCAGCCAGAGCCACATCGCGCGCGATCTCTTGGGTCGTCCGCCCATCGGTCTTGACCCCCAGGTAGCCGGCCACCTCGCGCAACTTAAACGGGTCACGGATGCGGTAGTCGGGGGCATGTCCCTCGGCGGCCGCCAGCAGGGTGTAGGCCAGATCGCGAGCGTGATCAGTGTGGGACGCCGCGCCAACGGCCACCGCGCGCGCGAAGTTGCGGGCCACCACGGTATCGGCTGTCGCCCCGCATACGCCGCAGGTCACGTTCCCAACCAGGCGGCAGGGGCCCATGGCGCAATTACGGCAGCACAGGCTCTGAGCTCCTATGGGGCAGGGAGCGATCTCATCGGCACGCGTGAAAGAGGTCTGCACCCCCAGCGTGATCATCCGCTCCAGAAGGGCTACCGCGGCTGCATCGCGGCTGGCCTCTTGGGGCGCACGTGTCTTCTTAGCCATCTTATCCTCCTAATAGCGGCGGAACTCGCCCGACATCTCGATGTCGGCCCGATTGGTCTTGGTAACCCGGACTCCCAGCACATCCCATTTAGGGTCACGGCGAAGCTCCGTAGCGGTGACCAGGATCGGCACCTTGTCTTCGCCGACCGGATAACCGGCCTCGGCCAGTTTCTGTTCAATAGTTTCACGGTTGATTTTCGCTGGGTCAAAGGTCACCAACACCTGTTTCCAGGCCGAGCTGGCATATACGTTTTCGACCCCTGGCAGACGGGTCAAAACCTCTCGCACTTTGAGCACATGATGGTCGGCATACATCGTGGGGACATCCAGTTGCAGTTTTTCCATGGCGTCTGCTGTGCCTCCTATGGGTACTCTGGCTAGCTGAGCAGGCTCATAATTGGGAAGTAACTATTCAGGCTGATTAAAATCGCCCCTGCTGGGCACTTCGTGCCGGGTGTCGGCGGAGGCCGACACCCCTCCATCATGAGAGAGGTCGGCGAAGGCCGACCATTGGCCGCAGGCCCAAAAAGGGTGACTTCCAGTCACCGCTGAATAGTTACATTGGGAAAACGCAAGCCCTGAATTCCCACCATTTCCTAACCGTCGAGCCTCTCAACAAAAAAGCCTGCCCTTATACGACATAACATGGGCAGGCGTGTATCACCTGTTGCATAGAAGCAGACCGACATCAGCCTGCGTTTACCATATGGCTGTGTAAGTATGCCAGCAGATACAGCCGGGACGCAATGATATAGGTCATGTTTTCCGCGCGGCCGTCGCACGATGCGCGGCTTCATCTCCTTGCTCATAGCATCTAATCGGCCAGGATAGTCGCCTCTGGCACCGCTGCCGGTTTGCGAGTGGTATCCTGGCTCTGTTTTTACAAGCGTCAGAAGGCTTCCTCTACGCCCAGGCCCAGGCGGCGCATCAGGATCCCTTTGGCGCGCTCGATGAACTTACGGGCTTGCAGCTCCTGGCGCAGGCCTGTCACCTTGATCCCGTCCATGATTGGCACCTTGATCTCCAGGGTGGCCAAGTCAGGCCAGGTGCCTTGGGCAACTAGGCCGTCCGCAGGAGAGCAGGGCGATGCGCCGGAGTTGTCATAAGTCAAGAGCGCAGCCAAAAACCTCACCGCCCGGCTGGCCCTGGCGTTGGCTGGCAGTCAACCGCCTACTACTGTCTCAACCGTGATCTGAAGGGGGCGTATGGGCAAGGAGGCGGACCTCCAACTTGTTGAGGGCTCTGGCACAGCATCCAAGTCGGGGAGTCCTGCCCTTGCCGTACAGCTAGCCCGCCCGTCAAATGGGCCCTGGTTAGAATACTGGGCACGTATCAGGCCTGCGTGGTCGGTGTCTCCTCCTTTGGTTTCTCCTCTGCCTTCTCCTTTGGCTTGTCCTCGCGGCTGGCCTCGCGGAACTCGCGGATACTTCTGCCTAGCGCGCCGCCGATCTCGGGCAGCCGGCCGACGCCAAAGATGATCAACACAATGACCAACAGAATCACCCACTCCCAACCGCCTAGTCGTAACATCTATGGTACCTCCTTATAGCATTGTGAACTTGTCCAAGAGGGAAAGAGCTAACCCTTTCCCCATGACCTCGTCAAACGCCAAAGCACGCTGCCGACGCCTTCAGGCCTCACTCCACGCGACGCAGGTTGGGCCGGCTGGCGGCGGCCGCCATTGCCACATCGAGCCCGATGCTGATCAGCCGACGCAAGAAGGGCGACTCGGACGGCGGGCGTGAATCAAGCTGGGCGGCCGCCGTCGCGGCCAGGGTGCTGGCCTGCTGCTCGCCGGCCAACATCAGCCATTCGGCCATCCCCTGCAGGCGTCGCCGATAACTGGCCACCATTGTCTGGCTAAAACAAGTCTCGGCCAATCTGGACACCGCCGCAGCCCGCGCTGTCAGGCTGTGGAACTCGCCCAACTGTTCAGCAGCCTGCTGTACCTCAGGTGTCAGCCAAAACCAGCTTGCAAAGGCCGGGTGGTCCAGCAAAGCAACGGTTTGCGCTGGCGTAAAGTCGCCCACCGCGGGAGCAGCGATGGGTTGCGGCATGCCCGTTTCCCAGATGAAAGCGCTGAAGAAGCGGTATTCGGCAGGCAGCGGGTTGCCGGCGGCCCAGTTGAGAGCCATTCCCCGCCGTACTACCTCGCGCGCGGCGTCAAATGGCACTTCGAGCAGGACCACTGGCGGGCCGTTATTGCCCTGAGGGACCATATACAGGCTTCCCAGCGTCTGGGCCGGTGGCAAGAGGTCATCGGTAGCTTCAAGAGAGCCCAGGCAAACCACGATCCCTTCCGGATCTTTAACCAGAACACCTATCAGGGTCTGGTAGTTCTCATTATGGGCGATTGGCTGTCCAATCAGCCAGATCAACTGAGCGCCGCTGCCATCTATCGGCGACAAGAGCCCGCGCCACCCTTGGTGCGCGGGGGGAGGCTGAGGTACGCCGCTCATGCGCATCTTCCGCAGACCGCGCTCTGCCAGAGGGGCCAGGGAAGGTGGCAAAGCAATGCTCAGGCAGGCCAGCGCACGATGCGCCTCGGGAGAGCGGGTGCGGCTCAGTTGTTCCAGGGCCTGGCGTGCCCGGATCGGGTCCACATCCTGGGCGAACATGTAAAGCAGTGTCACCAGGTGCGGGCTGGGCGGCATCTGTGGGATGGCGTTGATGATCATCCCAGCCACTTCGGCTGGCTGCTCGGAGAGCTGGCTGAGGTATTCAAGCACAGCGATAGGGCTGCGCTCCATGGCGCGCACCAGCTCGCCCAGGGACTGCAAAGCCACCTGGTCGGGATTCCTGATGGCTACCAGCAGGCTCTCGTCTATTGGTTCGTGCAAAAAGCGATCTAAGATGGTCAGGGCGCTGAGACGAGCACGGTCGCTGCGTTCTGGAGATTGGGCGAGAGCCCGCAAGGCCGGCACGATCTGCTCCCGTGGGAGATTAGCTGCTACGTGGCCTAACCCTCCGCGGAGCTGCGGATCATCGGTGTCCAGCATGGAAAGCAAAACAGGCACGACGGCACGGCCACGCTGAGCGATCTCCCTGGCGCGCGCGGTCAGCCGCTCGAGATCAGTGATCTCGCCCAGCTCTGCCAGGGCCATCTCCAACTCCCGGCGCTCCATCAGGCCGGTAAGCACTTTCGCCGTACCTGTCATAGATTTTATTATAGCATAGCCACCAGCCCTCCCCAAATGCGGTGCTTTAAGAACAAAAAGCCGGAGCCTGGACCTGCCTGCTTACCGTCCTGGCACAGTTGGCATGCCGACGAAGGGTGTGGTAAACTGAGCTTCAGCCAGCGGACGCGGGGGCTGGCGTTACTTATGGTTCGGGAGGCAGCATGGCTGCGCAGGCCCTTTATCGCAAATGGCGTTCGCAGACCTTTGAAGAGGTGATCGGCCAGGAACACATCACCCTGACGTTGCGTAGTGCCTTGCGCGATGGGCGCATGTCTCATGCCTACCTGTTTGCTGGGCCGCGCGGCACGGGCAAGACCAGCACCGCTCGCATCCTGGCCAAGGCCATCAATTGCCTTGATCCCGACCTCAACGCGCGGCCGTGCAACCGCTGTGCGATCTGCACGGCGATCAATGAGGGCCGACAACTGGACCTGATCGAGATTGACGCAGCCTCTAACCGGGGGATTGATGAGATCCGCGATCTGCGGGAGAAGATAGGGTTTCGGCCCAACGAAGCACGCTATAAGGTCTATATCATTGACGAAGTCCACATGCTGACGAAGGAGGCGTTCAACGCGCTCCTGAAGACACTGGAGGAGCCCCCTCCCCATGCTGTCTTCGTCCTGGCGACCACCGAACCCGACCGCGTGCCTGAGACTGTGCGTTCGCGCTGTCAGCGCTTCGACTTCCGGCGTATCCCGGTTGCCCAGATCGTCGCACACCTGACGGAGATCGTGCGCCAGGAAGGTGCAGAGGCCGCCCCTGAGGCCCTGGCGGCCATTGCGCGGCGTGCCACCGGGAGCATGCGAGATGCCATCAGCCTGCTGGATCAATTGCTGGCCTATGGCAACCGCAAGCTGGAACCAAAGCTGGTGGAGGACGTCCTGGGCCTGGTGAGCCAGCAGAGCATAGGCCAACTGGTGGATTGCCTGGCCTCAGGGGATGCCGCAACGGGGTTGGGACTCATCAACAAACTGGTGGCGGAGGGGGTTGAGCTGGGGCAGCTTGTGGATCAGATTATCGCGTACTTGCGGGCGGTGTTGTTCGTACGCCTTGTGGGGGCCCCGGACCTGCTTGATCTGCCCCAGGATACGGAGGCTGCCGTAGCACGCCAGGCTACCCAATTGACAACCGACGCACTCCTGGCTGCCCTGCGCGAATTCGTCGAGGCACGGGCGGCGCTGCGGGATCAGGTGCCAGGTGTGCCACAGTTGCCTGTGGAGATGGCTTTCCTGCGTGCCCTTCATTTGCAGGAAGCCAAGGCCTCACCGGCCGCGCAGGCCTCGCAACCGACACCCGCGCTCGCTGCTTCCTCTGCGGGGGTCACGGCTCCAGCCACGGGCCGCTCATCCACAGCCATGCCAGCAGGGCAGATGGCGCCACCGGCCAAGGCGGAGCAGCTCAAGGAAACGTCGGCCGATGTAGAGCTGTTGAAGGTAGCGCAGGCAAGCTGGGATCGCTTCCTGACGCTGGCTGGAAAACGCTGTGGGATGAAGGTGCAGGCTGCGCTGCGCTCGGTGCGCACCATGGAGGCCAGGGGACACGTTCTCGTATTGCTGTTTGCGCACGCCTTTGCGCGTGACCTGGTCAACCAGGCGGAAAACCTTTCTCAAGTCGAGGCGCTCTGGGAGGAGCTGCTGGAACAAAGGGTACAGGTGTATTGTGGGCTGGTTGGCGAGTCGGCCTTGCCGCCTCAGCCAGCATCATCGCGCGCGGATGATGAGGCTTTGTTGGAGGGAGCGCGGGAACTGGGAGCTGTAGTCAAAAAGCTGATATAGCCTGCTTTGGTAAGCTCACGGTGTAGGGAGGTAAGATAATGGCAAAAGGGAAACCCAGGCCAATGTTTGGCCAACGGCGCTCTGCTGCCGGTGGGGGCCCTGAGGGCATGCTTGGCCAACTGCAGAAGCTCCAGGAAGAGATGGCCAAGGCCCAAGAGGCTCTGGCGGAAGAGACGGTTGAGGTCACGGTAGGGGGTGGCATGGTTAAAGCGGTGATGAACGGCCATCAACATCTGGTCTCGCTCACCATTGCCCCCGAAGCTATTGACCCAGAGGACGTGGAAATGCTGCAAGACATGATCGTGGCAGCGGTCAATGAAGCGGTTGAACGCTCACAGGAGCTGGCGGCCAGTCGGATGAGTGCGCTGACCGGCAGCCTGAAGGTGCCCGGTCTGATGTAGGTTGGAGGAGGTACAACTTATGGCTCAGACCCTGGCCCGACCGGTGGCTGATTTGATCGAGGCCTTTTCCCAACTTCCTGGCATCGGTCCCAAGACGGCCTCGCGCCTAACCTTCTACCTCCTGCGGAATACGAATGGATTGGCGCTGCGGCTGGCCGAGGCCCTGCAGGCCCTGAGCACTGGCACCCTGCTTTGCGAGCGCTGCTATAACGTGGCTGAACAGAGCCCGTGCCCGATCTGTTCTGATCCCGCGCGCGATCAGGGGACCATCTGTGTGGTAGAAGAACCTCTGGACGTATTGGCCATAGAGCGCACGGGCGCCTATCGCGGTGTCTACCATGTCCTTCACGGGGTTTTATCTCCGATCAACGGAATATACCCGGAGAAGCTGCGCATCGAGGAACTGATTGCGCGTGTGCACGAGAGCCGGCCGCGCGAGGTGATCCTGGCGACCAATCCCAGCCTGGAAGGTGAGAACACGGCCGCCTATATTTATCAGCAACTCCTGCCGTTAGGGGTGCATGTGACGCGACTGGCGCGCGGTCTGCCTGTAGGGGGAGACCTGGAATATGCAGATGAGGTTACCCTGGCCCGCGCGCTGGAAGGTCGGCGGGCTATGGGGTAGGGCAAGGGTGAGGGCTTGCAGGGTGAGGTCTGGATTTGACACATCGGCCGGGGTGTGGTAAATTCTGCCACCGCTGTCCCCTGCGGGGTTTGCCCAATGGCCCGGTTCGACAGGTGCAGAGGTGGCAGGGAGTAAGTGCGGGTCAGGAGTCAAGCCGTAGGGCGTGGTGGCTTACGCTGAATTGCTGTGCAGCCTCGCGGGGTGAATTTGACAAGGCTGCGAGCCGATGCTAGAATAAGGCTCCCAAGTCAAGCCTTAAAAAAGCGCAAGTGCGCAGCAACTCGATCTTGACATCGGTGGAGGACTGTGATAGTATAAAGCTAGCACAGTGCCCAATACCGAGAAGACAAGGAGACCAGGCAGCTAACACGTAATCTGACTCATCGAGGTAAGATATGTGTTAGCTCGCCGCCGCAAAAGGCGGCGGTTTTGTCTCCTTGTAGAACAGGTTCGCAGTCTGACGGAGGGCGATAAGCTCTTCGGGCTGTGGTAGCCGCACTTTAACAACTGAAGAGTGATAGGAAGGTTACCCGGTGATCCCTGAGTTAAACCTGTGTCGGTCAGAAAGTAGTTCCCACGGAGAGTTTGATCCTGGCTCAGGATGAACGCTGGCGGCGTGCTTGACACATGCAAGTCGTACGAGCCCGATTCTTCGGAAGAGGGCTAGTGGCGGACGGGTGCGTAACACGTAGGTGACCTGCCCCAAAGTGGGGAATAACTTCGCCAACGCGAAGCTAATACCGCATGTGGTCAGTCGTTCGCTCGGCTGACTAAAGCCGAAAGGCGCTTTGGGATGGGCCTGCGGCGGATTAGGTAGTTGGTAGGGTAATGGCCTACCAAGCCGATGATCCGTAGGGGGCGTGAGAGCGTGGCCCCCCACACTGGCACTGAGACACGGGCCAGACTCCTACGGGAGGCAGCAGT
>DAOTZS010000243.1:0-12025 GCA_034434335.1 Anaerolineae bacterium
TGCGCGCCCTGGGCAGCCGGCTGGTTCAGGACAAAATCGGGCCGCGGACGTCCCGCCGCATCGTAACGCCAGTCGGCGAACAGCGCATCCCCCAGGCCGGCCTTGTCTATCGTCTTGAGAAAGCGGGCGGGGATGATCTGATCGGTGTCAATATTGTCCAGCGGTAGCGGTACAACGCGGCTGGTCAACGTCGTAAACGGTTCCATGCTCTCCCTTCCAGCTTCGTAACTATTCAGGCCGATTGAAATCGCCCCTTCTGGGCACTTCGTGCCGGGTGTCGGCCTCCGCCGACACCCTTCATATATGCATCATGAGAGTGGTCGGCGAAGGCCGACCTCTGGCCGCGGGCCCAAAAAGGGTGACGCTTCGGGCGAGCCTTCGGCGTGGCCCTTCCAGTCACCGCTGAATAGTTACCCAATTTCTACAGCAGTGTACGCACATCTGCCACCGCTCCCACCACGGCTGACGCGGCAGCCGTGAGAGGGCTGGCCAGGAAGGTGCGGCTACCTGGCCCCTGCCGGCCCTCGAAGTTGCGGTTGCTGGTGCTGACGGCATACTGTCCCGGCGCCACCTGATCGCCGTTCATGGCGATGCACATGCTGCATCCGGGCTCTCGCCACTCGCAGCCGGCCTCTCGGAAGATGCGGTCCAGCCCTTCGGCTTCGGCCTGGGCCTTCACACCCTGCGACCCGGGCACCACCAGCACTCGTACGCCCGGGGCCACCTGGCGGCCGCGCAACACGGTGGCCGCCTCGCGCAAGTCCGCCAGCCGACCGTTGGTACAGCTCCCGATGAACACCACATCCACAGGATGGCCCAGCAACGGTTGTCCGGGGCGCAAGTCCATGTAGGCCAGGGCCTTCTCGAGCGCCTGCCGGCGCTCCAGGTCAGGGAGGTGGTCCGGGTCTGGAATGCGGCCGGTGATCGGCATGGCCATGCCCGGATTGGTGCCATAGGTGATCATCGGCTCCAGTTGGCTGACATCCAGCAGGATCCTCTTATCATAGCGGGCGCCCGGGTCAGAGGGCAGCTTGCGCCAGCGCTGCAAGGCCGCGTCCCAGGCGGCTCCGCGCGGTGCAAAGGGCCGGCCGGCCAGATATTCAAACGTGGTATCATCGGGCGCGATGAGCCCAGCCCGTGCGCCGGCCTCGATGCTCATGTTGCAGATGGTCATCCGCCCTTCCATGGAAAGGGAACGGATGACCGGCCCGGTGTACTCGAACACATAGCCGGTGCCGCCCCCCGTCCCAATCTGGGCGATCAGGGCCAGGATGACATCCTTGGCCGAAACCCCGGCCGGCAGAGGGGTGCTGCCCTCTATCCGCACCTCACAGGTCTGGGGCTTATGCTGCAGCAGGCATTGAGTTGCCAGCACATGGGCCACCTCGCTGGTGCCGACGCCAAAAGCCAGCGCGCCGAAGGCGCCGTGGGTGGCGGTATGGCTGTCACCGCACACAATCGTCATGCCAGGCTGGGTCAGCCCCAGCTCGGGCCCGATCACATGCACGATGCCCTGGCGGTCGCTGTTCGGGCCCAGGTAGGGGACGCCGAAGCGCCGGCAATTGGCTTCCAGTTGAGCCACCTGGCGGGCGGCCTGCGCATCCACCCCCTGAAGCTGAGGCCCTGCCCGCGAGCCAGGGAAGGTAGGGATGCTGTGGTCAGCCGTGGCCAGCGTCTTATCGGGCCGGCGCACAGGCAGTCCCCGGCTGGCCAGCTCCGCAAAGGCCTGCGGAGAAGTCACCTCGTGGACCAGGTGCAGGTCAATATAGAGCACCGCAGGGCTGTCGGCTTCCTGGGCCACCACATGGGCATCCCAGATCTTCTCGAACAGGGTACGGGGCGGCTTGGGAGTTTGATCGGTCATGGCATCACCCGTTGGAAGCGGTCGCGTTGCCTCCCATCTCCCCCGCGCTCACCACGGTCAACATCTTGTTGAGGGCGCTCATATAGGCCTTGGCGCTGGCCACGATGATGTCGGTGTCGGCACCATGGCCACTGAAAGTGCGCCGGCGCAGCCCCGACTGCGGATTAAGGGTGTAGTAGCGATTACCCGTCATCCCATTGACTGGCTCGATGCGGATGGTCACCTCGCCCACCGCGTCGATCCCTTCGGTCACCGCCTTGATGCTGAACTCGGTGAGCACGTTCGGGGCCTGCACGATGCGGTTGATGGCCTTGTACACCGAGTCCACAGGGCCGGTGCCGATGGCCGCATCCTCGCGCAGCACCCCATCGGGCCCGCGCAGGGTCACCGTGGCTGTGGGCCGCATGTGGGTGCCACAGGAGACCTGGATGTGCTCCAGGCGCCACAGCTCGACCGGCTGATAGATCTCGTCGTTGACGATCGCCTCGATGTCGGGGTCACTGACGACTTTCTTCTTGTCGCACAGCTCCTTGAAGCGCTCGAACACCCGGTTTAGCTCATCGTTGCTCAGCTCGTAGCCCAGCTCGGCCAGCTTGGCCTGGAAGGCGTGGCGGCCGCTGTGCTTGCCCAGCACCAGCTTGCTCTCGGTGATCCCGATCGTCTCGGGCCGCATGATCTCGTAGGTGAGGGGGTTCTTCAGGATGCCATCCTGGTGGATGCCGGCTTCGTGCGCGAAGGCGTTGGCCCCCACGATGGCCTTGTTGGGCTGCACAGGGATGCCAGTATACGCGCTGACCAGCCGGCTGGTGCGGGCGATCTGCGTGGTGTCAATGTTGGTGCGCACACCGTAGACCTGCGGTCGGGTATAAAGGGCCATGACCACCTCCTCAAGGGAGGTATTGCCGGCCCTCTCGCCGATGCCGTTGACAGTCACCTCCACCTGTCGGGCCCCGGCCTGGATGGCGGCCAGCGTGTTGGCGGTGGCCAGCCCCAGGTCGTTATGGCAGTGCGCGGAGATCACCACATTCTCGATCCCGGGCACATGGCTCCGAATGCCGGCGATCAGAGCCCCAAATTCCTGAGGGGTGGTGTAACCGACCGTATCCGGGATGTTCAGCGTGCGTGCCCCGGCCTTGATGGCCACTTCCAGCACCTGATAGAGGAACTCAGGATCGGAGCGACCGGCATCCTCTGGCGAGAACTCCACATCCTCGCACAGGCTGCGCGCGTAGGCCACCATCTCTGCCACGCGCGCCACACACTCCTCCCGGCTGATCTTGAGCTTGTACTTGAGGTGGATATCTGAGGTAGCCAGGAAGGTGTGGATGCGAGGGCGCCTGGCGCCTCTGACGGCCTCCCAGGCCCGGTCAATATCGGCCTTATTAGCCCGGGCCAGGCCAGCGATGATGGGAGCATTATCGGCCCCGCCCACCTCATTGGCGATCAGCCGCACCGCCTCGAAGTCCCCTGGCGAGGCGATGGGGAACCCGGCCTCGATCACGTCTACCCTCAGCCGCGCCAACTGCCGGGCGATTTCCAGTTTCTCGTCTATGTTCAGGGTGGCGCCCGGCGACTGCTCACCATCTCGCAAAGTCGTGTCGAAGATCAGCACCGTATCCTGAACAGCAACCCCATCTTCGTCCATCGGCAAATCCTCCTTGATTTCTCGTAACTATTCAGGCCGATTGAAATCGCCCCTTCTGGGCACTTCGTGCCGGGTGTCGGCCTCCGCCGACACCCTTCATGCATGCATGCATGAGAGAGGTCGGCGAAGGCCGACCTCTGGCCGCAGGCCCAAAAAGGGCGACGCCTCGGGCGAGCCCTCGGCGTGGCCCTTCCAGTCACCGCTGAATTGTTACGATTTCTCTACTCGACCTCTTTGGCATTCAGCCAGGGCATCATCTTGCGCAGCTCCCTGCCCACCTGCTCGATCAGGGTGTTGCGCGCCTCCTGACGGCGGGCATTGAACCACGGCCTGCCCCTGGCGTTTTCCTCGATCCACTCCCTGGCATAGGCACCCGACTGGATATCCGCCAGCATGCGCTTCATGGTCGCGCGCGTTTCGTCAGTGATGATCTTGGGGCCGCCGGTGTAGTCGCCGTGCTCGGCTGTGTCGCTGACGCTGTAGCGCATGTAGCTGAGCCCGCCCTGGTAAATCAGGTCTACGATCAGCTTGAGCTCGTGCAGGCACTCGAAATAAGCGATCTCGGGCTGGTAACCCGCTTCGACCAGGGTGTTGAACGCGCTTTCGATCAGCGCGCTCACCCCGCCGCACAGCACCACCTGCTCCCCGAAGAGGTCGGTTTCCGTCTCCTCAGCGAAGGTGGTCTCGATCACGCCGGCCCGCGTGCCGCCGATCCCTTTGGCATAGGCCAGGGCGAATTCCTTGGCATGGCCGCTGACATCCTGCTGGACAGCCAGCAGACAGGGGGTGCCGGCTCCTTCCAGGAAGACCTCTCGCACCCTATGGCCAGGAGCCTTGGGGGCCACCATGCTTACGTCAACGGTGGGCGGCGGGACGATCTGGCCGAAGCGGATGTTAAAGCCATGGCTGAACATCAGAGTCTTGCCGGGGGTCAGGTGTGGCTCCACCGATTCGCGATAGATCTGGGGCTGTGCCGTATCGGGGACGAGCATGACGATCACATCCCCCTCGGCGCAGGCCTGGTCGGTGGGCAGGACCCGTAACCCTTCGGCCTCGGCTTTGGGCCACGATTTGCTGCCGGGATAGAGCCCCACTCGCACGTCCGCGCCCGAGTCGCGCAGGTTCAAGGCATGGGCATGTCCCTGGCTGCCGTAACCGATGATAGCAATGCGTTTGCCGTTCAAAAGGCTGAGATCTGCGTCCTGATCGTAGTAGATTTTAGCCACAGGTGCACCTCTCTTCGTGAAGATATTTGACCAAGAGCACGCGTAACTATTCAGGCCGATTGAAATCGCCCCTCCTGGGCACTTCGTGCCGGGTGTCGGCCTCCGCCCACACCCTTCATGTATGCATCACCAGAGAGGTTGGCGAAGGCCGACCACCGGCCGCAGGCCCAAAAAGGGTGACGCCTCGGGCGAGCCCTCGGCGTGGCCCTTCCAATCACCGCTGAATAGTTACGAGCGCGCTATCTCGGCGCTCCCAGATCACATAACGACAGGAGTTACGCAGTTGCACTACGCTGTACCCCCAATTGGGGGCGGGGGAATCCCTTGAAAGGGGTATTCTGGGCGGCTTCGCCGCCCAGAATACCCTTATTCTCGACCTCCCTTCCCCGGCTTGCGGAGAAGGGGGTAGGGGGATAGGGCGACACGCCCTAAAGTGTGTAACTCCTGACAATGATGAATGCTTTGCCGGCGAGCGAAACTACATCCCAAGGGTTTTCGCCGGGGTAAGCTCTTCCTCGGCCATGCCGTTGCCGTCCTCCGGCGGCAAGCCCGTCCAATAGCCCGAGCCGCGCACCATGGCCACCAGACCAGTGCGCACCATCTCGATGATCCCGTAAGGCCTGAGCATATCCACCAGCGAGTTGACCTTGCTCTCCGGCCCGGTTACCTCTATGATCATTGATTCGGCACAGATATCCACCACCTTGGCCCGGTACACGTTGACCAACTGCATGATCTCGAAACGGGCCTGCCCTTCCGATCGCACCTTGATCAACGCCAGGTCGCGCATCACCGCCGGCGCGTGAGTGACATCCTGTACGTCTATGATGTTGACCAGCTTGAAGAGATTGCGTTCGACCATCGCAACGTTGGTCTTGGAGGCATCCACCACGATGGTCATGCGCGAAACTTCGGGGGAGTCGGTGTGGCCGACCGTCAGGCTTTCGATGTTGAAATTGCGGCGGCGGAAAAGGCTGGCCACCCTGGTCAGGACACCGGGCTTGTTCTCCACCAGTGCCACCAACACATGCGTGCTTTCCGTGCCGTTCTTGCTATGATCTACAAGGGGCATCTTACTACTCCTCCTCTACGCTTCCTGCAGCGCCTCTTCGGCCACCGGTCGCCTGAGCATCTCGTGCAGAGCTTTGCCAGGCTGCACCATGGGATAGACGTTGAACTCCTGCTCCACCACGAAGTCAATCAGCACAGGCCCGGGATGAGAGCGCGCCTCGGCGATCACCTCTGCCACATGCGCCCTTTTCTCGGCCCGCATCCCCATGATGCCGTAAGCCTCGGCCAGCTTGACCAGGTCGGGGCAGCTTATCGAGACCGCCGAATAGCGCTTACCGTGCATCAGCTCCTGCCACTGACGCACCATGCCCAGATAGCCGTTGCGCATGACCGCAATCTTGAGGCGGCGCCGTTCCTGCACCACAGTGGCCAGCTCAGGAATGCTCATCTGGAAACCGCCGTCGCCGGCGATGACCCAGATCTCCTCATCAGGCCGGGCAAAACTGGCACCTATACCGGCCGGCAGGCCATAGCCCATCGAGCCCAGCCCGCCCGACGAGAGGAAGCGGTTGCGGTGCAGGTGGCGGAAATACTGCGCTGCCCACATCTGATGCTGGCCCACATCGGTCACGATGGTCACCTGGCCACCGTTGATGCTGCGCCGGATTTGATCAATCACATACGGCACATGGAGCGAATTATCGTTGTTGCGCGCCAGGATGTCTCGCCTCAGGGACTCCTTCCGCCATTCCTCAATCCGGGCAAACCACTCGCTGCGCGCGCGGTATTCAACATGGGGGAGGAGTTGGGCCAGGACGTGTTTGACGTCCCCCACGATACCGATGTCGGCAATCACATTCTTGCCGATCTCGGCCGGGTCAATGTCCACGTGGATAATCTGAGCCTCCTGGGCATAGGTGCTCAGCGTGCCGGTGACCCGATCGTCGAAGCGCATGCCCAGGGCGATCAACAGGTCCGCGGCCTGCACAGCCTGGTTCACATATGCCTCGCCATGCATCCCCATCATGCGCAGGTTCAGGGGATGGGACTCGGAGATGCTGCCAATACCCAGGAGCGTAGTGCAGACAGGGATGTTACCCTTCTCGGCAAAGGCCTGCAGTTCATCATGGGCTCCGGCCAGGATGACGCCATGTCCAGCTAAAATCAAAGGCCGCTGGGCAGAGTTGATAAGCTGGATGGCCTGGCGAACCTGGTCCTCGGTGGCGCGCACCCGCGGGCGATAGCCCGGCAGGCGCACCTGGATCGCATCATAATCGAACTCGGTGGAGGCGAATTGGACATCCTTGCAGATGTCAATCAGCACGGGGCCCGGCCGGCCCGTCCTGGCGATATGGAAAGCTTCTTTCATGATGCCCGGCAGGTCCCGCACGTCGGTCACCAGGTAGTTGTGCTTGGTGATCGGCAAGGTAACGCCGGTGACATCGGTCTCCTGAAAGGCGTCGGTCCCCACCAGGTGAGAAGGGACCTGGCCGGTGATGGCCACCACGGGTATCGAATCCATCATGGCACAGGCCAGGCCGGTAACCAGGTTGGTCGCGCCCGGCCCAGAAGTGGCCATGCACACCCCCACTTTGCCGCTGGCACGGGCATAGCCATCGGCAGCAAAGGCGGCGTTCTCCTCATGGCGCACCAGCACGTGATGGATAGGGTAATCCAGGAGGGCATCGTACACCGGCATGATAGCGCCACCCGGATAGCCAAAGACCACCTCTACGCCCTCGCGGATCAGGCTTTCCCAGACGATTTGAGCTCCTGTCCGTCTCATTACAGCTCCTCCTCATAGCTGAGAAAAGCAAGCGCCTTTCACCCGCACCCTGCACAAGGCGGGCGAAAGGCGCCTTTGCCAGATGCGCCGTCACCGGCGCCAGACTACGCTATAAAAAACAGGGGCCTCCCGTTTGGGAGGCCCCTGGCTATGACTTGTGGAGTATACCTGGCACTTCTGGTCCTGGGCTAATCTCTCCCAAACGGTGTTGGCTCCTTGCCAATGACAAGGAGCTCAATAAGGGAGAGAATAACCAGGCCAGAATAAGCAACCATGGGAGATTGACCTCGGATCGATTTCAACCAAAGTTTAGCACATGCTCTCGACCTTGTCAAATCGGGGACGGTTCAATTTGCCGGGAGAATCGGTTTACACTTTTGCGGTCGTTAGAATTGCCGCCCAGGGCCCCCACCCCTCCCTCGCTGAGTTTGGGCCTCAGCTAGAGGGTGTAGCCAACCGGCGACCGCCTCCATCACTCGCCAGGCCACTTCTGCTTTGCTCAGCAGTGGCAATGCCTCTTGCCGGCCATCGCGGTAAAGCAACGTCACCCGGTTCGTATCAGCCCCGAAGCCACTGCCGGGCTCTGTCACGTCATTGGCAACTATAAGGTCCAATCGCTTGGCCACCAGCTTGGCCACTGCGTTGGCCAGCAGGTCGTGGGTCTCAGCGGCGAAGCCCACCACCACCTTGGGCTGGCCAGTGGCAGCCCGCTGTGCCGCTACTTCGGCCAGGATGTCTGGGTTGCGGACCAGGCGCAAGGTGAGCTCTTCCTGGCCGGGCTCCTTCTTTATTTTCTGCGCGGCAACCTCGGCCGGGCGAAAGTCGGCGACCGCGGCCGCCGCGACGAGGGCATCAGTTTGAGCCAGCCGCCCCAGCACCGCATCACGCATCGCCAGGGCTGTGCGCACGGGCACTGCCTCCACGCCATAAGGAAGGGGCACCCTCAGGGGGGCGTGGACCAGGGTAACGGTCGCGCCCAGGTCGCGCGCCGCCTCGGCCAGCGCCACCCCCATTTTGCCCGAGGAGGCGTTGGTAAGAAAGCGCACGGGGTCCAGTGGTTCCTGGGTGCCTCCAGCCGTGATCAGCACACGCCGGCCGGCCAGCGGACCGTGCCATGCTAACGCGCTGCGCGCTGCAGCGATAATCTCCACAGGCTCAGCCATGCGGCCAACCCCCTCCGCCCCCGAGGCCAGGCGGCCAACCCCTGGGCCGACAATCACCGCGCCACGCGCGCGCAAGGCAGTCGCATGGGCCTGGGTGGTGGGGCTCTCCCACATGTGAGACTCCATGGCCGGAGCCAGGATCCAAGGCACGCCCTCACGCCGCGGGCTGCTTCCTTCGGCCTGGGGAGAGGAAGGAGGGCGTTGAATCGGCGTGGCCAGGAGGGTAGCCGTGAGCAGGTTGTCGGCCAGGCCCAGGGCCAGCTTGGCCAGGGTATTGGCGCTCAACGGCGCCACAATCACCAGGTCAGTGGCTGCAGCCATCTGCACATGGGGAATCGGCTGCCCTCCAGGCTCGCTCCACATGTCCACGCGCGCTGGCCGGCCGCTCAGCGCGCTGAAGGTGAGGGGGGCAACGAACCGGGTGGCTGCTTCCGTCATGATCACGTCTACCTGGGCACCGGCCTGGACCAGTTTGCTGCATAGATCGGCAGCCTTATAAGCAGCGATGCCCCCCGTAATGCCCAATAACACCCGTTTTCCTGACAGCAGACGATCTATCATCCGGTTCTCTCCCAGAACATAATGACAGCGCAAGGCTCGACAGGCGTGTGGCACCAGCCATTGTAGCACCCCTCAGGTGCCGGGTCAACACACAATTTGACAAAGCGCTAAGGCGGGCATATCATCGCTGGCGAGGTTGGCATACGCACTCCACGAGGCCAGGTCAAAGAGATGAAATCCCCATCCCGACACCGCTGGTTTGTTGTCGCCGTCTTCTTTCTGTTCATGCTTCTCCACCAGTCGGACAAGCTGCTTATCGGCACCCTGACCCCCAACATCATGGATACCTTCCGCATCACCAAGGCGCAGATGGGGGCGGTGTCTACCGGCGCGCTGATCGTGGGCGCGATCTGTTATCCCCTGTGGGGGTATCTGTATGACCGATATGGCCGGGCCAAGCTGCTGGCCCTGGCCTCTTTCCTCTGGGGAGCCACCACCTGGCTGAATGCCATCGCACCTACCTATCGCAGCTTCCTGGCCACCCGTGCCACCACCGGTATTGACGATTCCAGCTATCCCGGCCTGTACAGCCTCATCTCTGACTATTTTGGCCCCAGGGTGCGCGGCAAGATCTACGGCCTGCTGGAGCTGACCATGCCGCTGGGTTTTCTCACGGGCATGATCATGGCGCTGGCACTGCGCGATGCCGTCGGCTGGCGAGGGGTGTTCTACATCACCGCTTCCCTGGGCGTCCTGCTGGCGTTGGTGATCTTTTTCGGTGTGCGCGAGCCCCCGCGAGGCAAGAGCGAACCGGAGTTGGCCGGGCTGGCGAGGATAGGCTCTTATCGCTTCGACTGGCCAATCGCCCTGGACCTGTTCCGGAAGCCCAGCTTGCGGCTGTTGTTCGTGCAGGGGTTTTTCGGCGTCTTTCCCTGGAACGTGATCACCTACTGGTTTTTCACCTACCTGGAGCGAGAACGCGGCTACACGGGCAATGCTTTGCTGATCACCATGGCCTCGGCGGTGATCGTGCTGGCGCTGGGCTACCCGGTCGGTGGTGCGCTGGGTGACCTGTTTTTCCGCCACACCCCGCGCGGCCGGGTGATTGTCGCCACGGCCGGCGTCATCCTGGGCGCTGTGTTGCTGTGGGGCACCCTGGCTGTGCCGGCCTCCAACCAGGGGCTGTTCCTGGCCATGTTGGTGCTGACAGCCCTCTTCATCCCCTTTGCGGCACCCAATGTGATCTCCACCGTTTACGATATTACGCTGCCAGAAGTGCGCAGCACCGCGCAGGCCATTCAGAGCTTCATCGAATCGGCAGGGGCAGCCCTGGCACCTCTCATTGCCGGGGTGATCGCGGATCGCTCCTCTCTCCATGATGCCATCCTCTGGATCTGCGTCTCGGCCTGGGCACTGTGTGCTCTCTTCTTTGTGTTCGTGGCCGTTCGGGTGCCTGGCGATATGGCGGTCTTGCGCAGCCAGATGCGCGAGCGCGCGGCGCGCGAACGTGCGCTACAGGCCGGGTGACAAGATAGAGGCAGGCCGAGGGGCACTCTGGCTCGGCGGCCAGGTGTCAGCTTGGTGTCGGCACCAGTTCACTTGTTTGGAGAGGAATGTGGTAGAATGACTACTGCCTTGCGGGGAAGGGGGCTCGAGATCAGGTTATTCTGGGCGGCGAAGCCGCCCAGAATAACCTTTCAAAGGATTCCCCCGCCCCGATTGGGGGTGGGGGCACAGCATAGTGCAACTGCTGTCGAGGAGTGGTGTAATGCGATATAAATGGTTCCCAATCCTTGTCCTGGTACTGGCGTTGAGCCTGGCCTTTGGCAGCGTTGCCCGAGCGCAGGAGAAGACCCTCTACTGGCAGCGCTACGACGTGGATATCAGCGTGCGGCTAAACGGCGACCTGCGCGTGGTTGAGACGCAGGAGTTGGTGTTCACCAGTGGCACCTTCCGCTACGGCCAGCGTGAGATCGCCCTCAACCGCCTCAGCAGCATCGGGGAAGTCACGGTCGGTGAGCTGGGTGGGCCTGAGTATCGCCTGTCGAGCAGCGGCGAGCCGTACACTTACAATGTCTTTGAGGAGGGCGGCTACCTGAAGATCCGTTACAACTTCCCGCCCAGCACCGACACCCGCCGCACCATCGTCATCGGCTACACAGTCTCAGGGGCTCTGCGCTACTATCCTGACAAGGGCGTGGACCAGCTCTACTGGAAAGCGATCCCTGGGGGCAACCCCTTCCCGACCCAGTCTTCCTTGATCACCCTGCATCTGCCCGAAGGGGCCACCTTCACCAACTACGGCCTGTACGGAGCAGAGGGGGAAGCCACCTTCCAGCCCGGCCAGCGGGATGCCACGATCAGGGTGAAGGGGCGCATCGCGGCCGGCCAGGAAGTCGAGGTGGTGGCCGAGTGGCCGCACGGGATCGTGGCCGGCACGCCGCAGCCATGGCAAAAGGAGTTAGATGCCCAGGCCGAAGCGGCCAGACGTCAGCAGGAACTGCGCGCGACCTGGGGGCCGGTGCTAAACCTGGGCTTCGGCGCCCTGGGTGGCCTGTTCGCCATCGGGGGCCCAGTGCTGCTCTACCTGTGGTGGTATCGCCGTGGGCGTGACGCGCCCGTGGGCCTGGTCGCCGACTACCTGCCGGAGCCTCCTGCCGATCTGCCGGCGGGGCTGGCCGGGACCTTGCTGGATGAAAGCGCCGACCTGCAGGACATCCTGGCCACCATCCTGGACCTGGCCCGCCGCGGGGTGTTGGAGATCGAAGAGGTCAAGGAACCGGGCTTCCTGGGCATAGGCGGCACGACAGATTATGTCTACAGAAAGCG
>DAOTZS010000244.1:0-7963 GCA_034434335.1 Anaerolineae bacterium
TGGCCGCGATCGACGAGGCGCAGGGGAAGGCGGCCGAGGCCGGCGAGATTTACGCCCGGCTCCTGCGAGAGAACCCGGACCTCCCCATCGTCCACTACCTGGCCGCCTGGTTTGCCTATCGCCAGGACCGCCTGGACGACGCGGTGAAAGCGATGGAGCAGGCGACGAAGCTGGCGCCGGCCTTCTCCCCGGCCTGGAGCGGCTTGGGCTATTTCTACGACCTGCAAGGGGATCGGGCGGCGGCGCAGGCCGCGCACGAGCGCGCTCTGGCGCTCATGCCGGCCAACGTCCATGCCCTGCTCGGCCTGGGTGTCGTTGCCTTGCAGGAGGGCGATGCCGCGCAGGCCCTGGCCCACTTCCGGGAGGCGCTGCGCCGGCAGCCGGAGTACGCCAGGGCCATCCCGGACCCGACGCAGAACGCCCTGATCTCGGTCCACCTGGACCTGGCGCTGGCTTATGAGCGCCTGGGCCGGACCGCGGATGCCAACCAGGAGCTGGCAACCGCGCGGCAGTTGGCCGAGGCGGCCGTGGCCGCGTTGCCCACGCACCCGCAGGCGCGCTTCCAGTTGGCGGTGGTTCACCGACTTTCCGGCGCAACCGACAAGGCCGACGCGGCCTTCGCCGAGGCTGCCCGCTGCGATGCTTCACTGGCCGGGGAGCGGTCGCGGGTGGAGGGGAGAATAGAGAAATTGCGAGGCAAATGAGGAAATGCTGGGCTGGCACGGGAAAGGCCCTATAGCTCTACCTGAGATCTACACAGTCTCTGAGCTTACTGCCCACATCAAAGCCCTCCTCGACGACGATCGGCTGCTGAGGGATGTCTGGTTGCAGGGTGAGGTATCCAACTTCAAGCAGGCCGCATCGGGTCACTGCTATTTCACCCTCAAGGATGCGGTCAGCAGCCTGCGCGCGGTGATCTGGCGGACGCAAGCGTTCGGTATGGCACTGCCGCGCGACGGGGACGCTGTGATTGCCCATGGGTATGTGTCGGTTTATGAAGCGCAGGGAGTGTATCAGCTCTATGTGGATCATCTACAGCCGGCGGGTGTGGGCCTGTTGTGGCAGGAGTACGAGCGCCTCAAGGCGCGGTTGGCCGCGGAGGGCCTTTTCGATGAAGCCCGCAAGCGGCCGATCCCAACTTGGCCGACCCGCGTGGGCGTGGTCACCTCGCCTGACGCGGCTGCCCTGCGCGATATCTTGCGCATCCTGGGGGCGCGCTATCCACTGGTAGACGTCGTCCTGGCCCCCACGGCTGTCCAGGGAGAGGCCGCCGTCCCCGGCATTGTGGCGGCGATCGAGGCGCTCAATCGCTGGTCGGCCGAAAGGGAGAAGCTGGATGTGATTATCGTGGCGCGCGGGGGAGGTTCGATCGAGGAGCTGTGGGCCTTCAACGACGAGCAGGTGGCGCGAGCCATTGCGGCCTCGCAGGTGCCGGTGATCAGCGGTGTAGGGCACGAGACCGATTTCACCATCGCCGACTTTGCGGCCGACGAGCGCGCGCCGACACCTACGGCAGCCGCCATGCGAGCCGTGCCCGATGCGCGGGAGATAAGCGCTGGAGTCGCCGGATTGGTGGCCAGGGCCGCAGCCCAGGTGGACGGGAGGCTGCGCGCAGCTCGTCGCGATGTGGCCGAACTGAGCCGGCATCTCTCCAGGCTATCGCCGATCAACCGGCTGGCCGGCAACCGCCAACTTGTGGATGACTTGAGCCGTCGCGCTGGCCAGGCCATCGTCAACCGGTTGGCCTACCTGCGGCAACGGCTGGAAGCACAGCACCTGCGCCTCACCGCGCTGGACCCGGCCGCAGTTCTCACCCGCGGTTATGCTATCGTCACCCGGGCCGATGGACGGGTGGTGAGCTCGGTGGCCCATGTGGTGGCCGGCGATGAGATCGCGGTGCGGGTGGCCGATGGAACATTTGGAGCTGAGGTTCGTCCTACATAAGTGGAGGCATGCTTTATGCGCAGTCCTTTTGCTGTCACCATCACGCCGGACTGGGAAGGTCTTGTACGCTGTATTCGACGCGAGGAGACACCGCGTCGGGTACACTTCATCGAGTTGCTGATGGATGCGGAGGTGCAGGACGCCATCTGCGAGCGATATGGCCTGCTGGAAGGGCTGGACCCCTCCGATCCGTTCTTCGATCTGCAGCGTCTGGTGGCCATTCAGCGCTTTCTGGGATACGACTATGTAAGGTATGGGCTGGAAGGGATGGAGATGCCCTTGCACCGCTCTGCTGTCAATGATACAGCGCCTCTGCAACGGGCCGGCGGTCGTGCCTACATGGAAGAGCACCGCGGGCCTATTACGAACTGGCAGGAATTTGAGAGCTACCCCTGGCCCGATCCTGAGCGGGCCTCCACACGCGGTCTGGAATGGTTTGAGGCCAATCTGCCCCCCGACATGTGTGTGATCGGCAGCGGCGGTTTTGCTCACTTCGCCGAGTACCTGACCTGGCTGATGGGCTACGAGACGCTGTGCTATGCCCTCTACGACCAGCGCGATCTGGTCGCAGCCATCAGTCAGCGGCTGATAGAGATGTACCGGGTGGTAATCCGCCGGATGTTGCAGTTCGAGCGGGTGAAGATCATTTGGGGCAGCGATGATATGGGCTTTCGGTCGGGCACGCTGATCAGCCCACGCGACCTGCGCGAGTTTGTGCTGCCGGGCCATAAACTGATGGCCCAGATGGCCCATGAAGCCGGCCGACCCTATCTGCTACATTCCTGCGGCAACCTGAAGGCCATCATGCCCGATCTGATTGACGATGTGAAGATCGACGCCAAGCACTCCTTTGAGGATACCATCGAGACCGTTATTGAGGCCAAGGAGAAGTATGGGGATCGGATCGCGGTCCTTGGTGGCATTGACGTGGATTTCCTCTGCCGGGCGGATGAAGCCGCCGTGCGGCAGCGGGTGCGCCAGACCCTCGACCGCTGTCTGCCAGGCGGTGGCTACTGCCTGGGCACGGGCAACAGCGTGGCCAACTATATCCCGCTGGATAACTACCTGGCCATGCTCGATGAAGGCAGGAGGTATACGGCATGACCCAGGAGCGCGAGCGCTCTTTTGAGGAACTCTATCGGGAGCTGGAAGAGACGGTAAGGCGGCTAGAGGCAGGCGACCTTTCCCTGGAGGAGTCGCTGGCCCTTTTTGAGCGCGGTACGCAGTTGGCCGAGCAGTGCAACGCGTTGTTAGACCGGGCCGAACTGCGCGTGCGCCAGCTCACCAGGCGCGAGGATGGCACGCTGGAGGCTCAGACGTTCGAGGGATGGCGTAACGGCTGAGGCCAGGGAAATCATCTCTTCTAGATGAGCAATGCATTGAAGGCTTTTCTTTTTCTGGGCGTGAAGCGCCCAAGGAGGGTTCTGAGGATGGTCAAGCCTGTGTTTTCCGAGAGCCGCTGGCGACTGATTATAGCGGGCTGTCTGGCATTACTATGTGTGGCAGCCCTGTTCACCATGGCGCCGGTGCGCCGTGCGGCAGCCGACTTCCTGGGCGTATTCCGGGTACGCAAGTTTGCTGTCATCCCTATCAACCCAGAGCAGGCCGGGCGCCTGGAGAGCCTGGCTGAGCTGCTGGACGAAGGCGCGTTTGGCAAGCCGATTGTGGTGCGCGAGGAGGGGCAGCCGCAACCGGTTGCCGATGCCGCGGAGGCCAGCGCGTTGGCTGGCTTTCCGGTGCGGATTCCCACCGCTCTGCCGGCCAACGCATACCTCAGCAGTTTCGAAGTTGCCCGTGGACCGGCTTTGCACTACGAGATGGACCGGGCAACGCTGCAGGCTCTGCTCACTGCTGCGGAGGTGAACGATGCTACCCTGCCTGATGTGGAGCGGTTAACAATTGACCTCGACCTGCCGACGCTAGTTACCCAGTCCTACCGCCTGGCGACGGCCCGTCTGACCATTGTGCAGGCACCCAGCCCCGAAGTATTGCTGACTCCCGACGTAGACCTGGTGGCGTTCGGCGAGCTGGGGTTGCGTGCCCTGGGCCTGCCCGAGGAAGAGGCCCGGCGTATGGCGCGGCATATTGATTGGGCCACGACCGTGGTGATCCCGTTGCCTACCGACGTCGCTCAGTTTCGCGAGATCAGCATTGACGACACAGAGGGGCTGCTGTTGGAGGCAAGCCCGCATGAAGATGGAGGTTATGACCGGATGCTGATCTGGCAGCGAGACGGTATTGTGTACGCCGTGAGCGGCCGCTATCTTGACTCCAAGCTCCTCGTCGAGATTGCAGATTCGCTGCGCTGACCGCCCTGAAGTCTCATGCCACCTACCATCGAGACCCTTGACTTGCGTAAGGAGTTCAATGGCACTGTAGCCGTCGAGGGCCTCACCCTCTCCGTCGAACGGGGAGAGGTGTTTGGCTTCCTGGGCCCCAACGGCGCAGGGAAGACAACTACGGTCAAGATGCTGTTAGGGCTGGTGTACCCAACGGCGGGACAGGCGTTGGTCTTGGGGCATCGGCCTGGCGAGCCAGCCGCGATGCGCAAAATAGGCTTTCTGCCCGAGCACTTCCGCTTTCACCCCTGGCTGACCGCCGGTGATTTCCTGGACTTACATGGCCGGCTATATGGGTTGTCGGCCACCGAACGGCGGGAACGGATCCCGCGGCTGCTGGCGCGTGTGGGCCTGGCCGACCAGGCCAATCAGCGCCTGGGCAACTTCTCCAAAGGTATGGCCCAACGCATTGGGCTGGCCCAGGCGTTGCTGAATGATCCCCAGGTTGTCTTCCTTGATGAGCCTACCTCAGGTCTGGACCCCCTGGGCCGGCGAGAAGTGCGCGACCTGATCCGCGAGCTGGGTCAGGCAGGTGTGACGGTGTTCCTTAATTCCCACCTTCTGAGCGAAGTGGAAGTCACTTGTGATCGGGTCGCTATCGTCAAGGCTGGGCGGGTTCTGCGCATGGGTACCCTGGACCAGTTAACGCAGGGAGCGATGGAAGTGGAGGTGCGGGCAGGGAACCTGACGTCGGAGCTGTTGTCGGGATTGAGCCGTTGGGGCAAGCCCCTCCAACCTGCAGCGGCTACGGGAGCCCTGCCGGCTGGCCAGGATGACGGAAGTTGTCAGCGGGTTATCCTGGCCATCGGTAGCGAGGATGCCTTGCCCGCCATCGCTGAGTGGCTGGTGCAGGGCGGCGCGCGGCTGTACGAGCTGGTACCCAGGCGCCCTTCTCTGGAGGAGCTCTTCGTGCGCATTGTGGCGGAGGAGCCATGAATGTGCTCAACATCGCTCGCCTGAGCTTTCTGGAAGCGCAACGTCGGCGGGTGTTTTGGGCGGCTGCCCTCATGGGATTGGCTTTTCTGGGGGTCTATGCGGTTGGCCTGCACTTCATGTACCGCGACCTGATACGCCACACGCCGACCAGCGCGCTCGCCCAAATCCTGGAACCAGTGAACTTCTTTGTCCTGGCCGGCCTCTATGTGGTGAACTTTCTGGTCGTCATGCTCGCAGTCCTCACGTCTGTGGACACCATCGCGGGGGAGATCAGTTCTGGCACCATCCACACTCTCGTCACCAAGCCGCTGCGGCGCTGGGAGATTGTGTTGGGCAAATGGCTGGGCCTGGCCCTGATGCTGAGCGCTTTTGCCATCCTGATGAGCCTGGCTGTGATCGCCATCGTCTGGCAGATCACAGGTTATCTGCCCCCGCATCCTGCAGCGGGTATCGGCCTGATCGTGCTTGGTGGCTTGGTGGTGCTCACCCTCTCCATCCTCGGCGGCACCAGGCTGAGCACACTAGCCAACGGTGTGGTGGTCTTCATGCTCTACGGCCTGGCGTTCATCGCCGGATGGGTGGAGCAGATAGGGTCATACCTGCGTAATGAGGCAGTCGTGAACATGGGCATCGTCGTCAGCCTGATCATGCCCAGCGAGGCTATGTGGAAACGCGCGGCCTATCTGATGCAACCACCCTTTCTGCGTGAGCTTGGGCTGGACGCTACCCCCTTTGGCGCGGCCAGCGCGCCCAGCACGGCGATGGTAGTGTATACGCTGATTTACACTGGCGCGGCTCTAGCGGCGGCTGTCTGGGCATTTCAGAGGCGGGACCTGTAGGGCCATGATCTCCAGCCGGTGTCATCAGGGCCAAAGGCCGTGGAGCCAATACCTGCTGCCGGGCTTTCTGCTCATCGCGCTCTGGCTGGCAGGATGCGGTCGGGCAGCACATGAGTCGGCCCCCGCAGGCCAGCAGACAGCAGCCGTAACTGCTACGCTGGAGACTGTGCTTTTTCAGTCCGCGCGCCTGACCCGTGCGACGCAGCTACCAGAGCCTTCTCCCAGCCCCTCTCCTACCTGTACACCAACCTGGACCGCCGCGCCGACGGCGACCCCAACCCCTACGGTGACACCTACTGCCACGGCGACCCCAACCCCCACCCCTCCTGTCTCTGCCCGCCTTGAGAAGGGGCGCTGGCTGCAATCCATTGGCAACTGCGCCGAGGCCCGCCGTGAGTTCGCCGATCTCATCGCAACGCATCCTGATCCCAACAGCAAGCAAGGAACCCTTGAGGTGGCCGAGGCGCGCTATCGGCTGGCACAGTGCTACCTGCGCGACGACGCGCCGGCCGAGGGATCGGCGGTGCTCTCCCAATTGCTGGCTATAGCCCCAGAGGGCAGCCCTTACCGCACCCCGGCATTTCTCCTGCGTGGTGAGGCATTGGCCAGGCTGGGCCTGTGGGCCGAAGCAGAGGCCAGTTACCAGGCTGCCCTGCCTCTGGCCCCGGAGCTTAGCTCCCTTCTATGGCAGCGTATCGGGGGAGTGCGCTGGGCCGCTGGCGACCTGCCCGGTGCGACCCAGGCGTATAGCGCGGCCCTGAAAACAGCTCCCGATTGGAGCACCACTGTGGCCATCCGTCGCAACCTGGCAGAGCTGGCACGGGCTCAGGGTGATTATCGCGCCGCGGTCAGCCAGTACGACCTCTTGCGGGGCACAGCCACCACGGGCGCCTGGGCGGCCGAAATGCAGTGGCTGGCCGGCTCGGCACTGGCCGAAGCGGGGGACATGGGTTCGGCCAAACGGCGCTGGCAGGCAGCCGTGGATGCCGATCCGACTACCACCTATGCCCACAAAGCCCTGGTTGCCCTTTTGGACGCGGGCGTGACAGTGGATGAGTGCCAACGCGGGGTGGTAGACTATCACAACGGCCTGTATCAGTTGGCGATCGCCGCCTTCGACCGCTGCCTGGCTGCAGATCCCACAGGCCGGGCTGGCGCGGCATGGTACTACAAGGGATTGAGCTACCTGGCCCTGGGCCAAACCCACCGCGGCATTGCCGAACTTGACCACCTCATCGCCACATACCCAGATAGCCCGCACTGGTCCAATGCCTGGCTGGCCAAGGCACGTAGCCAGGCCAGGGCTGGCCAGACTGAGGCGGCCATAGCAACCTACCGCGAGTTTGCCCGTCGGCGCCCTGATGCCCCGCAGGCTCCGACAGCGCTATGGCAGGCAGCCAACCTTCAGGAGCAGGCTGGGGAGCTGAAGCTGGCGGCCGAAGCGTATCTGGCGCTGGCGCGTCGCTATCCGACTGCCGATGAAGCCTGGCGTGCCTATCAGGCTGCCGGGCTCATCTACTTCCGCCTGGGTGATTGGGATCGTGCTGCTCAAGTGTGGGCGGAGATGGCCGGCGAGCAAGTCCAGCCCAATGAGGCTCTATCAGGGACAGTCGGTGCCGGGCACAGCCTGCCGGCCTGGACCCGCCCCGTGGCCTACTTCTGGCTGGGCCGGGCGCAGGCAGCGGCCGGCCAACCAGACGCTGCCCGGCGTTCCTGGCAGGCAGCTATAGAAAGCGGCCCTGCCACCTACTACGGCCTGCGCGCGGCTGACCGGATTGCGCGCCTGGAAGGCACACAGTTAGACAAGACCAGCTTGCACCAGCAGAGTTCCAGGCCAGAAGATGGATCTGCTAAGGACGAGGTACAGCTCGCTTCATGGCTGCGCACGTGGGCCGGAAATGGCTC
>DAOTZS010000245.1:0-43977 GCA_034434335.1 Anaerolineae bacterium
TCCATGACCGTCACGCCATAGCGGTCGGCATGGGATATCAGGAACCGGCTCAGGTCCCGCAATACGGCCCGGCGCAGGCCAGGCAGGTCGCCGTACACCTTCCAATCGAGGAGGGCGTTCTCCTGCAGGAAGACCTGGCCGGCAGGTGTATGCATTCCGTTGGCCCGATAGGCCAGGATCGGTTTTTCGGTGCGCCGCGCCCACCATAGCTCCAAACCTACCGGGGCCCAGATATCAGGCCCCATCAACAACATGAAGAGATGGCACTCGGGCACCGCTTCTATATTGGGGGTGCGCTTGATCACCCACCCCACGTTGACCGGCAACTCGGCCAGGGCGCGGCCCAGCAATTCGCGCGCCGGCTCCTGGTCCGGGCCGCCGCTGACGAACAGACGCACTTGGGTGGCCACTGCGATGACCTCCGACTTACACTAACAGCCACGCTACCAGGCCCTCTCGTACTGGAACGGGATCTCGGTCTCGTATCCCAGCTCGCGAGCAACCCGTAGCGGCCAGTAGGGATCGCGCAGCGATTGACGGCCGATCAGCACTGCATCGGCCCGGCCCTCGCGGATAATGGCATCGGCCTGCCGGGCCTCGGTGATCAGCCCTACCGCCGCGGTGGCGATGCCAGCCTCCCGGCGGATGCGTTCGGCAAAGGGGACCTGGTAACCAGGCCCAGTCTGCACCTGCTGGTCAGGCGAGATGCCTCCGGAGGATACATCCACCAGGTCCACGCCTTCTCCCTTCAGACAGCGAGCCAGCTCCACACTCTGCTCTACATCCCAGCCGCGCGGAAGCCAGTCGGTGGCGCTGATGCGCACGAAGAGGGGCAACCGTTCGGGCCAGACCCCCCGCACTGCGCGCACCACTTCCATCAGCAGCCGGATGCGGTTAGCAAAGCTGCCGCCATAAGCATCCGTGCGCTGGTTGCTGATCGGGGAGAGGAACTGGTGCAGCAGGTAGCCGTGGGCCGAATGGATCTCGAGAGCCTGAAAGCCAGCTTCTTCGGCCCGGCCGGCCGCATCACGAAAGGCCCGCACCACTTCCGAGATATCTCCCTTGGTCATGGCGTGGGGCACGGGGTAATCCGAGGAGAACGCCAGGGCACTGGGGCCCACTGCGCCAGGCACCCCGGCTTTGCGGCCGGCATGGGCTAGCTGGACGGCCGGGATCGCGCCCTGGCTGGCCAGAAAGCGTACGATGCGCACGAACCCCTCGGCCTGGGCATCGTTCCACAGCCCCAGATCGCGCGCGCTGATGCGGCCGCGCGGCTCAACTGCTGTGGCCTCAACGATGATCAGACCTGCGCCGCCCACCGCGCGGCTGCCCAGATGGACCAGATGCCAGTCAGTGGGCACGCCGTCCTCACTGAAAACCGAATATTGGCACATCGGTGAGATCCAGAGCCGGTTGCGCGCGACGACGCCGCGCAGCCGTATGGGGGTAAAGAGGTTCGGTGTTGCCATCGCTTTACCTTATACCACCTTGTCCTGAACGTATATTCAGGCCGATTGAAATCGCCCTATGGGCATCAAGTTAACGGTCATAGGTCCCGTCTGCATGTTCTCCCAGCTTCCTGCTTGCGAGGGCTGGGAGGGTGGCCGCAGGCCGGGTGGGGTCACCCTCCCCTGCCGCGCCCGTACGCGGGTAGCCGAAGGCATTGCCTTCGGCTACCCGGTGCGATTTCCAATCGCCCGCCCCTTAAATTGATGCCTATTGGCGATCCGCCGGATCGCCTCTACGCCGACACCCTTCATGTGTGCATCATGAGAGAGGTCGGCGAAGGCCGACCACCCCCCCTCGCCTTTGGCGGCAGGGGAGGGGAGAAAAGGGTTTTTGCGGCGGCGGCCTTTGGCCGCCGCCGCAACAACCCCCTCTTATTCCCCCCTCTCCCCTGGCCGCAGGCCAAGGGCCACGGATAGATAGAACTCACCCCGCCCGAAGCCCAGTGCCTCGTAGTAACGACGGGTGCCGATAGCCGAGATGACGGCCAGCCGCGCGTAGCCGGCTGCCCGGGCCCTTTGCCGTGCCTCGGCCACCAGGCGGCGGCCCAGGCCTCGATGTTGTGCCTCGCCATCGCTGACGTTCCCGATGCCCAGCGCCGGGCCATATACATGCAACTCGCGGATGATGGCCGCGCCGTGCAGCTCGGGCAGGGCATCGCATACTTCCCTGACAGCGGTCACCTCGGGCCGGGGCAAGGAAAGGCGCAGGAAGGCAGCCAGGCGTCCCTCTCGCGTTTCGTAGCTCAGGAATTGCTCCTGGCTGGTATCGGTGTCATAGGAGTGCACTACCAGGCGGATGTCGTCCTCAGAGATAGGCACCCCGCGCACCTCTCGGCAGCGAATGCAATGACAGACCTGCCCGGTTTCGGCCATGCGCGCGTGGACCAGTTGGCGCAGATTGGAGCTCTTGACGCCAGCCACGATGTCGTCGGCCGGGATGTCGCGGAAAACCCGGTTGACCCGGCAGTAAGGGGGGATAGTCGCCTTACAATCGGCAACCAGTGCGATCAGCTCGTCGTCGCTATATGGCCGGTACGCACCGGCCTGCCACAGGCGAAAGAGCTCAGTGCCGGCCACGATGGAGCACGGGTAGATCTTCAGCTCATCCGGCCGCAGCGCCGGGTCAGACCAGAGCCGGGCGAAGTCCTCCCGATCTGAGGCGGGGGTTGCCCCATACAGGTTAGGCATCCAGTGGAAGAGCAGCTTGAACCCGGCACTGCGCAGCAATGCCGCTGCCTGCCGCGTTGCCGCCACGTCATGGCCACGCTGGTTGAGGGCCAGGATGCGGTCGTCCAGGCTCTGCACGCCCAATTGTACCTTGGTAACGCCCAGTTGGCGCAGATGACGTAGTTCGGCCGGGGTCACCAGGTCAGGTCGGGTCTCGATTACCAGGCCGACATTGCGATGCGTGGCCGTCTCGTTGCTGCTCTGGGCCAGCTCAAGGGTTGGGGCATCGAAGCCGTTCAGCGCGTCCAGGCAGCGCTGAACAAACCATTCGCGGTAAGCGGGGGGATAAGCGCTCCAGGTGCCACCCAGGATCAGCAGTTCCACCTTCTCGGCGGTGTGGCCCATGCCTTCCAAGGTTTCCAGCCGACTGCGGACCTGGCGATAGGGGTCGAAGTCGTGTTGGGCAGCGCGGCGCGCCGCCGGCTCATCAGGCAGATAGCTCTTCGGCATCCCCTGCGCGTCGGGACAGAAGATGCAACGACCAGGGCAGGGTGCCGGCTTGGTCAGCACTGTCACCGGCGCGACCCCTGAAGCTGTACGGATCGGCTTCATCTGAAGGCGGCGCAGCACTGCTCGCTCGAAGGGCAGTTCCCCGGCTGCTGTCAACTGGGCGTAGGCCCTCACCAGCTCAATTTTCGAGAAGTAGCCTTTGCTGTCCCTGGGGTGCTGTGCTAAGATGCGCGTCAGGGAGTCGCGATCCCAAGTAGACGCTTGCCGGACCGCCTGAAAAATGGCCAGAAGCGTCTCCCGGTGCTGCCAGGCGTCGAAGTCCCGGCCGCGGGGTTGCCATTCCCGGCCGGCTGTTTCGGTTTCCAAGCAGAGCTGATCCACCATGGATGCCAAGACCTGCGCGATATTGGCCGAGCTCAATCGCGCTTTCTATGCCGAATTCGCTACCGATTTCGCCCGCACGCGGCGCAGTTGGCCGCCAGGGTTCCACCGTATTTTACCCCATCTTCGCCCTGCTGCCAACGTGCTGGACCTGGGCTGTGGCAATGGGCGCCTGCTGACCTTCCTGGCCGGCCATGGTTGGCATGGCACCTATGTGGGCGTGGATGCCAGCCCTGCGCTGCTCGCCGTCGCCGAGGAAGCAGCAGGGGCGCTATCAGGGATTGTGGCGCGCTTCGTGCTGGCCGACCTGCTTGACCCGGCCTGGCCCGCTGCCTTGGGCGGTCTCGCCCCTGACGTCATCCTGGCCCTGGCAGTTCTGCACCACATCCCTGGGGCCACTAACCGGGCTCGCTTCGTGGCCGATTGCGCTGGACTTCTTGGCCCCGGCGGCCTCCTGATCCTCACCACCTGGCAATTCATGACCTCGCCACGGCTGCGCAGCCGGATCCTGCCCTGGGAGACCGTCGGGCTGAGCGCGGACCAGCTAGAGCCGGGGGATTATCTGGTGAGCTGGGGCGAAGGAAGGGCCGGCCGGCGTTACTGTGCTTTCATCGAGCCAGAGGCCCTGAATGGGCTGGCTGCGCGGGCCGGGCTGGAGACCGTGGATACCTTCTTCGCGGATGGGTACGAGGGCAACCTGAACTTTTACGGGGTATACGCCAGGCGTGTCACTGCCAGGTGAAGTGTCGCAGCGCGCTGGGCGGACTGGACGGCACCCCCGGCTGTTCGGGGGAGCCGGTGAATACCTGGACCTGCCAGGCAAACTCGGTCACTGCCTGGCCAGGGAGCCGATAATCGGGAGTCAGGCGCCAGGAAGTCCCCTTGGTCCAGAAGGACAGGCTGGGCTGGGCGCCGCCCACAACCTCTACCTTCACCACATACCACTCGTCCTGCTCCAGGACCCCTACCGAAGCCCAACTGAGGAGCACCTCGTCCACCCCGCTCACGATGTCGCCGTCGGCCGGCAGCAGCAGGTCGGGCGCGGAATAGCGCGGCCCTTCTGTTGGCGTGGGTGATGGGGAGGGAGTAGGCGTAGGGGTGGGCGTGTTCGGGCTGAGGGGCACGAGCAGCGACTGATTGATCTGCAACAGGTCGGTGACCTTCAGGTTATTGGCTGCTGCAATCCAATCCACACGCGAGCCAAAGCGCATGGCGATGGAGTATAGTGTATCCCCGGGCTGAACGGCATATACAAGCGTGCCCCCAGAAGCTGTGGGAGAAGCTGCGGGAGCGGCGCTGCCCTCCGTTGCGGGGATCAGCAGTTCGTCGCCAGCGCGAATGAAGCCGTCGGCGCTCAGTCCGTTAGCCTCAATGATCGCTTTGACGGTACAGCCGTAGAGGCCGGCAATCAGTTGAAGGGTGTCGCCTGGCTGAACTTTGTAGCGAATGGGTGTGGGGAGCGCCGTAGCTGTAGGCAAGGGGGTTGCTGTGGGCTCAACGGTAGGGGTTGACGAGGGTGCAACAGTAGGAGGCGCTGGGGCCTCGGCAATCATAAGCTGTGCAGATGAGCCTCCAACCCCTGCTTTGGCCTGGCTCGCCTCGAACGCCTCCTGGGAGGGCGGCTCCCGTGTCCACCAGAAGACTATGATAGCACCGACGAGGGCGAATACCAGGAGGTTAACCCAGGGGATCGTAGGGCGGCGCCGCAGGCCGGCATCCAGCGGCGCGCCGCAGAAGAAACAGGTATGGGCTCGCTGGGCTACCCGGGTCCCACAGTGGGGACATAACCGCTCACGACCGTAGCGTGACGAGGGTATATCGGGCTCGCTCATACGGCTTTGATTCTACCACATGGCCCACCAGAGGGCAAATGGCTGCCCGGTCGGGGGGCCCTGTCGGCCACCATCAATCCCAGCCACACAATTGCCGCAAAGCCCGAGATGAACCCCGCGGCGCGACGCAGAGGGGTGGACCCAAAGCGCAGGCGCACTTCATGCTCCCCTGCCGGCAGGTCAAGCCCGATCAGGCCGTTGGGCGGATCGGCCGTTATCGTCCATGGCTGGCCGTTGACCGTAGCCTGCCAGCCGGGGAAGTAGTAGGTGTAAAAGCGGAGCCGGACCGGGGTTTCGGCCAGGACGTGGGCATAGGCTGAAGCACCTGCGCTGCGCTGGCTGAGGATTCTTCCTTCGCCGGCGATGATGGCAGCCCGGCGCAGTGGCTCCCCAGCCAGGTATTGGGCTATCAGCGGCGAGTCGGCATCGGTGGGCAGGCGTTCCGACCAGCGGGTCATCCCACGCATGTCAGGGTATTCGATCTCGAACTCAACCACCGCGCGCGGGGTCTCGTCTGCGGGCCGTACAGGCAGCAGCTCGGGCCAGGTGTAGGGGAAGGCGGCAGCCACGACAGCCAGGGCCAACAGGCAGGTGTAGGGGCCGACTTGGGTCGAGGTGGCACCCTGCCCTTCGAGCCAGGCGATCCCGGCCCCTGCCAGCAGTGCCAGGGTCACGGCAGTCAATCCTAGCAGGCGCCAGGGGAACTGGATCAGGCTCACCAGGGGCAGGGCGGCCCAGGCCGGCTGGGTGATGGGCATCATGGCCAGGATGGCGATCGCGCTGGTTCCGGCCAGGAAGAGGGCTTCGGCCCGCCGTGGCAGGGGGCCGGCCAGCGCAGCGATGGTGCCTGCCGTGGCGGCCACCAAGGGCAGCAGGCCCAACTGGAAACTCATGGCATCCTTTGCCCCTTCCACCGAATAGCCAAACCCCCAAAACGGGCTGAACAATTGGCCGGGATAGACGAAGTGCAGACTATAGTCGTAGGTGGCGTGGACCCATTGGGCCTCGCTCACAAAGCGCCGCTCCAAGACCATGGGCAGGAGGAAGATGGCGGCCAGCAGCCCCCCCAGGGCCAGGCTGCCCGCGCTCCACACCGCCCGCCGGCTGAGGCCTACGCTCTCCCCTGGGGCCAATGATACCTGCTTCCCGGCAGCATCTCGCGGGTGGCCGGCACGCCAGGTGTGCAGGAACCGAAGTAACAGGAAGGCGACCAGCAGGGGGATGAACACCAGGGCGGAGACAGTATGGGTAAGCAGGAGGGCTGCCAGCCCCAGGCTCGCCAGGCCGGCTCGCCATGGCCGCGGCTCTTCCCACAGGCTGGCCAACGCCAACAGGACCCAGGGGAACCAGGCCAACGCGACGAACTCGGCCAGGGCTGCCCGCACATAGATCTGGACCAGGTGGTAGGGCGCATAGGTATAGGTCAGGCTGGCGATCAGCCCTGCGGCCGGCCCCCACCAGCGCCGCGCCAGCCGATATGCGCCCACCCCTCCGACCACAAAGGCAGCGGCCCAGGTGGCCTTCACCGCCGCAGTGAACCCCAGCCCTATCAGGTGGAACAGCTCAGCGATGAAATAGGCTAGAGGTGCGTACAGCAGCCACAGCGGATAGCCGAACCCGACGGCCTGATCCGGCGCCCAGGTCGGCCACCATACCCCATCCCGGATGGCCTGGTCGAACTCGACCAGGAAGAATACGCTGTGCCGGGCGTCATGGGCATGGAAAAAGTAACCGGGAGCAGCCAGGGGCAGAAGTGCCGGGATGGCCAACAGCAACGCCAGCCACAGTTCGCGCTCGTGAAGCGATCCGCCCTGCCCGGCACGAGGGCGTCCGAAGCGAGCCAGGCTGGTACTTATCTGTCGCAGGTGGGGGAGGAGCCTTGGCATGCGGACTTCGATTGTCCCTTCACCTCTGCCACAGCAGCCATCATCTCGGCCACACTGGCCCGCCCAGCCTCCGAATCGGAGCCCAACATGCGTGCCAGCTCGGCCACGCGCGCTTCACCATCCAGTGCCTGGGCGGTGGTCACCGTGCGCTGGCCGACGATGTGCTTGGAGACGTAGAAGTGCACGTCACCGTAGGCAGCCAGTTGTGGGAGATGCGTAATGCACAGGACCTGGTGCCTGACCTGTTCCCCTTCGCCATTGCGGACGGTTAGCCCCCACAGCTTACGGCCCACAGTACCTCCCACCCGGCCGCCGATCCCCTGGTCAATCTCGTCGAAGATCAGGGTAGGGGTCTCGTCCGCGCGGCCCAGCACGGTCTTGAGGGCCAGCATCAGGCGCGAAGTCTCGCCGCCCGAGGCGACCCTGGCCAGGGGGCGCAGCGGCTCGCCTGGGTTGGCCGAGACAAGGAAGACAACATTGTCGAGCCCGTGGCTGTCGAAGGCATAGCGGCCCGGAGGTTCGCCTGCCATGGCCGCGGCTGCCTCGCTGACGATCGCGCCGGCCGGGTCGGCCTGCCAGGTGATCTCCACCCCGAAGCGCGCGCGGGCCATTTGCAGGTCGGCCAGTTCGGCCTCGATGGCCCGGGCCATGCGCTGGCCGGCGCTGCGGCGAGCGGCGGAGAGCTCGGCCCCCAGGTCGCCAATGGCCGTGAGCAAGCTTTCCTCCTCTGCCTCCAGCTCCTCGATGTGCTCCTCGGCGTGGGTGATCGTCTCCAGCTCTTGGGCCGCGCGCTCTCCGTAGGCCATGATTTCCTCGATAGTATCGCCGTACTTCCGCTGCAGGGTATGGATCAGGTGCAGGCGGTCCTCGATCTGCTGCAGGCGGCGGGGATTGAACTCGATGGTGTCGCGGTAGTGGGTCAGTTCGCGCGCCAGGTCGTCCAGCAGGGCCACTGCTTCACCAAGCTGCTCGACCAGGTGGGTGGCGCCCGGGTCAATGCGGGCCAGCCGGGTCAGGGCCTGCTGGGCTGCGCCCAGGGCATCCAGCGCGCCAATCCGCTCCGGGTCTTCTCCCTGCAACAGCAGGCCAACCTCTTCGCTCAATGAGGCCAACTGTTCGGCGTTGGCCAGGCGCTGACGCTCTATCTCCAGCTCTTCCAGTTCCCCCGGCCGCAGGCGGGCGCTGCGGATCTCCTGTACCTGATAGGAAAGCAGGTCAATGCGGCGGGCGCGTTCGCGCTCGTCGCGGCGCAAGGTCTCCAGGGCACGCCGAACCTCACGCTGCCGGCGCACGAGCTCGGCCATGCGGGCGACCTGCTCCTCGAGCCCGGCGTAGCGGTCCAGCAAGATAATGTGTTGACGTTCGCGCAGCAGTGACAGGTGCTCGCTCTGGCCGTGGATGTCAACCAATTGTCCGCCGATCTCGCTCAGAAGGGCGATGTTGACCGCGCGGCCGTTGACGCGTGCTACCGAGCGGCCCTCGGCACGCACCTCGCGCGCCAGCACCAACACGTGGGGATCGTCCCCCTCCAGGCCGTGTTCGGCGAGCAGGGGGGCCAGACGGGCTGCCAGCCGGGGGCTGAGCAAGAAGGTGCCTTCGATCTCCGTGCGGTCGGCGCCGGCCCGTACAATCTCTTGGGAAGCCCGGTCGCCCAGGAGCAGGCCCAGAGCATCAATGATGATGGACTTGCCGGCGCCGGTCTCGCCGGTCAGCACATTGAAGCCGGGGCCAAAGGTCAGGTCCAGCTCGTCAATAATGGCCAGGTTACGGATACGCAGTTCTTGCAACATGGCAACTTGGTTATTCTGGTCAGGCAGCAACGTGCCGGAGTGACGGCACGTGCAGGAAAATGAACAGCGCGAAGAGCAAGGTGATGCCGGCACCGAGGAGCACGCTGCCCACGGGGCCCCACGCCTGGGCCACGCTGCCGGCCAGCAGCGAACCGAACGGCGTGGAGCCGAAGAACATCAACGAATAAATCCCCATTACCCGGCCACGCAGGTCGTCGGGCACCAGGCTCTGGACAATGGTGTTGCTGGTAGAGTTTTGGCTGACGAATCCAAAGCCGGCCAGGGCCAGGAAGAAGGACGACCAGGCAAAGGAGCGCGAGAAGGCAAAGCAGATCAGGGCGGCCGGGAAGATGAAGCTGCCGGCCGCGAGCTGGATCCCTTTGCGCTGTGAGCGGCTGAGGGTGGCCACGATCAGCGCGCCAAATAGAGCACCCACGCCCACAGCAGCGTTCAGGCCGCCCAGGCCAGCCTCCCCAACATGTAATATATCCACGGCATAGGCCGGCAGCAAGACAGCATACGACATCCCAAACAGCCCCGACACTGCCACCAGGGCCACGATGGCGCGTATCTCTTTGTGCTGCCGTACGTAACGCAGCCCCACGCCGACCTGGCTCATCAGTCGGCCGCTATGCAACACATTAGCCTGCTCAGGGAGCCGCATGCCGGCCAGGGCGATCAGCACAGCGCCAAAACTCAGGCCGTTGAGGGCGAAGCACCACGTGGCACCCAGGCTGGCCAATACCAGCCCCCCGACAGCCGGCCCCACCACCCGCGCCAGGTTGAACATGGTCGAGTTGAGGCCGATCGCATTCTGCAGATCGCGCCGGTCTTCGACCATCTCTACAGCCAACGCCTGACGGGCCGGCGCATCGAACGAATTCGCGATCCCCAGCAGAAAGGCCAGCAGTGCAATGTGCCAGACTTGCAGGATGCCAGTCGCTGTGAGGATCGTCAGGACAAATGCCAGGGCCATCATGGTGCTCTGGGTGATGAGCAGCATCCTCCGCCGCGGGATACGATCAGCCAGTGCGCCGGCCGGCAACATCAGGAAGAAGGTCGGGATCGAGCCAGCGAACGAGATGGTGCCCAACGCCAGTTTCGAGCCTGTCAGTTGGTAGACCAACCATCCCTGGGCCACCGATTGCATCCAGGTGCCCATCAACGAGAGTGCCTGGCCGATGAACCAGCGACGATAGTTGGGATAGCGCAAGGAGGCAAACGTGGCCGGCAGGCGGTCAGTTAAGGTCATGGATTTGGATGTCATAGTGTCAGTGTAACTATTCAGGCCGATTGAAATCGCCCCTCCTGGGCACTTTGTGCCGGTGGGGCGAGCAGGCTGGCTCTGCAGCTGGCGACGCCTGTTGGAGACCTCACACCTCCCAACGCAGCCGTTCCATCAAGGTGCGGTAGAAATAAGCGCGGTCCTGTGTGTGCAGGAAGCGGCTGACATATTGGCTGGCGCACACCTCGACGCGGTCCTCCTCGGCCAGGGTGATCTCGAACTGCCCATCCACGGTCAGGATGGCAGGGTAATCCGCCTTCACTTGCAGCGAAACGGTCGAGCCCTCAGAAAGCACTACGGCACGGTTCAGGCTCAAGTGCGGGCAGATGGGCAGCAACAGGATATTTCTCAGCTCCGGGGGCAGGATCGGGCCGCCAGCAGCCATCGCGTAGCCTGTGCATCCGGTCGGGGTGGCCACGATCACGCCATCTGCTCGATAGCTGGTAAGGAAGTTCTGATCCACCCAGGCGTTCACGATGATCATGCGGGCCAGGCTGCCGCGGCTCACCACCACGTCGTTGAGCGCCAGGTAAGAGTGGTTCACCGGTGGCTCGCCCCCACGTGCCACCGCGACGTCCAGGAGCATTCGCTCCTCCAGCCAGAAGTCGCCGCTCAGGAGCTGGGTCAACGGCTTGCGCCAGTTATCGGGATGCACTTCCGCCAGGAAACTGACGCGGCCCAGCTTCACCCCCAGGATCGGCACGTTGTAGCAACTGCCCATGCGTGCGGCGCGCAATACCGTCCCGTCTCCGCCCAGGGTGATCAGCAAATCGAGCTCTGCCACCCTGGCCAGTGCCGCCGGCTCGTCCCAGGCCGAGCCAGTCCAGACCGTGCAACCGTGGCTTTCCAGGAAATCCGCCATCTCTGCGGCGAGAACAAGAGATTCGGGTTTCTTCGGGTGATGCAGAAGCCCGATGCGCCTGGGAATCGAAGGGTTCATAGGCTCAGTAGGGCCGGTCATCATTCAGTAACTGCCCCAGCTTTTCTGCGAAGTCTGCCTCGATGCGCTGGACCTGACAGCCGCTCATCCGCAGCCCTTGTTCGACCAGTGCACTCACCGCGCTGACGCCCCCCAGGATCGTCACATGGCGAGCCTGGCGAGCTGCTACTTCATCGGTGCCGACGACAGGTTGAAAACGGGCGACGTATTGCAACGCGGCCAGAAAATCCTCGCGCGAACGGGCGGTGCTGCCGACCAGCAGGTAGTGCTCGATGGTCTTGCCGGGCCCCAGGGCGTCCAGGTCGAAGTCCACCTGGACGCTGTTGAGCCCATCCAGCTCGATGCCGGCCTGAAACTGGGTGATCCCGGTAGGGGGGTCGGTGTCCTGGACGATGGCCCGGTAGATGCCGGCCGGCAGCCCGCTGAAGCTATATAGCTCATCGGGGCCGACGGTGGTCGTGCGCACCTCGGCCGTGACCTCGCCCCCTGCCTCGGGATCGTGCCAGCCTGGAGGGAGGGGACCCTCGAGCGCGACTATCCTGCCCGCGCCGCCCCGCACCCGGCCCCAGATCCTGCTGCCAGCCCCGGGCGCTGTGACGATGACGAAATCCACGATCACCGGATGCAGGCCATCCACGGTGACCTCCTCGCGCACGGCCGCCTCACCCTGAGCAGGATCGGCTGCCAGGACCGCCACGCGATAGGTGCCGGCAGGGAGGCCGTCGAAACTGTAGCGGCCATTGGTCACAGACACACGGCGTTCACCTGCAGGCCCGGAAAGCACGACTTGAAGCCCCTCGCCGTTCACGACCGCGCCGCCGATAGTGCTGAGTCCAGCTTCGGCGGGGGGTGCAGGTTCGGGCCCCTGCGGCTCGGCCGGTGATGGCTCGGGAACCACAGGTTCTGGTTCGGGTATCAGGGTGGGCGGACGGAAGCGGACCCAGGCCAGTTGGTTCTGCTTCAGGTGCACTTCGGCCTGAGCCTCCAGCCCTTGCGGCGCCACAAAGTAGATGCCGGGCCCCAGAGGCGCAAACTCGCAGACATCAGGCCCGTATTCCGGCTTGCTGCCCGTGCGCTGGGTGATCCCGCTCCAACCCGAGGCCCAAAGCCGCACATCCCGCCCGGGCTGGCCAGCCACCTGGCAACGCACCAGGGAGAAGCCATGCCCAGGACCGCCGTCCTCAACTTCCCAGCGCCATCTGGCGCTCGGAGGCGGCAAGGCAAAATCGGCCTGGGCCTGGTTGGTGCCATCCACGACGATATCGGAGCGCTGCCCGGCCACCCTGCCTTCTGGTCCATCTGCCACCACCTGGATCGTATAGAAGCCGGCCGGCAGGCCCGTGAAGGAGTACCGCCCCTCCTTATCGGCCTGAACGGTGGCAATTGGCTCAGTGGAGCCCGCGCGCAGGAGGCGGACGATCAGGCCCGCGCCGTTGGTAATAGTCCCGGCGATGACGCTTTGCTGGGGCAGCTCGGCTGTGATTTCGTTGAAAGTTACCCAGATCACCCGCCGGCCATCCAGGGTGATCTGGGCCTGGACGTTAAGCCCTTCCGGTTGGATAGTATAAGTGCCGGCCCCCAGGGGCGCGAACTCGCAGACATCGGGGCCATACTCGGGTTTGCTGCCCGTGCGCAGGCTTATGCCAGACCATCCGGTAGCCCGAATCCGCACGGGCAGCCCGCTCCGGCCTGCTACCCGGCAACGCACAACCCCAAAGCCTGGGCTGGGCCCGCCATCGCTGGCCTCCCAGCCCCAGCCAGGGACTGCCAGGTCAACTACCGCCTCGCTGCGGCCATCCAGCTCGATGCCAGCCCTGGCTACCTGTGCCTCCTCCAGGCTCAGCATATAGGTCCCGGCCGGCAGGCGATCGAACCGATAGCTGCCATCCGCGGGGATGATGAGTTCCTGTTGCCAGCCATCGGCCGGCCGCGTCAGCCTCAAGTGCATCCCCGCGCCTCCACGCACTACCCCGCGCAGCACGCTTTCCGCAATGATGATCGTGATGCCGCTCAGGTCGAAGTTGGCCGTGGCTGCCGGCCGCTCTCGGGTCAGGCTGACCATCTGACCCGGAGGGGTTTCCTCTTCCTGTGCGAAGTCAAGGGCCAGGGCAACCGTGTACGTGCCCAGCGGCACGTCCAGGAACTCATAGCGGCCCTGGCTGTCGGCCCTGGTGGTCAGGTTCCAGCCGTCGGCCCTTTGCAGCTTGATGGGGAGATTGGCACCGCCTTTGAGAGTGCCGCTCACCCGGCCGGCCACCCCGGCATCACCGCGCCAGACACGCGCCTGTTTGGGTTCTGCCTTCAGGGCTGCCACGATGGGCAACTGGCCTCCAGGCCAACGCGCGCTGTACCAGGCCTGGCCTTCCCATTGCGGAGCCCAGTGCCCCAGGGTGTAATTGCCCAACAGCCAGAACGCGGTGCAGAAGTAGTAATCTGGCGCGTGATCGAAGCGGCTGCTGGTCCCCATCATGATCCGGCAGGCTTCCAGCGTCTGAGCCATATGCAGTTGGGGCGTGGTGGCCGGGTAGCGCGGGTCGGGCCGCTCGCCGACGACGTACCCATTTTCGGTGGACAGGATGGGTAGGGAACGGCCAATCTGGTCGCGGATCAGCTTGTCATAGCGCTCGTACGCGCGCCAGCAGGAGGGATCGTCGAAGGCCGTGGCGCCGGGATTGGCATGCTCGCGGCGTTCCTGGTTGACCCGCTCCAGGCTCCAGCCGCCCCACGCATCGCCCCCCCATTGCTCTTGCGCCAGGCGATCGTAGAACTCGCGCGTGTAGGGCGCGCCCTGCTGGTTGCCCGGGTCATAAGGATAGTCAAGGGGATGGTTGAGAGAATAGTTGTGGATTGCCTGCCATACGGGTTCTGCCAGCAAATCGCGGCGCCCCAGCCGGCAGATCTCGCCTACCAGGTCCCACTTGGTGCCCACGGCCAGGGCAGGGATGCCAGGGTATCCTCCGCGCTCGAGAATGGCCTCCATATCAGTGATGGCGTTGTGGGCAACGATCTGGGGTGCATCGGGCGGGACAAAGCCGTTCTGCCACTCGGCTGGGAGATCAGGTTCGTTGTTGAATTCGAAATAGCGCACGCCGGCCGCTACATAGTTGCTGACCATGCGCAAGGTCTCTTCGTCGAGGGTGCCTGGGTTCGGCCGGGGCCGATACAGCCGCACGATGGGCATGATGTCGTGCTTCAGTAATAATTCGCAGAACTCCAGCCCACCGTCGTGCCGGGTAATCTTGACCCACTTGACCCCCATGGCGATCAGCTCGGGTAGCCAGATGTCGCGGATCTGGCCCAGGCCGATCGCGGCCGGGAAGCCGGCATTCCAATGCACACCAATACCTGTATCGCCCGGTGGCCTAGGATAATCACGCAGGTCCATAGGCTATCCCCATTACTTGCTACAATCGTATCTGTAGCCATCCGACGATATCGGCCAGGGGCACAGGCGTTTGCTGGCCCGTGGCCATCTCGCGCACCCCTACCGTGCCCGCAGCTAACTCCTCGTCGCCAAGGATCAGCACAAAGCGGACGCCGGCCCGATCAGCGCTCTTGAGCTGGGCTTTCAGGCTGCGGTTGCCGAAAGCCAGCAGGGTGCCGATCCCTGCGGCTCGCAACTGGTGCGCTAGCCGGACGGCAGGCACCCGCGCTGAGTTGCCCACCGGTGACACCTGCACCTGGGGCGCTGGCAAAGGAGGCGGGGTGATCCCCTGCTCCTTGAGGCTGAGGATCACCCGCTCAATACCCATGGCAAAGCCGACCCCAGGCGTGGGCGGGCCACCCAACGCCTGGATGAGGCCATCGTAACGGCCGCCGCCGCATATCGCCGCCTGGGCACCAATCCCCTCTGCCCAAATCTCAAACACCGTCTTGGTGTAGTAATCCAGGCCCCGCACCAGCCGGTAGTTGATGGTGTAAGGCATATCCAGGGCCTCCAGGTAAGTGCGCAGGGTCCGCAGATGCTCGGCGCATTCCGTGCACAGGTAGTCGGCACTATGGGGCGCAGCATCTAGCAGTGGTTGCGCCGCCTCCTCCTTGGAGTCCAGCAGCCGCAGCGGGTTGATCGCCAGGCGCCGGCGGTCCACGTCGTTGAGCTTGTCCTCGTGGGCCTGGAAGTACTTGACCAGCTCTGCCCGGTATGCTGGCCGGCATCTGGGGCATCCGGTGGAGTTCAACTGGAAGGCCAGGCCGCGAAAGCCCAGCCGGGTGAGAAGGGTCCAGGCGACCGACATCACCTCCAGGTCCACGGCCGGGTCCATCTCTCCCAACGCCTCGACGTTGAACTGGTGATGCTGGCGGAAACGACCTGCCTGGGGCCGTTCGTAGCGGAAGATGGGCCCGATGGAATAGAGCTTGACCGGCTGTGGCCAGACGTGCATGCCGTTCTCGATGTAGGCCCGCATCACCCCAGCCGTGAACTCGGGGCGCAGGGTGATTTCATCCCCACCCTTGTCCTGGAAAGAGTACATCTCCTTGTCCACGATATCGGTGCCCTCGCCCACACTGCGCACAAAGAGCCCGGTCTCTTCGAAGATCGGTGTGTCAATCTGCTGGTAGCCAAAGAGGGCTGCCACACTGTGCATCTCTTCGGTAACGTAGCGCCAGAAAGGGCGCTCGGTGGGCAGGATATCTTGAGTGCCGCGCGGGGCTCTGTACATGATCACCTCCACATACCCCTGCCCATCCCCTTTCCGGGAATCACTCTCCTGATGAGGGGATGACTGGGGTGTGCCATGAATTCATCCACATTATAACGTATTCTGGGATGGTTGTCTAAGGCCGCCACCCGTTCTTGGGCCTATACCACAGAGAAGGGCGAGGTACTGTTAGCCCTCGCCCTTCCCCATCTTGGCATATTGACTACGAACGAACTCTCAGACACGCTCTAGGACTTTGGAGCGCTTCCGGGCTACTCGCCCCTCCTCTCGTGCCCCCAGCCCCGTTGCGTTCAGGGCCTGGCAGCCAGCCGGCCATCCAGCCCCAACTCGGCGGCGATCCCCTGCATGGCTTCTAACACCACCCCTACATGCTCCCAGAGATCCACCCCCAGCTCCGCTGCGCCTTGTTCAATGTCTGCACGGTTGACCGCGGCGGCGAAGAGTTTGTCCTTCCACTTCTTCTTCACCGAATTGACTTGCACATCGCGGATGTCTTTGGTGGGGCGCACATAGGCCACGGCCATGATCAGGCCGGTCAGTTCATCGGTGGCGTAGAGGGCCTGGGCCAGGCGGCTGGTACGCGGCACGCCGAGAAAGGAAGCGTGTCCGGCCACGGCATCAATCATCTCTTGCGGGTAACCCCACTCGCGGAAGAGCCGTAGCGCGGTGCGCGGATGCCCATTCACCGGGTCGGACATATCGGGGTAGCGTTCGAAATCCAGGTCGTGCAGGAGCGCGGTCACCCCCCACAATTCCTCGTCGGCGCCGAAGCGCCGCGCGTAAGCACGCACGCCGGCCTCGACAGCCAGCAGATGCTTGCGCAGGCTGTCGCTCTGGATCCATTCGCAAACTAACTTCCATGCTTCATCTCGACTGGGTAATGCCATACTTATCCTCTGTGTACTGCAGGCTTCAGCCTGTTGGTCTCTCGCAAAACTCACATCTTGCCCTGTAGCGCAGGCTTCAGCCTGTTGGTTTCTCACAAAACTCACATCTTACTCTGTAGCGCAGGCTTCAGCCTGTGGGTTTCTCACAAAACTCACATCTTGCCCTTCAAATAAGGATCAATAGCATCGCGCAGGCCATCGCCCACGAAGTTGAACCCCAAAACCGTCAGCAGAATAGCCAGGCCAGGTAAGATAGAGGCCCAAGGCGCCGAAAACAGATATTGCTGAGCCTCGTTGACCATCAAGCCCCAGCTAGGGGTGGGCGGCTGCGCGCCGACCCCCAGGAAGCTCAAGCCGGCCTCGGCCATGATCGCCTGAGGAATATTGAGGGTCAAGAGGACCAGGATCGGAGCAATGCAGTTGGGGATGATGTGGCGCAGCATAATGCGGCCATTGCCAACCCCTACCGCCCGGCATGCGATGATAAAGTCGCGTTCCTTGAGCGAGAGCGCCTGCGAACGCACCACCCTCGCCGCGCCGGCCCAGCCCACCACACTGAGCGCGATGAAAAGGGTGAACAGAGATGCACCCAGGGTGTAGGTGACGACCATCGCCAGGATGATCGAAGGGAACGCCAGGACCACATCCGCCACACGCATGATCAGAGTATCCAGCCACCCACTGTAGAAGGCACTCAATACCCCCAGCACAGAACCAATGATCATGGAGATGGCTGAAGGGATCAGGCCGATCAGCAGGGAGATGCGCGCTCCGAAGATCACCCGGCTCAACAGGTCGCGGCCGTAGAAATCGGTGCCAAAGGGGTAGCGCGCCGAAGGTGGCATGAACTGATGGTCCAGATCCACATGGACCGGGTCATAGGGCGCGATGAGGGGCGCGAAAGCCGCGCAGAAGCAGAGCAATGCCACGATTCCTGTGCCGGCCAGAGCCAGCCGATTACGCTGGAACCGACGCCGGATATCTTGCCCAAAGGAAACCTGTCGAATGGGCACAGCTTCAAAGGTGCCGTGCGGGGATGCAGACGAGTTATTCATAGCGGATGCGCGGGTCCAGATAGGCATAGCTGAGGTCGGCGACCAGGTTGCCCAGCACGACAAGGAACACGGCCAAGATCACGGAGCCCTGCAGCAGTGGGGAGTCCCGGTTTTGGATCGCGCCCACGGAGACCCGGCCAATCCCTGGTATCCCGAAGACACTTTCCGTAATTACAGCTCCGGAGAGCAGATCGGCGACCTGGATCGCCATGATGGTAACCACGGGGAGGAGTGAGTTCTTGAGGGCGTGGCGGGTGAGGATCAACCACTCCCGCAGCCCTTTGGCCCTGGCTGTGCGGATGTAATCTGAACCCATAACCTCCAGCAGGCTGGCGCGGGTGAGCCTGGCGATGACGGCGGCCGAAGACCATCCCAATACGATGCCGGGCATGATCAGGTGTACCGCGCTGCCGTAGCCAGAGATGGGCAGCAGGCCCAGCTTCCAGCCGAACACCAGTTGGAACACAAGCCCCGACCAGAAGACAGGCACCGACACCCCCAACAGGGCAAAGATGGTAGCCAGGTAGTCAGGGGTCGAATAGTGCTTAAGGGCGGCGATGATCCCGGCCGGGATGCCTACGCCCCAGGCAAAGAGGAGCGCGGCGGCAGTCAGGGCCAGGGTCTTGGGAAAGGCATCAACCAGCAGCTCACCAACGCTCCGTTTGATCTTGTAAGACACACCGAAGTCGCCATGGAGCACATCCCACAGATAGCGCACGTAGCGTTGGGGCCAGGGATCATCCAGGTGCATCTGCTTGCGCACGCGTTCGACCACATCAGGGTCAATATGCTCTCGCATCATCAACGCCACCGGATCGCCTGGTACAACCTCCAGGAGGAAGAAGGTAAGGAACGTTGTTCCCAGGATGACCGGGATGGCCTGCAGAAGGCGATTGGCGATATATCTCAGCATGGCTCCTCAAAGATTGGACACAAGTGAGGCGCATGACGCTGCCCCCGGCTTTGCACAGAGGAGCCGGGGGCAGCGTTAATTCACAGGAGTTACGCAGTTGCACTACGCTGTACCCCCACCCCCAATCGGGGGCGGGGGAATCCTGTGAAAAGTGTATTCTGGGCGGCTTTGCCGCCCAGAATACACTTAACCTCGATCCCCCTTCCCCGCAAGGCGGGGAAGGGGGTAGGGAGATGGGGCGATACGCCCTAAAGTGCGTAACTCCTGTAATTCAGAGGCCTGGCTAACGTACCCATGCTCAGGTACGCTCTCGCACTATTCAACGTAACTATTCAGGCCGATTGAAATCGTCCCTCCTGGGCACTTCGTGCCGGGTGTCGGCCTCCGCAGACACCCTTCATGAATGTATAGAGTGGTCGGCGAAGGCCGACCACTGGCCGCAGGCCCCAAAAGGGTGACTTCCAGTCACCGCTGAATAGTTACTATTCAACTATCTCGATGCCATAGTAAGGCATGTTGCTCCAGCCGTTCCAGGAGACCTTGAAGTTCTTCACCTTGGGGTTCACGACGAAGAGGTGCTCCAGGTGGAAGAGTGGGATGAAGGCGAAGTCTTCATAGACGATCGTCTTCTCGATCTCCTGATAGAGCTTATAGCGCGCTGCCATGTCTGTCATGGCGCGGGCCTTCTCCAGTTGTTCCTGGACAGCCTTGTTCTGGTAGTTCCAGGAGCGCGCGACACTGTTGCGGGCTGCGAAGAACGTGTAGATGAAGTTGTCAGGGTCGTTATAGTCGGCTGACCAACTGCTGACATAGCTGCCCAGCTTACCTTCCTTACGTGTGCCGAAGAAGGCTGCATCGTCGAGTTGCTTGATCTCGGCTTTGATGCCCACCTGAGCCAGCATAGCCTGGATCGCCTCGTTGATCTTGAGGGTGCTGGGGGAGTTGACCGTCTGATAGATGGTCATCTCGAAGCCATCCGGGAAGCCGGCCTCGGCCAACAAGGCTTTGGCCTTCTCAGGATCGTATGGGAAGCCTGGCAGGTCAGGGTTGTAGCCGGCCAGGCCCGGGGCCAGGATCCCTTTGGCCGGGATGCCGGTGCCGTAGTACAACTTGTCAATCAACGTCTGCCGGTCAATGGCATACATCATCGCCTCGCGCACCTTGGGGTTGTCGAAGGGCGGGATCAGTTGATTGATGCTCATGTAGTAGGTGCCAACCCGCGGCCCGCTGACGATGTGGTCTTTCCATTGGGGGTCGTTCCTGAATTCGGGGATCTGGGAAGGCGCGTAGTCCAGGTCAAAGACGTCCAGCTCGCCCTTGCGGAACATCAGGGCCTGTGTCTGTGGCTCGGGGACGATCCTCATGATGAGCTTGTCGAATTTGGCCCGGCCCCGGAAGTAGTCGTCAAACGCGGACAGCTCAAGTACGCTGTTGTAGACCCATTTGTCCAGCTTGAACGGGCCGGTACCGATCGGTTTGATGCCGAAGTCTGCGCCTACCTCTTCGGCGTACTTCTTGGGGAAGATCGCTCCGGCTGGGGTGGCCAGGTTGGCCAGGAATGGTGCGAAGGGCGCGGCCAGGGTGATCTCCACGGTGTAGTCGTCAATCTTCTTGAGGCCGCTGGTGGTGTCCGCTTTGCCCTCCATCCGCTCCTGTGCACCGGCGATCATGTCGAAGAAATCGGTGTTCAGGGCCTTGGTGGCCGGGTTGAGCATGCGGTCGAAGGTGTAGATTACGTCATCTGCGGTCAGGGTGTCGCCGTTATGGAATTTCACTCCCTTGCGCAGGTGGAAGGTGTAAACCAGGCCGTCTTCAGAGATGTCCCAGCTCTCGGCCAGGCCCGGGACGAGCTCCGATTGGCCGGGTGCTGTGGTCACGGCCTCTACCAGACGGTCGTAAATGTTGAGTGGCAGGAAGTACTCCTCGGTGGTCAGTTGGGGATCGGCCGTGCCGGGGTCGGTGGTCTGAGCGATGGTGAGGGTCAGAGGGGCGCGGCCCTTTTCAGGTGCAGGTGCCGTGGCAGCGCCTGGCACTGCCGGCGCGGTCGGGGGCACACAACTGCTCAGTGCAAGCAGGGCAACGATAGCCAGAACGGCCATCAACCGATGAAGAGAAGAGCGGCCTAACATGTTCCTGGATCCTCCTTCTAAAGTGATCTGTGAAAAGGGGCTATAGCAAGGCGGTAACTATTCAGGCCGATTGAGATCGCCCTTCCTGGGCACTTCGTGCCGGGTGTCGGCCTCCGCCGACACCCTTCATGTATGCATCATGAGAGAGGTCGGCGAAGGCCGACCTCTGGCCGCAGGCCCAAAAAGGGTGACTTCCAGTCACCGCTGAATAGTTACAGCAGAGTATACTCCTTTACATCTCATCTGCAAGCGAGCCAGGTGTAACGTCAGGGCCCCCGTCACACTCACTGCTTGTCTTCTTTTCCGCTTCATGGCCCAGAGATTGATTTCCGGGCGATAGCTCGTCCTAGACGTGAGCTACCTGCTCATACGTGAGCGAACTCGGTGCGCTGGATGATTTCCTCCTGCAATTCCCGATCCAGCTCTGTGAAGTAGGCGCTGTAGCCGGCCACCCGCACTACCAGGTGGCGATACTCTTCCGGGTGAGCCTGCGCCTGGCGCAATGTCTCGCCAGAGACCACGTTGAACTGGACGTGGGGGATTTTCAGGCGACAGAAGGTGCGCAGGAAGGCCACAAAGCGCCGCAGTGCCTCTTCGCCAGCGAAGAACGACGGCAGGAACTTCATGTTGAGCAAGGTGCCATTGGAGGCCAGCTCCAGGTTGATCTTGCTCACCGAGCGGAGCACGGCAGTCGGCCCCTTGCGATCCCGCCCGGCCATGGGCGACAGGCCTCCATCGGCCAGCGGCGTGCCGGCCAGCCGGCCATCGGGCGTCGCTCCCACGTTCCAGCCCATCGGCACGTGGGCGGAGACTGTATAGAAGCCAGGCTGGTAGGTGCCCCCGCGGATCGTAGGATACTGCGCCACCAGCTCGCTGTAGCGGCCAGCCCACTTCTGCGCCAGGGAGTCTACCCGGTCGTCGTCGTTGCCATACTTGGCCGCGCGGTGGATCAGCCGCTGGCGCAGTGCCTCGTAGCCCTCAAAATTGCAGCGCAGCGCGTGAAGCAGCTCCCCAGGCGCAAGCCATTTCTCCTCAAAGATGGCCTGCCGCACGGCAGCCAGGCTATCGGCCACATTGGCCACCTGCACCCCCTGGACACCCGAGAAGTTGTAGCGCGCCCCGCCCGCAGTGACGTCCCTCCCGCGCTCGATGCAATCGGACACCACCAGCGACAGGAAGGGGGACGGCAGGAGCTCAGCGTGGGCCTGGTCCACTACGTTACACCCCTTGACCATCAGCGCCACAAAGTGAGCCAGTTGCCGATCGTAGGCCCTTTCCAGCTCCTCGAAAGATCTCATCTCATCCAGGCACTGGGTCGGCAGGCCAATCGGCTCGCCCGTCTGGGGGTCTCTGCCCCCGAAGAGGGTGAGCTCCAACACCCGCGTCATGTTGAACATGGCTGCGTCGCTCCAGCCCAGGGCCTTGCCCGGGATGGACAGCTCGACACACCCCACCACTGCGTAGTTCATGGCATCCTCCCGGGCCACCCCGCGGCGGAGCTGGCCGGGAATGATCACCTCGTCGTTGAAGACCTGGGGCATGCCTCCCCCGCGGCTGATCACCGACGAGGCGGCCATGAGAAACTCCTCTGGGCTGTTCCGGTGGATGCGGATGGAGAGGTTCGGCTGGGTCAGGCCGATATCTGCCTGGGCGCGCAGACACATGTAGCTCAGGATGTTGGTGGCGTCGCGGCCATCGGGGAGTTGCCCGCCCACAACGATGTTGAAACCGATAGGAAAGCCGGCAAAATAGCGAGCGCTCGTGCTGTTGCGCAAGAGGACGATCTCGTTGAACTTGAGCCACAGGTGCTCCAGGAGTGTCTGTGCTTCCTCCAACGTGAGCCGGCCCGACGCCAGGTCGCGCTCCAGGTACGGCAACATGTACTGATCGAAGCGGCCGGGCGAGAAGCTGCTGGCATTCGACTCAATCTGCAAGAGGACGAAGAGGAACCAGAGCGACTGCAACGCCTCCCAGAAGTCGCGCGGCGGTTGCTCAGATACCCAGCGACAGATCTCTGCGATCTGTTTGAGTTCGTTACGCCGTTGCTGATCGCCGGCCTGCCGGGCCAACTCCAGCGCCAGGTTGGCGTAGCGCATCATGAACTCGTGGGCCGCCTGTAAAGCGATCAACGTTGCATCGTAGAAAGCCTGCTGCTCCGGCGACTGAGCCTCAGGTCGGGCGCGGGCCGCCAACACCTTTTCGCGCAACCCGATCACGCCCAGCCGGAGCCAGTTCTCCACATCAGGCAGGATGTGCCCCTGGGCGTGATCGGTCTGGTTGAGGGTAAACACTTTGCCGCGCGTGGCCGTCTTCACGTCGGCGGGCAAGCGCGCTGCCACGATGTCCTCCAGGGTTCTGCCGCGCCAGTACGGGAAGACCTCCTCCCTCAGCTCCCTGATCTGCTCCTGGCTGATCTGGAACCTGTCTTGGGGCCGGGTGGGTAGGGTCTCCAGCTCGCGGTCTACCCAGTCCACTGCCCCTTCGGGCGCGATCACCCCCATGCGCGGCAGGAGCGAGCGATTGCCCACGATCAGTTCGTGGGGATAGATGGCAATGCTCATCTGGCGTACCAGGTCGAGCAGCATGCGCCCGCGGCGGACCGGCATGGGCAGTCCCTCGGTGCTGCGGTAGCTCTGAGTTGTGTAGCGGGCGCGCTCGACATCTACCTGGCGCTGGCGGTCCATCTCGAGCAGCCACTGCCTATACTGGGCCAGCCGCGGCGCCGGCCGTGTAGTCTTCCAGACCTGCGGAGGAAAAGCCGCCAGTGGATTCACCTCTTCTTTGCCCATTGGCTCAGAATAAATCGTCCTCATCGCCCCACTTCTAACATCTCGCGCAGCTCCACGGCATTTTCTACAGCGAAGCCGAGGGCGTCGTTATTGAAGTAAACATAAACATCGCGGCCTTCGGCCAGGAAATGCTGCAAATAGCTGGCCCATTCAGCCAGCTCGGAGCGGCTGTACCGGCTGCCATAGAGGATCCTGGAGCCGTGCATGCGCACGTAGACCACCTTGCTGGTGGCCAGAACGGGACACTGTATCCCTGGCATGCTCATAATGCAGAAGGCGAGGTTGTGCCTGCTCAGGAGATCGAAGACCGGTTCGATCAGCCAGCTCGGGTCCCGAAACTCGAACACATGGATGAGATCAGCAGGGAGGAGCCTGGCGAAGGCCTCCAACCGTTCCAGGTTGACGTTCCACCCCGGCGGCAACTGGTAAAGTATTGGCCCCAGGCAGTCGCCCAGGCGCCGGGCCCGTGTCAGAAACCGCTCGAGAGGCTCCTCCGCGTCCTTGAGACGCTTGACGTGGCTCAGGTAGCGGTTGGCCTTGAGCGCGTAGACAAAGCCGGGCGGCGCCTGCTGGCGCCACTGATCGAAAGCATCCTCGGAGGGCAGGCGGTAGAAAGAGTAGTTGATCTCCACCGTTGCGAAGTGGCGGGCGTAGTGCTGGAACCAGTCCTTCTGAGATAGCTCTGTGGGATAGAACACCCCACGCCAGTGCTGGTAGATCCAACCCGACGTGCCAATGAAGTAGCGACCGTGCGACACAAACTTGCTCCTTAGTCAGCGGTCCTGCGCCAGGCAGGTGGCTGTATGCGGGCTCCCGGCTACCCCTGAGTGTAACTACTCAGGCCGATTGAAATCGCCCCTTCTGGGCACTTCGTGCCAGGCCTTGCCCCGAAGGGCTCGGCCCGAGGGGTGTCGGCCTCCGCCGACACCTCATATATGCATCATGAGAGAGGTTGGCGAAGGCCGACCTCCGGCCGCAGGCTCAAAAAAGGGTGACGCCTCGGGCGAGCCCTCGGCGTGGCCCTTCCAGTCACCGCTGAATAGTTACCCCTCAGTTTAGCACCAAGATAACCGTCCCGGCAAGTAGCAGGGTAGGGGCCTGGCGAAACCGCAAAATGGGACTTGACAAAGAACACATGTTCTGCTATGATATACCCGAACACATGTTCTACCACCGCAGTGCAAGCCCACGGGTCTGGCTGGAGGTGTGGCATGACTCGCAAGTACGAACTGCAGGCAGCTCGCATCGAGGAAGTACTGAGCGCCCACAAGGTGCCGGCACGCGTCTGGCAGGCGACGGTCACCCCTCGCTTCGTCCGCTTCGACGTCACCACCGCGCTGGGAACGCGGCTGAACAAGGTCAGCAGTCTTGCCGAGGAGCTGGCCTTTTCGCTGGGCGCGCGCTCCACGCGCGTGTACAGGGAGGGTGGCGTGCTGCACGTCGAAGTGCCGCGCGATGTCCCGCGCACTGTGCAGCTCCTCTCCCTGTGCTCTAAGCTGCCCTCGGTGCCACCGTACTGTGCGGTGTTGGGCGTAGACGAAGGAGGCGTGCCCCTCCTGCTGCGCCTTGACAGCCCTGATGTGGCCCATGTCCTGCTGGCTGGCACAACCGGCAGCGGCAAGACGGTTCTGCTGCGGACTCTGCTCCTGTCACTGGCCATGTTCAACCATCCGGGCCACCTGCAGATGGTGCTCATTGACCCCAAGGGCTACGGTCTGGATGCGCGCTCGGCAGGGGATGGGAGTGCTGGGCTGGCCAGCCTGCCCCACGTGTGGCGCGGCTACGGGGTAGTGCGAGACATCCAGCGCGCGGAGGCCGTGCTGAACGAGCTTCTCGCCGAGATGGCACGGCGCGATGCAGTCCACAGCGCGCTGCCGCGCATCGTGGTCGCCATTGACGAGCTGGCCGACCTGCTGGCGGTGGGGGGCAAAGCGGTGGCCGAGGCGCTGACCAGGCTCACGCAGCGCGGCCGCGAGGCAGGCCTCCATGTCATCGCGGCCACGCAGCGGCCCTCGGCCGCGCTGGTGGGTGGGGACGTAAAGGCCAACTTCCCGGTGCGCCTGGTGGGCAGCGTGGTGAGCGCCGAAGAAGCCAGGATCGCCGCCGGAATCCCCGGCACAGAGGCTGAGCGGTTGCTGGGCCGTGGCGACTTTCTGCTGGTGGCCAAAGGGCAGGTCGTCCGCTTCCAGGCGGCCTATGTGAGCCAGCACGAGCTGGCGGCTGTGGCTCGTCATATCTGCGCCGGCGGCCGGCGTCGGCGGCACTGGGACCTGGCACTGCCGGCCACCGGGCGTCCCCAGGAAGGGGAGACGGAGAAGCCGCAACCCGGCCCTGGGGACGGGACTGATGGCGCAGGGGAGGGCACGCATCACGCGCGGCCGCTCTTGCGCCTTCTGCGGAGGAGCAACGGGTGATGAAAAAGGCCATCGTGCCCCTGGCACTGGGCTTTGGCGTCACGCTGGCGTTCATCGTAGGCCAGCGCATGAGCACGGATGCCATGGCTGTGGTGATCGGCGTGGCGGTTGGGGTGGCAGCCAGCGTGCCCACCAGCGTGCTGCTGGTTGCTCTGTTGCGCCGTGAAAGGCGCGAGGGGTGGAGCCAGGATTCCCGGTCCTGGCAGCAGCCCACGTTGCCACAGCCTCCGGTGATCGTGCTCAACCCGGCCGATCTTCTCGGTCAGCGCAATCAGCAACTCCCCTTGCCCCCGCCCCCATCCGAGCCCATGCTGGAGGCCGGCCTGCGCCGGCTGCGCGTGGTGGGCGACGACGAAGACTGGGGCTAATCCAATGCCTTGGCGTGGAGGAAACACCGTGGCCGATGATCGTGACAGCCTGGAGGTTGCCCTTGCCCCTGACGGCTTCTATCCACAGGCTTTTCGGTGGCGGGGCCGTTGGGTGAGGGTGCTGGGTGTTGAGGGTGTCAGGACCTGCAGGGGCGAGCGGGTGTGCCGGGTGCGCACCGCGCGGGGCCGCTTCGTGTTGGCGTGGCATGCAAGGGAGCGGCGTTGGCGGCTGCAGCGTGGGCCGGGCTGGTTTGACCGCCTCTGCGCCCGCTGGCGACATGCGCCGCGCTACCCCTTGTAGCCCGTGCGGGCCACCAGTAGCCCATACGGGCCACCAGTAGCCCGTGCGGGCCACCAGTAGCCCGTATGGGCTGCTGGCCAGCCCGGCCAGGGCGGTCAGGCGCTGGGGCCAAGGCGGCATCCGCACAATGGTGGTAGTCGAGAGGGTAACTGTCATTGGTATTGGCATCAAGTTAGAGCTTGTTTGAAAAACGCTCGTAGTAAGCCACGAAGCGGAGCGGAGTGGCGTTTGAAAGGCCCAAAATGCCTCCTGGCCGAGGCCTTCGGGGCTGGATACTTAGCCCGCAGGGCTTTGCTCTTTCAGCCCGGACGTTCACGTCCGGGCCTTCTGGCAAAAACCTACACTTGTGAGGGGTCAGGGTGGGGGCCAACCCATAACTCTGCAGAGGCGCGGCGGAGGCCTCCACCCGGCCTACGGCCACCCTCCCCCACCAGCCCCCAGAGGGGGCGCAGCAGGGGAGGGGAGCTTTGACCGTTAACTTGATGCCAGTAGGGTAGCTGTCGTTAGGAGGGAAGCGGTATGCGAACGGGTCTGCTGTGGTTCGATGATCGTCGGGATCGGCCCCTGGCGGTCAAGGTGGTTGAAGCAGCCAAACGTTATGCGGAGAAGTTTGGGGTAGTGCCTGACGTCTGCTATGTCAACCCGGCGCTGCTAGGCCAGGAGGAGCAGCTCGTTGTCTCGCTGCCTGCTGGTGACGGCGTGGCATTGCGGCTCGTCCCGGCTCCTAACATCCTGCCGCACCACTTCCTGGTGGGAGTTGCGGAAGCCCAGCCAACCGTAGGGCGAGATTGATCTCGCCCGTAACTACTCAGCGGTGACTGGAAGTCACCCTTTGTGGGCCACAGGCCGTTGGTCGGCCTTCGCCGGCCCCTGCTGTTACGCTTATGAATAGTTACTCTCGCCCTACGGTTTTGGAAAGCAGCGGGATGGCCTTGGACAGCTCTTCACTGGCTTTTCAGAAGCTCGGCCAGCAGGATGTCCATCGCCTCGCGTTCACCGACCTTCCCGGTCTTGATGCCCTCGTCGGCGGCCAGGATGCGCTCCAGGGCCAAAGTCAGGCGCTCGAAGCTGTGTCGCGCGGCCTGGGCCAGCAGCCTGGGCGCCGTCCAATCGGGTACGCCCAGTTCCCGGGCGATGTCTGCTGGCTTCAGGCCCTGGGCCTGGAGGGCCTTGGCCTGGATCAGCAGCCGGTACTGGCGGGCAATCATAACCAGGAGGCGCAGGGGTGGTTCACCATCCCTGTCCAGTGCGTGCTGGAGCAGGCGGGCGGCGGCCGCAGCATTCCCCTGCCCCAACGCATCTACCAGCTCGAAGACGCTCGCTGCCCGGGTGGCCGGCACGAGCCGGCGCACATCGTCGCGCGTCACCGTGCGTCGGCCGCCAGCCCTGCCGGATGAGGCCGCCGCATAGTCGGCCAGCTTGATCAGCTCCTGATCGAGCTGGCGCAGGTCATCGCCCACGAATTCGGCCAGCTCGGCCACGGCAGCGGCGTCGAGGGTCACGCGGTGCTTCTGGGCCCGCGCCCGGATCCAGGCCGGCAGGTCGCTCTTCTTGGGATTCTGACACGCGATGATATGCGCCCGCCCCTCCCGTTGGAGCTCCAGGAGCTGGCGCAGGACAGGACCACTCTGTATAACCTCATCCTCGACCAACACAAGCTCGGTGCTTTCCGGCACCTGCCGAAGGTAGGCCAGCAGCGTTTCCGTCTGCCCGCGAGGCGCAGCGGGCACCATCTCCGCGTCCTCAGCCACCTCCGCCGCGCTCTCCAGGTCTGGAGCCACCCCGGGCTTTCTGGAAGATGCAGCCAGCCGCTTGAGCAGGCCCTCCACGATCACCAGGCGCCGCTCAGCCAGGAAAGGCAGGGTATCGCTGGCGTTGCGCAGCTCAGCCAGGCTCACCTGCCGGCCGTCCAGGTAAACGGTGTTCAGTTCCGCCAGGGCCGGGTCGGCAGCAACGGAGGCGCGCAGCTCGGCCAGCGCTTCCGCCCGTAACAGTTCAGCCGGACCGTGGATCAGGGTGATCAATACACAATCCTCTGCCGTTCCCTGTCGCTCTCTATCCTCACCCGATGGCGGGGGGCCGAGCCCTGTCCGATCTGCTCCACTGAGGCAATGCGAACCCCGGCCAGGTTGGGGGTGGTGGTGATGCGGGCCTGCACCCAGCGGCCCAGGGGCACAGCACAGATCAGCGCCAGGGTAGCGCCCAGGATAGCGCTGGGCACCCGATCCCACAGTGAACGACGTCGGCCGCTCCCGGCCAGGAAGGCAGCCAGGCCACTCAACACGCCGGCCGTCACCAGATTGGTGCCACAGTTCGGGTGCAAGGCCAGCTCGGCTTCGCCGGCTTGCAGGCGGGCCAGTGCTTCCTCAGCCGCAGCCTGCAGAGTGGCGGTGTCCACTTTTCCATACACCACAAACCCATCCAGGTCGCTATGGGCCATCAACTGGATGGCTGGTAGCCGGCGGCTGAGCAGGGTCATGGTGGCGTGTTCCAGGCTGTGATTCTGGCGCAATCGCTCCAATACCAGGCGTCGGTTCATCAGTATGTCCTTTCGAGCATGGGAATAAACGGGGAGATCCGCGACCCGTGTACTTCATCAAGGGATGGTTCAAAATAGGTCAACGCTTTCTGCCCCTCACCCCCTTGTGCCCTCCCTCTTCCCTGGCTGCAGGCCAAGGGGAGAGGGGGATTATGAGGGGTTTTTGGGCGGCGGCCTTCGGCCGCCGCAAAACCTATTCCTTCTCCTCTCTCCCCGGCCGCAGGACGAGGGCCACGTCCCGAGGGGAAGATTGTGGGCGCCCCAACCACTCCCGGATGGCGTAGATCGGCTTGTCCTGCACCTCGTGATAGGTGCGCATGACCATCTCGGCCAGGAGGCCCATGCTGATCATCTGCACCCCCAGGACGACCAGCAACACTGCCAACAGGAGCAGAGGCCGGCTGCCGATATTCTGCCCCAGGACAAGCTTGACATATACCAGGTAGCTGCCGATCACCACGCCGATGAAGCCCAGCGCCAGGCCCACGCCCCCGAAAATGTGCAACGGGCGGGTCGCATACCCCAGCAGAAAACGCACCGTGATCAGGTCTAGCAGGACCTTGAAGGTGCGGCTGATGCCGTACTTGCTGCTGCCGAAGGCGCGGGGCCGGTCGTTCACCGGCACCTCGGCCACGCGCACCCCCATCCAGCTCGCAATGGCGGGCAGGAAACGGTGCAACTCCCCATAGAGGCGCACCTGTTTGATCACTTCGCGGCGGTAGGCTTTCAGCGAGCACCCGTAGTCGTGCAGGACTACCCCTGTGGCATTGGAGATCATGCGATTGGCGATCAGCGAAGGCAGGCGTCGGCTCAGGAACGGCTCCTTGCGCTGCACCCGCCAGCCGCTGACAATGTCGTAGCCTTCGGCCATCTTCTCCAGCAATCTGGGGATATCGCGCGGGTCATTTTGCAGGTCCGCGTCGCTGGTTATGACGATCTCGCCGCGCGCGGCGGCGAAGCCGGCCGAGAAGGCAGCCGTTTGTCCGAAGTTGCGCCGGAAGCGGATCACCTGCCAGCGCGGGTCGCGTTGATGGATCTCCCTCAGGCGTTCAAAGCTGCCATCCTGGCTGCCGTCGTCCACCACGATCACTTCATACGGCCGGCCAAGCCCTTCCAGCACGGCGCTCAGCTCCGCGTAGAGGGGTTCGATGCTCTCCGCCTCGTTGTGGAGGGGGATCACGATAGAAAGCTCAGGGGACAAGAGTTGATCGCCAGACGTCATGTCGTTTGTAACCGTATTGGGGCCGCTCAGGATGTGCGCCGGATACCCCCCACCAGGTATATCACTCCGCCCACCAGCCCGCTGGCCACGGTGATCAGATAGACCCCCAGCGAGAGGGCCAGGGCCCTGGCCGGCGCCACACCAACGCTGCTGAACAGCCCCACATAGCTCAGCTCGCGCACGCCCAGCCCGCCGAAGGCCGGCAACAGCAATGCTACCGCGGTCAGTGGCACGCAGAGCAGATAGGTCGTCACAGGCAGGTGCAGGCCCACCCCCAGGCCAAGCGTCACATTCCAGGCAATCTGCAGCAGGTTGAATGCCAGGGAGGCTCCCGCCGCGCGCGCCAGAACCCCTCGGCTGTACGGCGCAACTGCCAGCACCAGCTCTGGCCACCGCAGCCATCGCGCCAGCCGGCTGCCAGGCCCTTGTTGTCGCGGCCGCCATCCCGCGCGCAGCAGCCAGGCCATACACAGCCCCCCCACCAGCAGGGCAGCCATCATGATGACGGTAGCCGGCGGGGCGACCGCAGGTCGCACCAGCGCCGCCAGCAATCCCATCGCCAGCAACACCATCAGCCCCAGATAGCGCTCGACGATCACGCTATTCAGCACCGTGCCCAGGCGGCTGGTATCCTGTCCCAGCTCCACCACCCGCACCGCATCCCCGCCAAAGCCGGTAGGCAGGATCACATTGAAAAAGCCGCCTACAAAATACCAGCTTACCAGCTCTCGCAGTGGGCGATGAACACCCAGTGCCCCTAACAAGATCTGCCAGCGCACTGCCCGCACGACCAGCCCGCACAGGAACAGCCCCCACGCCACGCCCAGCCAGCGCAGGTCCATCTGGCGCAACAGGGCCCACGCCTCTGCCCATCGCACCTGACGCAACACCAAACCCAACAACAGCACGCTGACCAGGATCTGGACCACCCCCCGGACACGCTTCCTGCCCACAGAACTGCTCCTGGGGAAAAGGACCTCGCCAACCTGCCGGCGTCGGCTACCGCTGCACAAGCTTGACCACCGTCACGCCGTCCCCGCCCTCGCCGACATCGCCGGGCCGGAACTCGCTGACCAGGGGATGATGGCGCAACTCCTCGCGCACGGCCTGGCGCAGGGCGCCGGTACCTTTGCCATGGATGATGCGCACCCAGGGCAGCCCGGCCAGGTAAGCCGTATCCAGGTAGCGGTCCAGCTCCACCAGCATCTCATCTACCATCAGGCCGCGCAGGTCCAGTTCCATCCCTGGGCTGGGAGGCCTGGGGACGGTGGGGGCGGGCTGGGCCTGGACAGCCGGCTGGCCACCCCGCCCTCGCAACTCGACCCGGCTGGGGGCCAGCTTCAGGCGGAAGGAGCCGATCTTGACCTCGACTACCTGGTCGTCCACGTCTACCACTTCGCCCATTGTCTGCAGCGAAGGCACCCACACCTTGTCACCAACCTGGAGCGGGCCCTCAACCACCTGTGGGGCCGGCACTTCCATAGCTGGCAGGGCTCGCGCTTCCTGCTCGCGCCTGGCCAGCACGGCTTCCGCCTCGGCCAGCCAGGCCTGGTGCAGGCTGCGGCCGGCCTCTGGGGCTGGCAGGCCCAGGCCGGCCAGTTGCTCGCGCAGCCGGCCAATCTCTGCGCGCAGGGCAGCCAGTTCAGCCTGGGCCTGCGCTCGGGCCTCGGAGATCACTGCCCGGCGTTCCTCCTCAACCCTGGCCAGCCGGTAGCGCAAGTCGGCGTTGAGGGCCTCGGCCTGGCGCAGGGCCCGCTTGGCTTCGGCTTCGGCGGCCAACGCGGCCTCGCGCGCCCGTTTGATCTCGGCCAGCATGGCCTCGGCCTCCAGGGCCTGGGGCGAGACCAACGCCTCGGCCTGGGCCACGATCTCCGGCGCCAGCCCCAGCCGGCGGGCAATGGCAAAAGCGTTGGAGCGGCCGGGGAGCCCGATGCTCAGTTGGAAGGTGGGGCTGAGGGTCTCGATGTCAAACTCGACACTGGCATTGACCACAAACGGCGTGTTGTGGGCGAAGACCTTCAGTTCGGAGTAATGGGTCGTCGCCAGGGTGGTGATGCGCCGGGCCAATAGCGTTTTCAAGAGGGCCTGGGCCAGCGCCGCACCCTCGTCTGGGTCGGTACCTGCTCCCAGTTCGTCCAGCAGCACCAGGGAGCGCGAGTCGGCCCGTTCCAGGATCTCGATGATGTGGGTCATGTGCGACGAGAAGGTGGACAGGTTCTGTTCGATGCTCTGCTCGTCGCCGATGTCAGCAAAGACCTGGTCGAAAACAGAGAGGGCCGAACCCTCGGCCGCGGGGATCGCCAGGCCGGCCTGGGCCATCAGCGTCAGCAGGCCGGTGGTCTTCAAAGTAACAGTTTTGCCACCAGTATTGGGGCCGGTGATCACGACGATGAAGTAGTCGTCGTCCAGGTAGATATCCACCGGCACGACGGTGCGCGGGTCAAGCAGGGGGTGCCGTGCCTGAAGGAGACGAATGGTGCTGCCGGGGTGCTCGACCTGGGGTTCTGAAAGCCGGGTTTCCGGCGCCGGCACAACCGTGGCGGCAGTTCCTGCCTCGAGCAGAGCATTATCTTGAGATGGCGCCCCCTGGCCAGCGCGGCGCCGGCCCCTGCTTCTGGCCGGCTGCGGGCTGCTTTGCGGAGAGCGCCAGGGGACAAGCTCCGGCTCGACCGCGCGCAGGTCATTGGCGTAGCGCGCTTTGGCGAAGATCAGGTCCAGGTCGGCCAGGGCCTCTACGGTGCGCCGGATAGGATCGGCATGATCGGCGATCAGTTCGGTGAGGTGCGTCAGGATACGGCGGATCTCTTCCTCTTCGGCCAACTGCGCCTCTCGCCACTGGTTATTCAGGTCCACCACAGCCAGCGGCTCGATAAAGAGGGTAGCGCCGCTGCCCGACTGATCGTGGATCAGCCCTGGGATGCGGCCTTTGCACTCCGCGCGCAGGGGGATCACGTAGCGACCCTGGCGCTGGGTGATGATCGGCTCCTGGAGGAAGGGGGCATTTTCAGGCGCGGCGACAATGCGCTGCAGGCGCTCCATCAGCCGGCTGTGGGCGAGGCGTAGCTCGCGGCGGATGCGCGCCAGAGCTTCGCTGGCGCTGTCCAGCACCTCCCCGCGCTCGTCAATGCAACGCCCGATCTCGTCTACTACCACCTGTGGGGGGGCCATACGGAGCGCCACGTCTGCCACGTGGGGGAACTGGTCGGCCAGCCGGGACAGGCTGCGTTGCAAGACATGCGCGCGCTGCAGAGTGTAGCGGATGGCCAGCAGATCGGCCGGGAGGAGGATGCTGTTGCGCACGGCCTGCTCGACCAGGGGGCGCAAGTCGTGCACCCCTCCTATGAAGAGGTCGCTCTTTTCCTCCAGTAGCCGCCGTGCCTCGCGGGTCTCGGCCTGCCATTCTTGAGCCAGGCGGATATCATCGGTGGGCAAGAGCGCCAGGGCCCGCTCCCGGCCAAGGGAAAACGAGGTGTAACCGGCCAGGCGCTGACATATCTTATCGAACTCCAACACCCGGAGCGTCCTGGGATCCATGGCCGCAGTATAGCACAAGGAGCGCGGGGAGATGAAATGGGAAGGTTTCTGCCCCTATGGCGCCCCGAACGCGTCAATGGCGTCGGCGATGGCCGGGAAGCTGGTGCGCCACACCTCCAGGGGCACGTTCTCCGAGATCTGGATCTGCAGCCGGCCAGTGTGTCCGGCTGCCGCAAGGATCGCCTCGGCTTCGGCGCGCACCTGATCGGCCGGCCGCAGATGGACCGAAGAGGGGAAGTTCACCCACAGGCGCTTGTCGGGCCACAGGGCCACTGCTTCGGCCACCGAGGTGTCGTTATCGGGCTGTGGCGAGAAGGAATCCAGGCCTCCTATGCGCGAGGCTGCGATCTCCTGCCAAAGGGGCTTCAGGTCGCCGTCCATGTGGACGAAGACCACCGCCCCCCGTTCTGCGAGCATGTTGGCCAGTTCGTTGTAAAGCGGGACGCAGTACTGGCGGAAGCGTTGTGGGCCGATGGCCGGCGCGGTGATGTTGTCGGGGAAGTCGAGGAAGGGAGCCGGGCTGTGACGCGCGATCTCAAAGATGCGCCGGGCGCGTTCTTGCAACAGCGCAATGGTGCGCGCCACGTGCTCGGGATAATCGGCAAAGTGGTAGGGCAGGGTGTCGAGCCCCACCCATTCGATCCACAACTGCTGATAGGGGGTGCGTTCCACCGCGGCCAGCGGCAGGCCATGTTCTCCCAGCTCAGAGGCGTCCCGGTAGTAGCGGTCGTAGTCTGGCAGGATCACTGAATCCTCAAGATAGGCCCATAGGACCTCATAGTCGGCCGGGGTTTCCACGTAGTGTTTGCGGATCGAGCTGCTGTCATAGACCGGCTCGAACGCGCGTTCCTCGTAGATACTGCCCCTGGGCGTGAAGAGGGTGGTGCGTTGCCACTTGGTGCTGCCAATGTAGAAGGTATCGGTGACGAAGCGGCAGTTGGGGTGCTCGACGCGATGGACGGCTGACCAGCGCAGCAATCCGATACGCTGAGGGCCCACATGGGCAAAGACCTGGTCTACCGGCAGGACGCCGTCGTACATGACAAAGGGAACCCGATCGGTGGCGCGGCCGGCCACCACGGCCAGGATACGGTCACGCATGGTCATGGTTGACATGGTTGGCTCCCCTCTTTGTGCTTTATGTGGTACACTCATGCCAGCGCGGCATCCGGGTGCTCCTCGGCCTTTCAGGTAACTATTCAGCGGTGACTGGAAGTCACCCTTTTGGGGCCTGCGGCCAGTGGTCGGCCTTCGCCGACCTCCCTCATGATGCATACATGAAGGGTGTCGGCGTATGGGGCGATCCGGTGGATCGCCCCTACCGGCACGAAGTGCCCAGGAGGGGCGATTTCAATCGGCCTGAATAGTTACCAGGTTAGTAAGTGGAGGTCTATCCTATGGACACCGACTATCTGGTAGTGCTGGTTACTGTAGCCGACGCCGACACAGGAGTGCGGCTGGGCCGGGTACTGGTAGAAGAAAACCTGGCGGGCTGTGTACAGGTGATCCCGCCCGGTACAGCGATCTACCGCTGGCGGGGGCAGCTCTATAGCGAGCCCCAGGCCCAACTGATCATCAAGACGCGCAGCGCTGCCTGGCCGGCGCTGCGCGAGCGCATCCTGGCCCTACATTCTGACGAAGTGCCCGAGATCCTGGCCCTGCCCATCGTCGCCGGCCTGCCGGCCTACCTGGCCTGGCTGGATGAAAATGTGGCGGCAGGCTGAAAAGCAGCTACCGCGTAAGTCCGGCAGGGCTTTCAGTCGGGCCTCACCCCCCACTGCTCCCGCACGGGGTCGAACTCGCCGATCTGCTCGATGGCGAGCTTGAGGTACTTGCCGGTGCCCTCGGCCGCCACCGTGCCGTCGGGCAGGTAGAGCTCGCCCTGCCCCTGGAAGAACCGTTTGTTCTCCTCGGTGATGCGGCCCACTGCCGTCAGCTCCACCCCCAACGGCACCGGCTTGCGAAAGCGCACGGCCAGCTCCACCGTCACACCCCAGATCGCCTCTCCGTGGCGGATCATGATCGCCCGGCCGATAGTCTCGTCCAGGATGGCGGTGATCACGCCACCGTGCATCCGGCCGGGATAGCCCTGGTGGTGCTCCGCGCCGACAAAGCGGGCCAGCAGCGAGCCATCTTCCCGTTCGTAGAAACGCACATGGACGCCTGCCGGGTTACTCTCCCCGCAGACAAAGCACATGCGGCTGGTTGGTTGTTTCTTCATCGTGATATTGTTCCAATCAGCGTGGGGCTATCCATGGGCAGGCACAAGCCCTGCCCTGTTGGCGTCAAGTTAGCGGCCACAGCTCCCCTTCCCTGCCGCGCCCGTACCCGGGTAGCCGAAGGCAATGCCTTCGGCTACCCGGTGCGATTTCCAATCGCCCGCCCCTTAATATTGATGCCTATTGGGCAGGCACAAGACCCTGCCCCTACGGGCAGGCACAAGGCCTGCCCCTACTTGATCCCCCAGTGCCATGCTACTGTGCCCAGCATTGCCAGGCGATAGCGCACGGCGCGCAGCCCCGCCTCCTCCATGATCCCTTGCAACTCAGCCGGCCGTGGAAAGGCCGCCACCGACTCTGGCAGATACGTGTACGCGGCGCGCTGGCCACTGACCAACTCGCCCAACGCCGGCACGACGTGAAAGAAGTACAGGCGAAACAGCCACTCGAAAAGCGGCCTCTGCGGCATTGTCAGCTCGAGGCATACCACACGGCCTCCCGGCCTCACTACCCGTGCCTGCTCGGCAAAGGCAGCCCGGATATCGGTCACATTGCGCATCATGAAGGCCGAACAGACGGCATCGAAGGTGTCGGCCCGGAAAGGGAGGGCCAGGGCATCCCCCTCTACGAGAGAGAAGCTCTGCCCGGGAAACTTACTGCGGCCATACACCATCATCTCACGCGTCAGGTCCAGCCCCGTCACATGCAGGGTGGAGTCCAGGCGCAACGCTTCCCACGCCATGTCCCCTGTGCCGGTCGCCACGTCAAGGAGGTGCCCCCCGGCCGGCACCTGACACAGGCGCACAGCCGTCCGCCGCCAGGCCCTGTCCAGGCCTAAGGACATCAGGTGGTTCATCCGGTCATAGTGGGGCGCGATGGCAGCGAACATGCGCCGCACATAGGAACGCTTTTCGGGCAGTGGAGGCAGGATTCCAGAGGCACGGGCAGGGGTCAAAGTTCGCTTCACTCCTGGGCAATAAAAAGCCACGGCGCCAGGCGCCGCTCCAGCCGGTCTATCACAAAATACAACAGCAATCCCAATATGCTCATGGCCACCACCCCGGCGTACATCTCCGGGTAAGCCAGCCGGCCCCAACTTTCCACGATGATGTAATAGCCCAGGCCTGAGGTGGTGGCAAACGACTCAGCAAAAAACAGCACTGCGATGGCGGTCCCCACGCTGATGCGCAGGGCAGTCAGCGCGGCGGGGATGGTGGCTGGCAGGTAGACAAAGCGGAAAAGCGCCCGCCGTCCTGCCCCCAGCGAGCGCACAGAATAGATCAGCTCAGGTCGCAGGGCGCTGGCCTGATCCCGTACTACCACCAGGATCTGGAAGAACAGGATCAGGAAGATGATGAACACCTTGGAACGATCGCCGATCCCCAGGAAGAGCAGGATCAGGGGCAGGAAGACTATTTTGGGGATGGGATAGATGATGTACACCAGCGGCGAGAAGAGGCGGTTCAGCCGCTGGCTTTGGCCCAGCACCAGGCCGGCCGGCACAGCCGCCAGCATGGAAAGGAGGATGCTGGCCACCACTCGCCAGCCGCTGACCAGGAAGTGCCGGCCCAGGCCGTGCGGGAGCTCTCGCCCCAACGCCTTCGCCACCTCCCAGGGGCCTGGCAGCACGTCCGCCCGCACGAGCCAGGCCAGCAGTTGCCAGGCCACCAGCAGGCCAAGGATGCTCAGGCCCACATCACGCCGACGCATGGTGCTTCATACCTCCTGACCCAACGAGCTCATCAAGTGTTCGCAATGTGTAACTATTCAGGCGGTGACTGGAGGGGCCACGCCGAGGGCTCGCCCGAGGCGTCACCCTTTTGGGGCCTGCGGCCAGAGGTCGGCGAAGGCCGACCTCCCTGGTGATGTGCACATGAGGGGTGTCGGCGGAGGCCGACACCCCTCGGGCCGAGCCCTTCGGGGCGAGGCCTGGCACGAAGTGCCCAGGAAGGGCGATTTCAATCGGCCTGAAAGTTATCGCAACGGTAACTATTCAGCGGTGACTGGAAGTCACCCTTTTGGGGCCTGCGGCCAGAGGTCGGCCTTCGCCGACCTCCCTGGTGATGCGCACATGAGGGGTGTCGGCGGAGGCCGACACCCCTCGGGCCGAGCCCTTTAGGGGCGAGGCCTGGCACGAAGTGCCCAGGAAGGGCGATTTCAATCGGCCTGAATAGTTACCGCAACGTACTACCTCCGTCCCAGGGCCTCCCGCAGTTCTGTACAACGCTGCCAATAGGAGGGCTGGCCGCGGAAGTCCACCGTGCCGGCACCGGGGTTCTCGATCACCCGGGCCTGGCCGATGGGGGGCTGGCCCAGCACCAGGATGCGCTGCCCCAGGAACACGGCTTCTTCAATGCTGTGGGTCACCAACACCGTGGTAACCCCCGTCTCCTGGCGCAGCTCAACCGTCAGCCTCTGCAGGTCTTCTCGAGTCAGAGCGTCCAGCGATGAGAACGGCTCGTCCATCAGGAGCAGGTTGGGCTGCTGGAGCAGGCTGCGCGCGATGGCCGTGCGCTGGCGTTGGCCGCCGCTGATCTGGGCCGGGTATTTGTCCCGCAGATGAGCAATCCCCAGCCGGCGCAGCCAGTGGTCCACCTGCTCGGGGGTGATGTCGCTGCGGGGATAGGGCCGCGGGCCATCACCGGCCCCCCTCTTGTGGCGGTAGAAGTGCCCGATGCGCATCACCAACGCCACGTTCTCCCAGACCGTTGCCCAGGGCAGCAGTCCGTAATCCTGCAGGATCAGCCCTGTGCTGGCCCGGGGCCGGGGCACCGGCTGCCCGTCCACCAGCACCTTCCCTTCACCGGGCTGCCGCAGGCCGGCGATCAGGTAAAGCAAGGTGCTCTTGCCACACCCCGACGGCCCGATCACGGCCCAGGCCTCCCCGGTCTCCACTCGCCAGGAGAAGTCCTGGAACACCGGCTGGCCCCCGGGGTAGGCAAAGGTAAGGTGCGCGATCTCGATCATCGCCGCCATGATTGTCGGTCGCCATTTGGGGAACTCACCGGGGCAGGAAGCTGGCGTCTACCATCTCGGCATAGGTGAGGCTGCGGCTGACCAGCCCTTTCTCCTGCAGCCAGCGGACTGCGTCGGCGATCTCCTCCTCGGTTGGCACACCTGGGCCGGGGAAGGGTGGCATCTGATAACTGTCCTGGATGGCCTCCGGGACCCGGCCCTTCTCGATCAACAGCGCCCGATAGCGGTCGGGATGGGCGTTGAGTTCGTCCACCGCCTGCCGCCAGGCGAGCAGGAACTTCCTGATCGTGGCCGGCTTACTCTGCAGCGCGGCCTCGGTAAAGGCCAGCACCGACTGCGACAGCCCGGCGTAGCGCGTATCATCGGCTACCAGGCGAGCACCAGCGGCCAGCGCGCCCTGCGCCAGGGGGTCGGGCAGGGTGGCCGCCGGCACGTTCCCGTTCATGAGTTGCTCGAAACGCACAGGTATGGCGCTCACCTCCTGGATCACAATCTCGTCCCGCCGCAGCCCTTCTCCCTCCAGGATGCGATAGGTCACGTATTCGATCACCGTGTTCTGGCTGATAGCAATCGGCACGCCACGCAGGTCAGCCGGGGTAGCGATGGCCGTGCCCGGGCCGGCCAGGATACGCAGCATTGGAGCCTCAGGATAAGCGCGCCGCGCGGTATACACCGCCTTTACTTTCGCTTTCTCTTTGTTGAACAGGCCGACCGCAATCAGATCGGCCACCATGCCATCGGCCTGGCCGGTCTGGATCAACACATCCCGTTCCTGCGCGCTCTTCACCGGAATACTTTCCACCTGGATACCCTGGGCAGCGAAATAGCCGTTTTGCTCGGCGATGAAAACAGGGATCACATCAAGGATCGGCAGCAAGGCCACCCGCAACTTGGTATCCTCAGGTGGCACCGGCACACACGCAGCCAACACCACCATCAACGAGACGACTCTTACCAGAGATTTTAGCCTATCCATGCCATCTCCTCCGGTTCTCAGCTAATTGCAGCGTAACGCGCATGTCACTCTGTTTACCCAGGGATCAAAACCACAGCCCTGCCCACGCGGCAAGGAAGATCAGCACACTGATATAGCCGTTGACATTGAAGAAGGCCACGTTGACCCGGCTGAGATCATCGGGTTTGACCAGGCTGTTCTCCCACCACAGCAAAGCCGCCACCGCCAGCGTGCCCACCCAAAAAGGCCACCCCAACCGCATAGACCACCCTACCGCAGCCAGGGCCACCACGGTCAGGACATGGTTGATCTTCGCCACCCGCAACGCGGTCGCAATGCCGAAGCGCGCCGGCACCGCATGCAACCCTTCCCGGCGGTCGAACTCGGCGTCCTGGCAGGCGTAGATGATGTCAAAGCCGGCCATCCACACGGTCACTGTCAACCAGAGCAGCCAGGGAGCAGGATGGGCAAGCGAGCCGGTCACAGCCGCCCAGGCGCCCGAGGCCGCCATGCCATCGGTAAACCCCAGCACCCAATGGCTGGCCCACGTGAAGCGCTTGGTGTAGCTATAGCCGATCAGAAAAACAACCGCGGCCGGCAGCAAGGTAAGCACGAAGCGGTTCAACTGCCAGGCCGCCAGGGTCAGGATGGCCAACGCTCCCACGGCAATAGCCCTCACCGTGCGAGGGCTGATCTCGCCCCGCGGCAGCGCCCGCCCCTGGGTACGGGGATTGCGGGCGTCGTAGAAGCGATCGGCCAGCCGGTTGACTGCAAACGCCAGGGTGCGGGCCGCGGCCATGGCCACCGTGATCCAGAAGAACTTGTGCCAGCCCGGCCAGCCCCCAGCCGCCAGCACCATCCCCAGATAAGCAAAAGGCAAAGCGAAGATGGTGTGCTCGAACTTCACCATCTCCAGGAACACGCGGACCTGTCTCATCTCACCAGATGACTTACCACCACCCGCACCCCAATCCCGATCAGGATCAGCCCTCCTACCACCTCCATGCGCTTGCCAAACACCTTCCCCAGCCGATGGCCCGCCAGCAGGGCCAGCAGGCTCAGACACCCCGTCACCACCCCGATCACCACCACGGGATAGAGGATTGGCACTGCCAACATGGCCAGGCTCAGGCCAACAGCGAAGGCATCAATGCTCGTCGCGATCGCCAGCATCACGAGCGTCGCCCCCCGCGAAGGGTCGCCAGCAAGCACCTCCCCATCCGGGTCCAGCCCCGAGCGGATCATGCGCGCCCCGACGAAGGTCAGTAGCCCCAGTGCCACCCAGTGATCAAAGCTGGCGATAAAGCGGGCGATGTTGCTGCCGGCCAGCCAGCCCAACGTCGGCATCAGCGCCTGGAAGAGGCCGAAGTGGAAGGAAAGCCGGAACACCGGCCGCGGCCCCTGGAGATAGCGCGTCGTACCGGCCCCCAGCGACACCGCGAACGCATCCATGGCCAGGCCGACAGCGATCAAAAAGATCTCGACAAACCCCATCCGCCACCCCTGAGAGCTTGTTTGAAAAACGCTCGTAGTAAGCCACGAAGTGGAGCGGAGTGGCGTTTGAATGGCCCAAAATGCCTCCTGGCAGCCCGCAAGTAGTGTAAAGTGGCAGCTAGACGGCACTCCGCTTTGCTCCGTGCCTGACTACAAACGAATTCTCAAACACGCTCTCAGGCACCGATTATAACCGCTGGCGAGGCAATGGCGAAATCCAGATAGATCCCTGTTGGCCGTCCTCTCGTCGAGCCAGAGCCAAATCCGACTTGGCCGGCTCCCGCGGGATATGCTATACTAGCAAACACATGCATGCCCACCACATCGCACCGCGCGGCAATAACCAGGAGGACGGAAGTCCCATGGCCTCACTTGCCAGGGTATCTACCACGGCGTCCCAGCCCGCCTCAGCCAGGTCGCGGCTGCCTGGCCTGAAACGGCATGGCCCTCAGCCCCAACTCTCTTTCGAGCGCGACGACGTGAGGGGGCCAGCGCGCGCGGTGGGTATCTTGCTCGGCTGGATGAAGCTGGCCCTCAAGCGCATCCTCTACCACCCAACCCTGACGGGCCTGGCCCTTCTTGCCCTGGTCCTGGCTATCGGGCTGGTCACCAGTGCTGGCTTCTTTTCGCAAGCTGTAGACAAAGCCATCCTGCTTCAGGAGCTGGAGGCGCTGAGCCAGATGACCGGGCGTCCTCCCTTCTCTACCCGCGTCTATTTCTTCCCTTCGTCCAGGAAACCCCTGTCACTGGAAGCCGCTGAGCGTGCCGGCCGCTCGGTAGCTGAGTCCCTTTCATCCGAAGTGGGGCTTCCCCTCAACCAATGGGGCGTCCATGTCGAAAGCGGTAGCATGATGTTGCGGCCCACCGAAGATGACACCAGGTTTGGGAATACGGACAGGCTCCTGGCAACCATGGACTTCGCTTACATCGCCGATGTGGCGGATCACATGGAGATCGTCGCCGGCGACGCCATGGATGATGGACGCTCCCAAGACGTCCTCGATGTGTGGATGCATGTCCGCATGGCGGAGAAGATGGGCGTTCTGGCGGGCGAGATGTTCTATGTCGCGCCCACCATGGCGTATCCGCCGACCCGCATCCGTGTCCGTGGCATCTGGAGGGCCACGGACCCACAGGAGACCTTCTGGTTCAACGATCCCGATACCAATTTGCAGGATGCCTTTCTGGTAAGGCGGCAGGATTACATTGATTACGTCGAACCTATGGTCCCTTCTAAAACCCGTTTTGCCGCCTGGCACATTGTGTTGGATGACCGCTGGGTCGTGCCATCGCGCGCCCGCCAATACGTGCGTGGGTTTGAGCGCGGCATTGCTATCATCAACAAGTATCTGCCCGACGCCCGACTCGACATCTCCCCCCTGGAGCCCCTGACACAGTTTGTGCAGCGCAACCGGACGTTGATGACGATCCTGCTCGGGTTCAACATCCCGGCTCTAGGTTTCCTCATCTACTATTTGATCCTGACCGCAGCCACCATCGCTTACTGGCAACGGCAAGAGACGAGTACATTGGTCAGCCGTGGCATGAGCATATGGGGTGTGCTCGGGCTTACGGCCATGGAACAAGTTTTGCTCTTCATCGTGGGGGTACCTCTGGGCATTGCTTTTGGCATGTGGATCGCCCGCATGATGAGCTATACCCACAGCTTCCTCCAGTTCACCAGGCGAGAGCCTCTGCCCGTCTCTCTGTATGGCATGGATTTCACCCTCATCCTTGCCATCCTGGCAGTGACTCTCCTGGCGCGGCTGTGGCCGGCAGCCAAGGCAGCCCGCCGCACCGCGGTAGAACACGATCGCGAGCGGGCCAGGCCTGTGCGCAATCCTTTTTGGTATCGCTTCTACCTGGACCTGCTCCTGGTTGGGCCCACTGCCTATCTTTACCGCCAGTTGCTGAATCGGGGTTCCCTCTCCCTATTGGTGCATGATCGCCCCGAGGAAATCTACAGCGACCCATTGCTGATCCTGGTCCCCGCGCTGTTCGCCCTTAGCGCGGCGCTGCTGACCATGCGCCTGTTTCCGCTCATGATGCGCCTTCTTGACCGGATTGCCAGCCTGGCCCCCTGGGTTGCCCCGCACCTGGCGCTACGGCAACTGGGGCGACAGCACCAGAGCTACCTCAATCCCCTCTTGCTGGTCATCATCTCGCTGGCCCTGGGCATCTACACCCTTTCCATGGCGGCCAGCCTGGACCAGTGGCTGATC
>DAOTZS010000246.1:0-19003 GCA_034434335.1 Anaerolineae bacterium
GGCCCCATCAGGATGAACTGGAGCCCCTCCAGACGGTGGTTCAGCCGGCCGATCAGGCGCGCCAGCTCCAGCTTCTGGTTGGGATCAGCGTGGCGGCAATACCTGTCTGGGTCTACGTATACGATGTAGGCGATGTTGCGCACTCGCCCGGTGGGCACTAACCCGGTAGTGCTGAACAGGATGTCGCTCTCTGGCAGGCGGTCGGGGATGCGCACCTCCTGGGCCAGTTGAAGTCCACTCTGGGTGCGGCATTGCAGCAGGTGCAGGGTCAGCCTGGGGGTTGGGAATTCGTTGCCCAGGGAGAGGGTGAACTCGATGTCTACCGGTCGGCCGTAGCTGAACTCCAGCGCCTTCAACACGGCTTTGAGCTGATCCGCAAAGGGGGTCTGCCCCAGCAGGCCGTCGAAGGTCATGACCAGCGAGCGCGGGTCGAGGGTGGGGTCATAGGTGATCATAGGGCTGATATGGTCGTCCTTGTGCAGCGAGGCCAGGAAGCGCAGCCCAGGGTAGTCGCCGGCCAGTACGTCGCTAATGCGGCGTGTCTCGAAGCTGTTGGTTTTGAGGTTGAGCACATCCATGTAGTACTGGGAGTAGTAGCGGATTTGGCGGGCAGTGGCCTCGGGCCGCAGCAGCGGGTGGCTCAACGCCACCATGCGCGGATAGTCTTCACCCACCCGCTCCACAGCCCGGGTGCCCAACCCCACCACGAGCCGGGCGAAGCCATCCTCTCGCCGCAGCTTGGAGTTCCATATAAATGGGTTGCGGCTGTAGGCCATTCCCGCCACCGCGGGGAAGAAGTAGTCGCGGTAACGGGCCCCCTGCACGGTCTGGATCAGGACCGCCATCCGTTCGTCGAAATCCAGCAGGCCAATCTGCTTGCGGTAAAGGAGCGCGTTGGGGTTGAAGACGCTGCTATAGACGCGGGCGATAGCCCTGGTGAGGGCCTGCAGGTTCTCCTCAGGAGTGCCCTGGTTCGGGCAAAACACGCTCTCGTATTTGCCGGCGAAGGAATAATCGAAGTGGTCTTCCAGCAGGCTCGACGAGCGCACGATCAGGGGCTGGTTGCCCACCTCGGCCAGCAGATTGCGCAACTGCTCCACAATGTCCTTGGGGAACTGGCCGCGCATGTACGAGGCCTGGATCTCAGGATACTCCTTGGCGATCTGATCAATGGGCTTGTACTTCTGATTCATGTAATCCTGCAAGCCGTTGAGGGCCTGGAAGTCGTAGATCACGTCGGCGCCGATGAAATAGGATTGCGGCAATACAATATTGACTAAGAGGTCTTCCTTAGCCTGATCGGCGAAGGCCTGTTGCAGGATCTTCCATGCCAGCACCATCCCAGCCGCCTTGCCGCCGATCTTGCCCCGTCCCACCCGATGGGCGCGAATCCACTTCAGGTCCTGGATGGTGAGATACTCTTTGGCAACCCGCACGAATGCCAGGTGGTCGCTGATCATGGCTTTGATGAGGACCACCTTGATCTCCTGGAGATGGTGCATGATTGACGCTTTCTCCGCGGCCGGCAGTCCTTCATAGTACTCGCCTTGCTGGAACAGGAGATCCCACGATGCCAGTTCGGGGTTGTAAGTCAGCTCCTTCTCGGCCTGGGGGCGCTGAAGCAGGACCTCTCGCACAATTTCTTCAAATCGCCGATGGGGCAGGTTATAGGCAAAGTAGAACTCGGTCAGGGTATTGCGAAAGTGGTCAAGACGCCGTTCCCAAACATCTGAAGGCTCCTCCTCGTAGGGCCGCGTGATGCCTTCTCTGCGCTGAGAATCGAGCGCCTTTTCGCGCACCTCTGCCTCGAACTCCTCGCGCGTGATCACGCCCCGGGCGAAGATCTCCTCACGCATCCGTTGGCGGATGGCGTCGCCCAGGATTGGATACTGGTTGAGCTGAAGGTGAATCCGCATGACCTTCGGGATAAAGCGGTCTTCAGACATAGGCAGCTTGCCAAAGGTCCCCCTTTTGTGTGTTGCTACCGCCGGTCGGCTGAATCAGCCCATTGCGCGGCCTGCAGCCCGAGCCCTGATTTATATGCCACACAATAAGTATACCTCTCTCGGATGGGGTTGACAAGCAGGTCGCACGGCCGGCCGGGTTATGAAGCGGTGGGCTTGTATGCTATAATCCCACGTAGGGCGAGCTTTAGCTCGTCCTACGCGGCGAGCTGAAGCTCGCCCTACGCGGCGGGTTCAAGCCCGCGCTACGTGGCGAGCTGAAGCTCGCCCTACGCGGCGGGTTCAAGTCCGCGCTACGTGGCGAGCTGAAGCTCGCCCTACGCGGCGGGTTCAAGTCCGCGCTACGATGAGCCCAGAATGATATCTGTATTGAGTCGTCTTGAAACGATCTTCTTTCACCCCGATCGGCGGGTGGCGCAAGGGGCGTGGGCAGCGCTGATAGTGGCCGGCGGGCTGCTGACCGCACTGCTGGTGGCGGCTTTGGGTCCACTGCTCGCGCCGGCAGGGGTTATCGTGCTGATCATCGGCCTGCTGATCCTGCGAGACATCCGCTGGGGATTCGCAGCCCTCATTGGCGTAATCGGCATCTTGCCTTTCGCCGCGTTGCCTTTCAAGTTGGGATTTACCCCCACCTTTCTCGATATCGCACTGCTGGCGGTCTACTTCGTGTGGATCATGCGCATCGCCACCCGACGAGAGCCTACCCCGGGCATCTCGCCCCTGGGGCTGCCGGTGCTGGTGTTCCTGGCCCTGGCCCTGTTTGCCTTTGCCAACGGCCTGCGCTTCAACCGGCCTACTGCGACAACGGTGCGCAACTTCGTAGAGCTGATGCTGGCCATCGGCTTTTTCTTTGTGGTCGTCAATGCCTTGCGTCGCCAGGCCGACGTGGAACTGGTGGCCAGATTGCTGATGCTGGTGGGCGCGGGGGCTGCCGCCATCGCCATCCTCTTCTATGTGATCCCCGAAGCCTGGACGGTGCGTATCCTGGACGCGCTGGCCCGCTTTAACTACCCTGGCGGCTATGGCGCGCTGCGCTATATCGAGGATGACCCTGCCAACCCCATGCGCGCTATCGGCACCATGGTGGACCCCAACGTCTTGGGCGGGTTCCTGATCCTGATGGCCGGCCTGACCGCCCCCCAGGTGGTCAGCCCCCAGCCATTGCTGAAGCGGCGTTGGGTTACCCTGTTCCTGGCTGCTGAGCTCCTGGCCCTCTACCTGACCTACAGCCGCGGATCGCTGGCGGGCCTGGCTGCCGGGCTGATCCTGATCGGCCTGGTGCGCTACCGCAAGCTCTTGCTGATCGCAATCCTCGGAGCGGGACTCCTGTTGCTGTTGCCCATCGCGCAGACGTATGTGGCGCACCTCATCGAGGGGATTCAGCTTCAGGATAGGGCCACCCTCATGCGCCTGGGGGAGTACAAGGACGCCCTGGCCCTCATCGGCCGTTACCCCTGGTTTGGGGTAGGCTTCGTCGGCTCACCCGATGCTGACCTCTATGTGGGTGTGTCGTGCCTGTACCTGCTGATGGCCGAGGAAATGGGCGTGTTTGGGGTGGCGGTCTTCCTGGTTGTGATGGGAGGGTTGCTGGCCCTCCTCTGGCGAGCCTGGCGCCGCAGTCGGGGGACCAGAGGCGAGGCGTTGCTGCTGGGCCTGGCCGCGGCGATCATTGGCGTGATGGTGGGTGGCCTGTTTGATCACTACCTGTTCAACCTGGTCTATCCCCACATGTCCACGCTATTCTGGCTCTATCTGGGTTTGGGCGTGCGTGCCGCGCTGCTGGCGGAGCAGACCCCGCCAGGGCCTTGACCCCGACCAGGTGCGACAGTTAGTTTTGGGACGGTGGCTGAGCTTGTAGTATACTGGCCCGTGGCTGGTTAGCACTGTACGATCGCACATTTCCAGGCATGAGCCTTCTGCTTCTACCTCCTCATATCACAGAGGTCTATTCAGGCAGTGACTGGAAGTCACCCTTTTGGGGCCTGCGGCCAGTGGTCGGCCTGCGCCGACCTCTCTGGTGATGCACACATGAAGGGTGTCGGCCTCCGCCGATACCCTTCGGGGCGAGGCCTGGCACGGAGTGCCCAGGGAGGGCGATTTCAATCGGCCTGAATAGTTACTCACAGACAAAGGAGAGCTTCCAGCATGGACTTCTCTAGCATTGATTTGAAGCGGTGTACGTTGGTGCGGTTGGGTGGGCGCATTGACGGCAGCGTGGCGCCCGAGCTGGGCAGCAAGCTGCGTGCGCTCACCGATTCCGGGCGTTACAAACTCGTCATCAACATGAAAGATGTCACCTACGCCAGCAGCGCCTGCCTGCGTGAGCTGATCAGCACCTGGAAGGTATGCCGGCGGTGGAACCGTGGGGATTTACGCCTGGCCGAGGTGAGCCCTAACGTGGCCAAGGTCCTGGAGTTAACAGGTCTCAACACCCAGTTTATGATCTTCAACACCGAAGCAGAGGCCGTGGGGAGTTTCTGAGACGGGATTGCTGCAGACGAGAGGAAAGCCGGAAGCCACCGAGGCGCGCCATGCCCGGGGCTTCCGGCTTGTGATTATGCGGCCCGGCAGCGGCGCCGGAGGTGGCCAGCCGTCCAGCAACAGCATGATGGGCCCGGGAGATTATTCCTCATGACAGACACGTACCGGCGTGAGATCGCCCTGGTCGGCACCATGTGCGATCTGCCAGCCATTACCAGTTTTGTGGCCGAGGCGTGCGCGGAAGCTGGCGTGGCCCCCGAGGCGCGCTTCGACCTGGAGCTGGCGGTCGAAGAGGCGTGCTGCAACGTGATGGAGCACGCCTATGGCGGAGCCCCCGGCGAGTTGCGCGTTACTTTCGAGGCCCAGGGCTGTGACGTGGTGATCACCGTGTGTGATCGAGGCCGGCCTTTTGACCCCAACGCCGTCCCCCCACCCGACATGTCCCTGCCCCTGGAAGAGCGCCCCATCGGCGGCCTGGGCCTTTTCCTGATGCGGCAACTGATGGATACCGTTCAGTTCACCTTTACGGGCACGGAGAACAGGCTGCGCATGGTCAAACGGGGTGTGCGAACTGCCCGCAGGGATGCCGCCTCAGCTTCGGCCACTGCACCCGCGCAGGTTCCCGGCCCAGGAGAGGCGAATGACCAGCCAGCACCCTCTGACGACCCAGCCTGAACCGCATCCATCCGAGGCCGAGAAGCCGCGCGAGGGGACCGAACTGGCTACCCTGGCGCGCATCGGGCGGGCCATCCTGGAGGCCCAGTTAGATCAAGACCAGCTCTGCGAGCTGATTTACGAGCTGGCCGGCCAGATCGTGCCCACCGACAACTTCCAGCTCGGCCTTTTCGATGGCGACCGCTACCAGATCAAGGTGTGGGTCAAAGAGGGCCAGCGCCAGCCCCCCGCTTCCTTCCTGGTGCCGGCGGGGCAAGGGATCATCGGCTGGCTGCGCACCAGCCGTCAGCCTCTGTTGGTGCGGGACTTTGAGGTCGAAATGGCCGAGCTGCCGGCCCGGCCCAGCTATGTCAGCGAACGGCCGCCGCGCTCGGCGATCTTCCTGCCCATGCCCGTGGCAGATACGGTTATCGGCGCCATCTCCATCCAGAGCAGCCAGCCCTATGCCTTTGACGAAGGCCAGCTCCGCCTGCTCACGGTGCTCACCAACCAGGCCGCCTCGGCGCTCAATAACGCCCGGCTCTACGAACGCGGCCAGCGCCGGCTCAATGACCTCACCACCGTGGCCGAGGTGGGCCGCAAGATCACCAGTATCCTGGACCTCGACGAACTGCTAACGCAGGTGGTGGAGCTGATCAAGGCGCGCTTTGGCTACTATCACGTCCAGGTGTTTCTGGTAGAGCGCGGCAGCGATCGGGCCTATTTCAGGGCCAGCAGTGGCCACGCCCTCAATGAGAAGTGGAGGCGCGAGGGCCGCTTCATGCGCATCGGCCGGGAAGGGATCATCGGCTGGGTGGCCCAACACGGCGAGCCGCTCCTGGCCAATGACGTGGCGACCGAACCGCGCTACATTCCCGATGACCCCCGGCTGTTGCCCGACACCCGTGCCGAGCTGGCCGTCCCCCTGATCTTTGAGGGCCAGGTGTTGGGGGTTCTGGATGTCCAGAGCACAGAGGTGGGCGCGTTCGGGCCCGATGACCTCTTCATCCTGCGCACGCTGGCAGACCAGGTGGCGGTGGCGGTCCACTCAACGCGTGCCTATGAGGCTCGACGCGAAGAAGCCTGGGTGACCACGGTCATGTTGCAGGTGGCGGAGGCAACCAGCCAGGCGGAGGGGATTGACGAGGTGCTCGAGGCGGCGGTGCGCGTGACTGCCATGCTGGCCGGCATCGAATCGTGCACCATCTGGTTGTGGAACGAGGAATTCGAAGCCTTCGAATATGGCAGCAGCTATGGCCTGCGCCTGCCGGCCGAGACAGACCCTGCGGAGGCCTTACGTTTTCTCCCCAACGAATGGCCATCCCTCGACCGCCTGCGCATCCTGAAGACCCCGCGCATCATCGCAGTGGCCGACCCCGATGTGCCACCGCTGCTGCGCCAGAGCTGCCCGGGTGAACTGGTAGCCCTGCTGCCGATGCTCAACAAGGGGCAGGTGTTCGGGGTGATGGGTGCCAGCTTCCGGCGCCGCGTGGGCGCTGAGCTTGGCGAGCGCCGGCTGGCGATGTTGAGCGGCATCGCTCACCAGGTGGCCGCGGCGGTGGACAACAGCCGGCTGGCCGTGGCGCGCGAAGAGGAGGCGTGGATCTCCACCTTGCTGTTGCAGGTAGCCGAGGTGATCAGCCGGCTGCAGCCGCTGGATGTGACGCTGGCCCAGGTAGCCCGCCTGGCCCAGGTGCTGACCGGTGTGGACCGTTGTGCAGTGCTGCTGCGCGACCAGGATGGCGCCTGCCATGTGCGCGCCGTACACGCTGTACAGCCGGCCCTGGCCGAGGCCTACGCGGGCCTGGTCATCAGGCCCCACGACCTGCCGCTGCTGGATAATGCCTGTCGGATAGGCCAGCCCCTGGTGGCGGATGATGTAGCCGACAACGCCCAGGTGCCGGCGGCCTGGAGGGAACGCTTTGGCAGTTGCACGATCCTGGCGGTGCCGCTGTTGGTGGCCGGCGAGCCGATCGGCGCCCTGCTGGCCGACGATGTGGATGCCACCCATCTCTTCAGCCCACGCCGGGTACGCATCCTGAGCGGCATCGCCAACCAGACCGCGGTGGCGATTGAAAATGCCCGTCTGCAGGCGCAAGAAGCAGAGCGGGCCCGCCTGAGCCGGGAGCTTGAACTGGCCCACGATATCCAGCGCAGCCTGTTGCCGCTGGAAGCGCCACAGGTGCCAGGCTATCAAATCGTCTATCGCTGGCGTTCGGCACGCGAGGTAGGAGGGGATTTCTTTGACTTCATCCCCCTGCCCGACGGCCGCCTGGGCCTGGTCGTCGCCGACGTCTCCGACAAAGGGGTGCCGGCCGCGCTCTATATGGTGTTGGCGCGCACGCTGATGCGGGCTGTAGCCTTCAGCGGCCGTGAGCCCGGGGCCGCGCTGGCCCGCACCAACGAGCTAATCGTCGCCGACAGCACGGCCGACATGTTCGTGACCGCCTACTACAGCATCCTCGACCCCAGGCAGCATGTGCTGACCTATGCCAGCGCTGGCCATAATCTGGCCCTCTACGCGCCTGCCCGCGAGTGCACCCCTGAGCCGATGGTCACCGACGGCGTGGCCCTGGGCATCCTCTCCCCGGTGGAGATCGGCCAGAAGACGCTGCACCTGGCCCCGGGCGATGTCGTCCTCTTTTACACCGATGGCGTGACCGACAGCCGCAACAGGCAAGGGGAAACCTTCGGCGAAGAGCGCCTGGTTGAGTTGCTCTGCGCGCATCGGGCTGAGCCGGCCGAGGCCATCGCGGACGCCATTGAAGCCGCGCTGCGCGATTTTGTGGCGGACGCGGCGCAGTACGATGACCTGACCCTGGTGGTGGTGAAGCGGGTGGCCTGAGCTGGCAGCTCCGCCGAAGGGCGGGTGGGCGAGGGCAATGCCGGGTGGGCGATGGCAATGCCGGGTGGGCGACGGCAATGCCGTCGCCCACCCGGTGGCGCAGGCTGGAGAGCGAAATAACCCTGGTCCTTTCAAGCCCAGGCCGAAGTCCGCGCCGGCAGGGTGCTCTCTTCCGCCTGGCTGATCAGGCTGGCCAGAAAGGCCCTTGTCCGCTCCATGCGCGCCAGGGTCTCGCTGCCGGCCTGGACGGCTGACCCAATGAGGTCCGTGAGATCCCGGTAGTTCTGACGGATCAGCCCCAGGTTCACCGCCGCCAGCCGCCTGACCAGTTCCTCCCACTTTTCCCCCACCTGCGGATTGCTATGGTTGTGGATGCGGAATGCCACCTGACAGGCGGGCGAGCGGCCCAGGTTGGGTGGCACCGTTTCATCCAGGCACTTGCCGGCGATGGCGTAGAAGTAGCTGGCCATGGGATTGACCAGGCGCTGAATGCGAGGCCATACGCTGTCGGCTTCCTGCGCCAGGCTGAAGAACCCCAGATAGTAGGGCACGGCATCCTCGTAGTTGCCGCTGACAAAGGCATGCCCCGCCTTGACCGAGCAGTAGCTGGCCAGATACCATTTGAGGTCGTCGAAACCGGCCCGTGCCTGCCCCGACCGCAACGCCTCCAACTGCACCCGGCCAGCCTGCAGATAGCGTTGCGCACTGCCGGCGAAATCTTTCTGGCGTAGCTCCGAGCCCTCGTGGAAGAGGCTCTCGGCCGTGATGGGGCTGATCACCTCCCCAGGCGGCAAGGGAACACGTGCCAGGTCGGCCGCGGCGGGCAGCAATTCCTCCCGGTCCAGCAGCCGGGAGATCTGTTCCGGAGCTATGGCGTGATTATCACCCACCTGCACGATCAGACGGCGCTCCATCAGCTCGCGACACAGTGCCGCCACACGGCCGGGGTCAGCATCGGCATCGTAGAGCACCGGCGCCAGTTGCTCGGCTATAACCGGCACACCTCCCTCCACCAGCCGCCAGACGTACACCCGGTCACACGCCTGTAGCAAACTCTCCAGCGTCAGGGCATCGGCGCCGATAATAGGCGCGTCGCTGGCAGCCTGCCCGCCCGCAAAGGTCAGCGCATCGCTCATGATCAGCAGCCGCATCACGTCTGGCACTGCCACCTTCTGCGTCAGGGCGTTTTCGGCGTCATAGCGATCCTTCAACAGGTCGGCTGCCGCGCGCAGGGAGAGCGGCTCGGCCCGGTTGTGGACCAGGGCCAGGAAGTCCTGTAACACCTGCTTGCGGGTGTTGAAATCCACCACGCGCAGGCCGGCCTCGCGCAAGAAGCTGCGGTAGCGCTGTGCCAGATCAGCGGAGGGCTTGACAGGTGGCGGCGGCTCGGCCGGCACGGCTTCCATAACCGGCTTACGCAGGCTGACATAGAGTTGCAGGCCCTCCTCCTGTAGCGTCACCAGGTCCTCGTGAGCTTCCAGGAAGGCCCGGAACTGCTGGAAGCCGTAGTTGGCCTCATTGAACGACGAATCCAGACCCAACATCATCTGTTTCAGCCGGCCGGCGAAGATGGGGGTCTCGCCCTTCTGCTCGGCAGCGCTCAGGGCCCGCCGCAGCAGCTCGCGCGGGTCGGGCAGCCGCAGTTCTTCCGAGATATCGGATGGCTCTTCGCTCACCAGGGTCTCGTAGAAGATGAACTCGTCACAGGCCCGGCGCAAGAGGTCACTGGTAGCCGAGCGCAGGCCGATGCCGATGGTGTACTTGCCGTGGTCGCGCAGCTTGTGGATCAGCTCGGTGAAGTCGCTGTCGCCGGAGACGATGGCATAAGTGTCAATGCTGGGCCGCGTGAAGACGGTTTCCAGGGCGTCAATGGCCAGGCGTACATCTGCCCTGTTCTTTTGCTGCATCCCAACCGAATAGAGCTGAAAGAGATCTATGCCGTTCTCCAGCATCGGGCGTCGGTAGCGATGAAAGCGGCCCCAATCACCGTACGCTCGTTTGATCAGCAGCCGGCCACGGGTGCGCAACAGGCCCATGACGGCATCTATGTCGAACTCCCCAAAATTGGCCTCGGCCGAAGTGGCCACGTTCTCGAAATCTATGAAAACCGCCAGTTGAGGTCCATTAAAACGTGTTTCCATATTCATCAGTCCGTAAAGTGTGGTTTGCGCTTCTCCAAAAATGCCCTCAGCCCCTCATCCATGTCATGGCTGCCGGCCAGTGCCGTGAACAGCTCTGCTTCGTAACGCAGTCCCTCAGCCAAAGGCATGTTGAGGCCGTCCAGCACTGCTCGTAAGACCGAACGGTTCACGCGGCTGCTTTTGCCGACGATCTTGCCTGCCAACGCCAGCGCTTCCTCCAGCAACTGCCCGGCCGGTACCACCCGGTTGGCCAGCCCAAGCCGATATGCCTCCTGGGCGTCAATGATCTCGCCTGTCAGGATCAGCTCCAATGCCCTGCCGGGCCCGATGAGCCGCGCCAGGCGCTGAGTGCCTCCCCAGCCAGGCAGGATGCCCAGGTTGGTTTCCGTCTGGCCTACCCGTGCCCGGTCCGAAAACAGCCGGATATGACAGGCCATGGCCAGTTCCAGCCCGCCGCCCAGTGCCACCCCGTTCACCGCGGCAATTACCGGCTTGGGCGCGGCTTCGATCTTGTTAAAAAGCCCCTGACCCCGGGCCACAAAAGCCCGCACTGCGTCGGGCTGGTCCTTGATCGCCGCGATCTCGCGGATGTCGGCGCCGGCGACAAAGGCGCTCTCCCCCGCGCCGGTGATCACCACAGCCCTGACCTGTGCGTCGGCAAAAAGCTGATCACAAACCGATGCCAGCTCATCTAAAGCGGCCGCGTTGAGCGCATTGACAGGCGGGCGCTCGATCACCAGCAACGCCACGCTGTCCCTCAGCGAAAGTTTCACATAAGTCTGCTCGTCCATGCGCCGAAAGCCTCCTTTGGTCCCTGCTTTTCCCCTCCTTGTAACTATTTCAGCGGTGACTGGAAGGGCCCAGGAGGGGCGATTTCAATCGGCCTGAATAGTTACCCCTCCTTTACACATACCAGTGGAAACCCTGTTTGGTCTTGAGGCCCAGGTGCCCGGCGCGGACCTTGGTGCGCAGCAAACGGGCCGGCCGGAAACGCTCCCCATATCTGGCATGCAGCGCCTCAAGCTGGGCCAATACCACGTCCAACCCGATCTGATCAGCGATGGCCAGAGGCCCCTTGCGCTCCCCTTGATACCCCATCCCCGCGCCGGCCACCATCGCCAGGTCAATGTCGTTCAACGAAGCGATGTTTTCCTGCAGCGCCAGCACTGCCTCGTTGATCAGGGGATAAATCACCCGCTCCACGGTAAACTCGCTTTGCGGATCGCGGCCGTGGCTGGCGATCAGCGCCCGCACCTCCTCATCCGTCTCCTCTCCATAACCGTAGAACCCCTTGCCGACCTTCTTGCCCAGGCGGCCGGCCTGGACCAACTCTCGCAGAAGGGGCGCCGGTGCCATGCGCGGGCCGTACTCTGAGTACAGGTAGTCGAGGATGTGGAGGCAGACGTCAATGCCTATCATGTCCATGAGGGCGAAAGGCCCCATGGGCATGCCAAAGGCCACCACCGCGGCGTCGATCTCTGTGGCCGTTGCCGCGCCCTCGAGCAGGCAGTAGGTGGCCTCGTTCAGGTAGGGCATCAGCAGACGGTTGACCACAAACCCCGGGCACTCTTGCACGACCACCGGCACCTTCGACAGTGACCTGGCGAACGTCACGACGTCGTCCACCGTCTCCCGCGCGGTGTCCAGGCCAGGGATGACCTCCACCAGGCGCATAACGTGGGCCGGGTTGAAGAAATGCATGCCGATCACCTTGTGGGGCCGTCTGGTGGCCGCGCCCATCTCGCTGATGGAGAGGGCCGACGTGTTGGTGGCGAAAATGGTAGTCTCGGGTACTACCGGCTCAAGCTCCCCAAATACCCTCTTCTTAATGGCCATCTCCTCCGGGACGGCCTCGATCACAATGTCCACATCGGCGAAGTCCCCGTAGTCGAGGGTTGGCTTGATCAGGGCGAGCTGGCGCGCCATCTCCTCGGCGGTCATCTTTCCCCGCTCAACGCGGCGCTGATAGATGCCCCGGATGGCAGCCATGCCCCTGTCCAGGATGGACTGGTCAATATCTTTGAGCACCACTGGCAGGCCACTGGCACTGATGACCTGGGCAATCTCGGCGCCCATCGTGCCTGCGCCGACAACCCCTGCTTTGAAGATGTACATAACCCTACCTCGCGTCGGTTGTTCACGCGCCGCCGGGCAAGCAGCGCACAGTGCGTGATTAAAAAGATCGAGACATCACGTGCCAGGTGCCCCAGCCTGGCCGAATAGAGCCCCATAGGAGGAAGAGAGCCGGGACAGATGAAGCATCGGTGTCTGTCCACCAACCAAAAGTCAGTATAGTCTATCCGCGACGTGCTGTCAATCGCAATTGGGGCGGGCTCTAGGTCCCACGCGGCCAGGCGCAGCATTCGCCCCCAGCAATTTCAAATATGCCAGCGCTCTGGTTATGGCCTCACCCCATCCCCCTACCCCCTTCCCAGCCTTGCGGGGAAGGGGGATCGAGATTATAAGGGCATTCTGGGCGGCGAAGCCGCCCAGAATGCCCTTCCAAAGGATTCCCCCGCCCCCAATTGGGGGCGGGGGAGAGGGCCGAGGGTGAGGGGGCGTAAGTGGTTTAGGCTCATATGGAATAGCTGATTCGCCCCCTGGGTCAGTAGTATGGTAGAATGAGCATATGCCCATTCAGATACTAGCGCCCGAGGTTGCCAACCAGATCGCGGCTGGCGAGGTGGTGGAGCGACCCGCCTCGGTTGTCAAAGAGCTGATCGAGAACAGCCTGGATGCTGGCGCCACCGATATCCGGGTGGAGATCCGTGAGGGCGGCCGGCGCCTGGTAAGGGTCCAGGATGACGGCTGCGGAATACCCGTTGGCGAGACCCACCTGCTCTTCCGCCGGCATGCCACCAGCAAGATCAGCTCGACGGACGACCTGAACCGCCTCACCACCCTGGGCTTCCGCGGCGAGGCCCTGGCCAGCATCGCCGCGGTGGCCCACGTCACGCTGCTCACGCGCGCGCGGGGGGAAGAGCTCGGCACCCTGATCCGTGTGGCTGAGGGCCGCGAGGTAGACCGGCAACCAGTAGGTGGGCCGGTCGGCACCACTGTGACCGTGGAGCATCTCTTCGCCAATATCCCGGCCCGGCTCAAGTTCCTCAAGCGGCCGGCCACCGAAGCCGGCCACATCCACGAAATCGTGACGCGCTATGCTCTGGCCTACCCCGAGCGCCGGCTCAGCCTGGTCAGCGATGGCCGGCTGGTCTTTCAGTCGTCGGGCAGTGGCAGGCTTTACGACGTGCTGGTGCGGGTCTACGGCCCGGAGATGGCGAAACAGATGCTGCCGTTGGCCGAGGATGGCTCTCCCGAGTCCCCGGCCGAGGAAGAACAGACCGGTTTGCAGCCCTCGGTGCGCGTGGCCGGTTATGTCAGCGCGCCGGGCCTGAACCGCAGCAACCGCAACTACATCTCGCTGTTCATCAATCGTCGCTGGTTCCAGGATGCCTCCCTCGCCTACAGCGTGATCCAGGCCTATCACACGTTGCTGCCCACGGGCCGCTACCCGGTGGCTTTGATCTTCATCAGCATGGACCCGGCGGATGTGGACGTGAATGTGCACCCGACCAAGGCAGAGGTGCGCTTTCGCGATAGTCAGGCCGTGTTCAGGGCCGTCCAGCGGGCCGTACGCAGGGCGGTGGTAGCCCATGCTCCCATCCCGGCCCTGGGCCTGGAGCCGTCCACGATGTCAGGAGAACCGGCCTGGTCGTCTCACACGCCGTTCGAAGAAGAGGCTCCGCGGCGCCCCGACCTGGCAGCGGGACCGGTTCAACCCATACCGCCCGTAGTCTTGAGGCCTCCTGCCCAGGAAGACGTTCCCCGGCAGCCTTCGTTTCCAGGTCCTGCCGCCATTCCGGGCCGCGACCGGCAACTGGTCCCCATCCTGCGCGTGGTGGGCCAACTCAGCGCCACCTACATCGTCGCCGAAGGCCCCGACGGCCTCTATCTGATTGACCAGCACGCCGCGCACGAGCGCATCCTCTACGAGCAGATGCTGACCGATCACGCTGCTGGTCGGACTGCCGTTCAGCCGCTGCTCGAGCCGGTAGTGCTGGAACTGAAACCAGAACAGGCCGCTGTGGTGGCCGAGGCGCTCGAGACGCTAAATGAGCTGGGGATCGCCATTGAGCCGTTTGGAGGCCACAGCTACTTAGTGCGCACTATGCCGGCACTTCTCAGCCGTGATGAGCCAGAAAGCGCGCTCACGGCCATCATTGACAGCCTTGTCTCGGCTGACAACCTGGTTGAGAACACCCGCGAAGCGCGGCTGGTTACGGCCATTTGCAAGCGGGCAGCCATCAAGGGTGGGCAGGTGCTCAGCATGAGCGAGATGCAGGAATTGGTGCGCCGCCTGGAAGCCTGCCAGACGCCGCGCACCTGCCCTCACGGCCGGCCCACCATGATCTATCTCAGCGCGGCGGAGCTGGCCCGTCAGTTCGGCCGCACATGATTCCCAGGTATAGATTTCCCGCTTCTGCCTGAAGCATGTATAATAAAATGCGTTGAAGCCTATAGGAGACGGCTATCTCATTATTATGTTGACCAGATTGGTCCGAAAAGCTCCAAAACCGTCTTAGGGGGATACTTTGACTGAACCATTGACGATCACTACAGAGGCACGAGACGACCATCAGTTGGACATGACCATCCAGATCGGCCCGGAACGGACCGAGGAGTTGCTTCGACGGGCGGCCAAGATCGTGTCCAGAAAATATACCATACCGGGTTTCCGGCCGGGAAAGGCACCCTATGCTGCGGTGTTGCGCCGCTTCGGCCGGGAAAGACTGCTAGGAGAGATCATCGAAGAGATAGGAGAGGAGGTTATCAGGGAAGCGCTCGAGAGCAACCAGGTGACGCCATATGGCCAGATCAGCCTGTCCGAAGTAAAGCTGGACCCACCTACTTTCAAGGTGGTAGTGCCCCTCCCACCCACGGTGGAGCTGGGTGACTACCGCAGCATCCGGCTCGAAGCCCCAGAGGTCGTGGTGAAAGAGGAAGAGGTAGATCAATGGCTCGAAAGGGTACGCAACGAGCGTACCACATGGCAGACCGTCGCACGACCAGCTGAAGTTGGCGATGTGGTGGTGATGGATATCCGCGGCACGGTAGGCGCTGAAGTCGTTATGGATAATCGCGACTGGCAATTGCTGCTAAAGGAGGAAAGCGGCTGGTTGCCAGGGTTTGATAATGCGTTTGTCGGCCTGTCTGCCGGGGACGAGAAAACCTTTACCCTGACCTATCCCGAAAACTCCTCCTCTCGCTACCGTGGGCAGGCGGTCACCTTTCAGGCTAAGGTCAAGGAAGTCAGGGCCAAGGTCCGGCCTGAGCTCAACGATGAGTTTGCTCGCTCCCTGGGCGACTTCCAGGATATGGCCGACCTGCGGGCCAAGATGTTGGCACGCCTCACGCAACTGCGTACAGCAGAGGCCGAAGAGAGGCTCAACAATGAGGCCATCAAGGCGCTGCTGGAAAAGGCAACCATCACCTATCCACCGCCAGCCGTGGATAGAGTGCTCGACGAAATGATAGAGGATGTCAAATCGGAAGCGGAAGAGCGGGGCTACAGGCTGGAGGAGTACCTGCGACTACAGGGCCTGACGGTTGAGCAGTATCGCGCTCAATTGCGGCCCCGTGCCGAGCAGCGGCTGCGGATCGGATTGGCGCTGGGTGAGCTGGCGCGGATCGAGCAGATCTCGGTTTCCGAAGAGGAGAACCAGGCAGAGCTGGAACGGATCGTCAACAGTGCGACGGATCGAGAGGAAGGTAAGAGAACGCGCGAGTTGCTCGACACGAAAGAGGGCCGGCGGTTTATTACCGAGGATCTGTTGACCAAGAAGACCCTGGCTCGTTTGCGGGAAATCGTCACAGGACGTGCCGGTGAGGTGACGCCGACAGCCGCAGAGGTGAGCGAACAGCCGCCAGCAGCCCCGAGCTGAAGGTCTGAGCTTTGCTCTCTCAGCGCGGGGGTTTAGCCCCGCCTCTGTCAGCCAGAGGTGGTAGACAGGTACGGTTTTGACCAGAGGTAACTGTTCCGCCGCCGACACCCTTCATGTGTGCATCACCAGAGAGGTCGGCGAAGGCCAACCTCTGGCCGCAGGCTCCCAAAAGGATGACTTCCAGTCACCGCCTGAACAGTTACGACTAGAGAAGGATTTGATTCCCATGAATGAGAGTGTGTATTTTCCTCAGTCGTTGATCCCGATGGTGATCGAAACCACCGGCCGCGGTGAGCGGGCGTATGATATCTACTCGCTCTTGCTCAAGGAGCGCATCATCTTCCTTGGAACCCCCATCACCGACCAGGTGGCAAATCTGGTTGTGGCCCAATTGCTATTCCTGGACCGCGAGGACCCGGAGAAGGATATCCAGCTTTACATCAACTCTCCCGGCGGCCATATTTATGCCGGCATGGCGATCTACGATACCATGCAATTGATCCGGGCTCCTGTGAGCACGATTGCCGTGGGCGTGACGGCCAGCTTCGGCACGGTGTTGCTCTCGGCCGGCACCAAGGGCAAACGCTATGCGCTGCCACACGCGACCATCCACATCCACCAGCCGCTGGGTGGCGTGCAAGGCCAGGCCACCGAGATCGAAATCCAGGCCAAAGAGATCTTGCGCCTGCGTGAGGACCTCAACAAGATCCTGGCCCTGCACACTGGCCAACCGCTGGAGCGGATCGCCGAGGACACCGAACGGGACCGCTACATGACGCCGGAGCAGGCCCAGGAGTATGGGCTGATAGATGCTGTATTGCATCCGACAAGAACCAACAAGGGGGAAGGCAAGAACAGTGGCAAATAGAAGCCGGGGCAACGTGCAACGCTGTTCCTTTTGCTTCAGAGACCAGACCCAGGTCCGCCGGCTGATCGCTGGGCCCGATGGGATCTTCATCTGCGATGAGTGTGTGGGCCTCTGCCAGGAGGTGCTGGAGGAGGACGGCATTTCGCCCGGGAGGAGTGTACAACCACCGAGCTGGCACCTGGTATCCCCGCGCGAGATCATGGCCCAGCTCGACGAGTACGTTGTAGGCCAAACGCGGGCAAAGAAGGTGCTATCGGTTGCCGTCTATAACCACTACAAGCGGATTGCCACCGGCAATGCCGCGCCTGGCAGCGGGAAGTCGCGCGATGATGTCGAGCTGGAGAAAAGCAATATCCTGCTCATTGGCCCCACCGGTTGCGGCAAGACCCTGCTCGCCCGTACCCTGGCTCGCATCCTGGACGTGCCCTTCACCATCGCCGATGCCACAGGGCTGACCGAGGCCGGCTATGTGGGCGAGGATGTGGAGAACATCCTGGTGCAATTGCTGCACGCGGCCGATTGGGACGTTGAGCGCGCCTCGATCGGTATTGTCTACATAGACGAGATAGACAAGATCGCCCGTAAGTCGGGCGACAACCCTTCCATCACCCGCGATGTGTCGGGCGAGGGGGTTCAACAGGCGCTGCTGAAGATCATCGAAGGCACGATAGCCAATGTGCCGCCCCAGGGCGGCCGCAAGCACCCCAATCAGGAGTTCATCCGCCTCGACACGCGTAACATCCTGTTCATCTGCGGCGGCGCGTTCACGGGCCTGGAGGAGGTGGTCGGCCAGCGCATCGGCGCCAAGGGACGGGTGGGGTTCAACCCGCCTGGGACCATCCCACCCAGCAGAGAGGCCCAGACGGCAGCCCTCCTTCAGCAGGTGATCGCCGACGACCTGCTGAAGTACGGCATGATCCCCGAATTCGTAGGCCGCCTGCCGGTCACGGTGAGCGTGGACCCCCTGGACGAAGACGCGCTGGTGGCCATCCTGACCGAGCCCAAGAACGCCATCGTCAAGCAGTTTAAGCGCCTGTTTGAGCTGGACGGGGTGGAGTTGACCTTCACGCCCGAAGCGTTACGGGCGGCAGCTCAGGAGGCTATGAAGTTGAAGACCGGGGCGCGCGGGCTGCGCACTATCATCGAGCGGGTGCTGCTAGACGTGATGTATGAGATCCCCTCCCATCCCGAGGTGGTCAAGTGCGTGGTCAACGCGGAATGTATCACCCGGGGTGCTCCGCCGCTGTTACTGACCCAGGGGGGCCAGGCCATTGCCTGGGGCGATTTCTTGCGTGAGAAGTCCGCGTGAGCTAAGCGGGCATCCTCAGGATGCCCGCTTAGCCTTTACAGGACCAGTCCCTTCCGGATCTCCTCCAGCACAGCGCGTGCTGTTGGCACGTCGACCAGGAAGTTTTCCAGCTTCTCACATCCGTAGTCAGAACAGTAAGCGCAATTGACCACCCCGCGCTCCACGCCGCAAGCCCGGATCGGACAAACAGAAAGCTACAATGCGATCCATTCTCCCACCTCCTCTGCTCAAAGGGCCGGATTGCCCTGGACATCATAGCACATATGTTCTAGGCCGGCAAATCTCTCGCCCTGGCTTTATGCCGCGAGTAGATGCAGGTCGCAGTATGCAGGAACGGGTGATGAGCGCTACTACCCAGGCTTGCGCTGTGCACCTTTTGGACAGGCTCGATTTGCGCCTGCGAAAACCATCTGCTATAATCCCGCCGCTTGCCTGACACTTGGGGATGGTGGCCTTGTGAAGGAAGTGCGGCGTTGGGGGCCGTTGTTGCAGTTGGGGTGGATGATGGCAGGGGCCATGCTGATCCCCCTCGGGATCGGAATCTGGCTTGACCGCCGCTACAGCACCGCGCCGCTCTTCATCCTTGTAGGTGCCCTGGTAGGCGTTTTGGCGAGCACGATTGGGGTGATGCGTCTCGCTACCCGGATGATCGAAACATCGGCGCAGATGCCGCGCGACGCAGCCGAGGATGATGCTGCGGTCCACGGGAAGGAGGAGTAGAGCGGGGTGTTGCGTAGACTGTTCACGACCCGTAATCTGGTCATTTTGCTGCTGATCATTGCTCTGTTTGTCGTCTCCG
>DAOTZS010000247.1:0-7231 GCA_034434335.1 Anaerolineae bacterium
TTTATTTTGGTTCTATCCTCGCACGGGTAGACGAAGGATTCGACTACGTTAGTTCCGAGATCGGTGACTTCACTTGCTGAGTGGCATATTAGTCTCAGTCAGGATCTGCTGGTAAACCTCGTAGTCGCCAAAGTACTGGCGCTCATAGGTCTGTCCCTCGATGGTGCCAGAGAACAACCAACGCTTGGTATACTCCAAGGTCACCAAAATACCAGAAGCCCGGTCGTAGCACGCTCTACCCTCGTAGAGCACAGTCCACTCTTGTGTCTGGCGTACCTCCCGGGTACGAGTTTCCGTACACCAGAGCGATAACGTACGACCGAGTAGTTCAATGCGGCGATTCTCAGGACCAGGCTCTGCTCCTTCCCAGATGTAGAATAGCGGAGCACTGGCGGACGGCAGCCTCATTTCTTTCCCTGTGTAGCGATCTATCTGGACAAGCCAGTCCTCTTTCTTGCCACACTCATTCTGCCACGTAGCAATACGTTTCACTTCTAACCAACGCGGTGTGCGCACCCGCAACGCCTCGGCCTGAGCATCTCCCAGGCACTGCTCCTGCACACAACCCTCAGCATGGCATTCCCAGCGGATTGCCCAAGATGCTCTCAGGTCATCTGGAACCAACGGCGGGCTTACTGGCACATTCTGTCGGTCGCCCTGTAGCGTTACCACGCTGTCACTAACCCAGCCGCGTTGACCATCTACACAGCAAATCTGCCACCATGTTTGGTCGGCATTGCTGCCTGTTACTGCAAATGCCTGACCACGTGTTGCGGTCCTCAGGACCTCGAACTCCACGCCAGGGCCCGTCCGCACGTTGATAACCTGAGAGCGCACTACAACTATAGCCGCTGGTGTCGGTGTAGGGAGAGGCATAAGGCCAGGCGTTGGAGAGGCGGTCGCGGTAGCTGTAGGAGCCATAGGTGTGGCCGTAGGTGTAGGCACAGGAGTGAAAGTGGCCGTGGGGGTAGATACAGGCCTTAGGGTCGGCACCAAAGTCGCTGTAGGTGTAGGTGTAAAGGTGGGTACTATAGTCGGTTGTACTGTTGCCGTGCTAGTGGGCGTGGGCGGAACTGGTGTTGAGGTAGCAGTCGGCGACGTCGTTGGAACAGGAGACGGTACGGCGGTAGGTCTCTCAGTAAATGCCGGTGAAGGGCCAAGAGTAATGGTCGGGGTCAAGGTGGCGGTCACCGGGATTAGAGCAGTTTCAGCAGGCATCACCGTCTGCACCAGAGGGGTGGTCGCCAAGCCGGGCGTGGCGACAACTCCCGGTTCGGCTGTAGCCACAATACCCGGAAGAACGGTTGCCATTGCCGACAAGGCCGACATGAGGCGCGTGGCGTCAACTACCACGGGAGTCACCTCTGGCCAACTCGTTGCCTGGACAGAGCCGGCAGCCGCAGCTGTCTGCATAGCTGCAATCCGGGTTGCCTCCGCCACAGCGTAGCGCACTTCACCCTCGAGTTGATCTGGAGGAACCGGTGCACAGCTAACAGCCAGCACTAAGAAAAGCAAAAGCACCAGACAGGCCAACCCGCGGTAAGTCATGAGCTCCTCCCTTGTCTCGGAACACCAACAGAAGTGCATCCCTGGCAGAGGAAACAAAGATTGCGTCCAGGTATGCCGCGATTATAAGTCCGAGTGGTGCTCAAGTCAACTTACGACTTGGTTGTCACCCCACTATATTTGACACCCAACCACCGACTGTTATAATTGCACCGATACAAATATACAACCTCCGAGGTGAACCATCGAAGAGCTCTGGCGTGGTCTGCTTGAAGCCTGGCGGCTGATCATCACGCGTGATCAAACGGTGCTGGAAGTCCTGCTGCTATCGCTGCGCGTGTCGGGCACAGCTCTCCTTTGTAGCTCATTGCTCGGCATCCCACTGGGCGTGCTCCTCGGGCTGAGCCGTTTCCCGGGCCGCCGGCCCATAGTTGCCTTGCTCTATACAGGCATGGGCCTGCCGCCAGTAGTAGTGGGGCTGTTTGTCTACCTGATGCTCTCGCGCAGCGGCCCCCTGGGACGCCTGCACTCCCCATGGATCCCACCCCTCTTCACCCCCGGTGCCATGGTTGTAGCCCAAATCTTGATTGCTCTCCCCCTGGTCGCCGGGTTCACCATGATGGCTGTGCTGGAGGTTGACCCGGCCTTGCTGCAGCAGGTACGTTCCCTGGGTGCAACCCGCTGGCAGACGGTGCTCACGGCCCTCGCGGAAGCACGCGGCGGAGTGATCATGGCGATCATCGCAGGTTTCGGCGGCATCATCTCCGAGGTGGGGGCCGTCATGATGGTCGGCGGCAACATTGCCGGGCAGACCCGCGTACTGACGACGGCAATCGTCCTCGAGACCCGCAAGGGGGCATTCGATGTAGCCATTGCCCTGGGCATCATCCTGTTGACAGTGTCGCTCATCGCCAACGTTGCGATGTTGCGCCTGCAGGGCAGGAGCCTGGAAAGATGAAGGAGCCAGTTTATCAGGTGCAAGGTCTGGTCAAGGAATATGGGGCCAGGCGAGCTCTGGCGCTCGATTATCTGGAGATCTGGCGGGGAGAGATATGTGCCCTGGTGGGTCCCAGTGGCGCCGGGAAGAGCACCCTGCTGAGGTTGCTCAACTTTCTGGAGCCACCTACAGCCGGCAGCATATACTTCATGGGCAAAGAGTTCAGCGCTGCCCGGCCATCCATGCCCCTGGCGTGGCGTCGCCGTGTGACGTGCGTGGCTCAGCGCCCCCTCCTCCTGCACCGCACCGTATGGGATAACGTCCGCTTCGGATTGCAGTTGCGCGGCCAGCGGGATGGCCGCGCACAGGTCCAGGCAACCCTGGAGCTCATGGGGCTCACAGCCATGGCGCGGCAGCCAGCCGCCTCCCTCTCAGGAGGTGAGGCACAACGGGTTGCCCTGGCCCGGGCCATGGTGCTCCAGCCCGATGTGCTCCTCCTGGACGAACCCACTGCCAACCTGGACCCCTACAATGTGGCAGTTATCGAGCAGGCCATACAAACCCTCAACCGGGAACAGGGCACCACGGTGGTCCTGGTCACCCACCAGATCTTCCAGGCCAGGCGCCTGGCTCACCGCGTGGGCCTGCTCCTGGACGGCCGGTTGATCGAATTGTCGGAAGTCAACACCTTCTTCGAGAGACCCCGCGATCCCCGCACCGCGGCTTTTGTGCGAGGAGAGATGGTGTATTAGGCCAGTTGGGGGGAATCCTTTGAAGGGGGTATTCTGGGCGGCTTCGCCGCCCAGAATACCCCCTTAATCTCGATCCTCCTTCCCCGCAGGGCGGGGAAGGAGGTAGGGGGGATGGGGCGATACGCCCTAAAATGCGTAACTCTTGCCAGATAAGCTCTAAGCCTCAGAACTATGTGTGCTCGCCGACTGATCGTGTTTCTCACCCTGTTGAGCTTCCTGGAAGGGCTCGGCGCCTGCGCTCCTGCCCCTCTGCCTGCCCCTTCTCAGGCTGCCGCCCCCCAGGCCCCCGCCTCCTCTGAGGAAAGCTGCCCTGCTTGCCCTACATCGCGGGGGGCAACCCCCCTATTACGGGGGGTAAACCCCCCATTACGGGGGGTAAACGAAGCTGGGGGCAAGGGGCAGAGGGAGTCCCGGCTGATCCTGGCCACTACCACCAGCACGGCAGACTCAGGGCTGCTGGACTTCCTCCTGCCAGACTTTACCAGGCAGTATGGGGCCAGGGTAGATGTCCTGGCCGTGGGCACCGGGGAGGCGCTCAAGCTGGGGCAGGATGGCAACGCAGACGTGCTGCTGGTGCACGCGGCAGAGCTCGAGGAAGCCTTCATGGCCGCCGGCCACGGTGTCCGCCGCGAGCCTGTCATGGCCAACGATTTCGTCATCGTTGGCCCCGCGGCCGACCCGGCACATATCCGCGGCCTCAAGCACGCCGCGACAGCCTTCGCCCGCATCGCCGCTGCCAGGGCTCCCTTTGTCTCGCGCGGCGACGGCTCCGGCACTTATGTCAAAGAGAGGGCGATCTGGCGCGCCGCCGGCCTGGAGCCCGATGGCGACTGGTACCTCTCGGCCGGGCAAGGGATGGGCGCCGTCCTGACCATGGCCGATGAGCTCCAGGCCTACACCCTTAGCGACCGGGCAACCTTCCTGGCACGCCGCGCGCGCGGCATAAGCCTGGCCATCCTGGTCGAGGGAGATCCTTCCTTGCTCAACCACTATAGCGTGATCGCTGTCAATCCAGCCAAGAGCCCCCTGATCCAGGCTGAGCTGGCAAACGCCTTCATTGACTGGTTGACCTCGCAGCCGGTCCAGGAGCAGATCGGCCGGTTCGGGGTGGCTGAATACGGAATGCCGCTCTTCAGGCCGGCCTCAGCCGTCAGAGGCTCTCAGGCAGAGCCAGCAACAGACTGAGATGGGCAAGACACCTCTCTATCAACTGATTGGCGAGGCGATACGCCAGCAGATTTTGGAGGGCCGCCTGAAGCCAGGGGACCCACTCCCCACCATCCGGGAGATGGCCAGCCGCTGGGGGTGTACCCCCGGCACTGTGCAGCAGGCCTACCAGGAGCTGGCCCGCCAGGGCTTGCTGGTCAGCCGGCCCGGGCAGGGCACGCGCGTGGGCAGCGGCCTGCCTGAACTGGCCTCGGCTGCCGACCAGGCGCCGCTGCGCCAGGCCGTGTTGACCCATCAGGCCGAGGCTTTCCTCCTGGAGGTGCTGAGGGCCGGCTATACGCCGGCCGAGATAGAAAGGGCCTTCCACACCGCCCTGGACCGCTGGCGGACAGTGGAGCACCAACAGCCTGCCCCAACCGGGCGCACCCTGCGCTTTGTCGGCAGCCACGATCCGGCCATCTCCCTGATCGCAGCCCACTGCGCTGACTTCGCGGCCGGCTATACGGTGGCCGTGACCTTCACGGGCAGCCTGGGCGGGCTGATCGCCCTGGCCGAAGGGAAAGCCGATATGGCCGGCAGCCATTTGTGGGATGAAGCCAGCGACACTTATAACCTGCCTTTCGTCGAGCGGCTGCTGCCCGGGCAGCGAGTAGCCCTGCTAACCCTGGCCCACCGTCGGCTGGGGCTCATCGTAGCGCCGGGAAACCCTCTCCAGATCAGCGGCCTGGCCGACCTGGCTCGCCCTGGGGTGCGATTTGTCAACCGGCAGCGGGGCGCGGGAACCCGCGTCTGGCTGGACGCCCATTTGCGCCGGCTGGGCATCCAGCCCGAACAGGTGGTGGGGTATGGCGAAGAGGAGCCCACTCACATGGAGGTGGCACGGGCCGTCGCTACCGGCCGCGCCGATGTCGGGTTGGGGATAGAAGCCGCCTCCCTGGGCTACCGCCTGGGCTTTGTGCCGCTGACCAGAGAACGCTACGACCTGATCATCCCAGAGGAGGCCTGGGCGTTGCCGGCCGTGCAGGGCCTGAGTAGCTGGCTGGCCACTCCCCAGGCCCGCTCCCTTATAGCCGAACTGGGCGGCTATGAAACAGATGAGACCGGCCAGGTAACCTGGACGTAACTATTCAGGCCGATTGAAATCGCCCCTCCTGGGCACTTCGTGCCGGGTGTCGGCCTCCGCCGACACCCCTCATGTATGCATCATGAGAGAGGTCGGCGAAGGCCGACCACCGGCCGCAGGACCAAAAAGGGTGACTTCCAGTCACCGCTGAATAGTTACACCTGGACCTGAGAGAGAGACCCGCTTACGGCTTGACCTCGACGATTACCCCTTCTTCGGCCCACTCATAGAGGGTACGGGCATTGTCCGTGCTGAGCAAGATGCAGCCATAGGTCGCCGGCCGGCCCAGGCTGGTGGTCCACAGCAGTTGATACCCACCCCGGCGGGGAAAGCCGTGAAACCCGTTCATGAAGGCCTGGCCTGGCACGGGCTGGTAGATGCCCATGAAGTAAGGCATCCACAGATCCCAGTTGGCGGCGTAGGCATTGAGCTCATGGGACTGCACCTGGAACACCCCCGGCGAAGTGGGTGTGGAAGGCAAGCCGGTGCTCACCGGCCACTCCCATTTCAGTCTCCCATCTTCATAGGCCCAAAGGCGCTGTTGGCTCAGGCTGACGATGATGCGTTTGTTCTCCACCACCGGAAGGGGCAGCAACTCGTCTGGGGACGGGATAGTTATCACCTGGCCCACGCGCAATGTCTCGCCCAGCTGCGGGTTGGCGGCCTCAATCCAGGGATAGGGGATGCCATAGGCAGAAGCAATGCTGGACAGGGTCTCATGGGGTGCAACAATGTGCTGACGCGGGTGATAATAGATGCGCAGCCGCACTTCACCCTGCGCCTTGGCAAAGGCCGCGCTGACCAGCGCAGCTGCCTGCTCCGCCGCCAGATGACGCCCCTCCCCCAGGCTCTCCTCAAGCCGGTGCAGCGACGCCACAACCCGGGCCTCATCTACTTTCCAGATCAGCCTGTCCTGAGCCATTGGGTCGGGCTCGAACAAGAGCCAGCCAGCCATCTCGTCGGAAGTAAGGGTCCAGGTCCGTCGTTCATCGCGGATGGGATCATAACCTTGCACCGTGATGGGAGAGCCCAAGAGACGATTCACCTCGGACACCACCTGTTCCACATCGCGAATAGCCGGCTGCAAGGGTACGAGCGGCAGAGCAAAGTGTCCTGTCAGCACTACCTGGCTGCCCTGAGCTTCCAGTGCGGCCAAAGCAGCGCCCAGGTCCAGGGCACGCCCCTCCGCTGCCGGGACTGCCTCAGCATGACCGCTGGCGATCTGCACACCGGCGTCACGGGGCGGGGTGGTGAGCTGCTCAGCCACTCTCTGAAGTGTGGCGGTGGCGGCACGGCGGTCGAAATGCCAGATGACCGGCAATTCAGTGCCCCCGGCAGGGGGTAGGTCCAGGCTCGGGGCGGTCAAAAGGGCCTGAAGCCACATCGGCACTTCCCATCCCCGCGCCTCCAGGTAGCCGGGGCCGGCTCTCAACAGGCGGCCAGCCAGGCGCCAGAGCTGTTCCGCCCAGGCACGCACTCCACCGGCGGGCGCCAACTGCCGGCTCTGGTGATGCGCGCGGCGGGCCATGGCCATAGCGTCCAGCACCAGGCCCAACTCGGGGGGCGTGACCGTCCAGCCTGTCCCTGGGGCCTCCAGCACCACCCTCTCTTCCTGCCAGCGGCTTTGCAGTTGGGCAGCAGCGTCCGCGATAGTGCTATTGCCCAGTTCCAGGCCCAGAGCTGTGGGGCCGGGGAGGATCCAATCGCTCCGGTAGATGGTTACCAGCCCAAAGCCGAGGGCTGCTA
>DAOTZS010000248.1:0-13332 GCA_034434335.1 Anaerolineae bacterium
TAGCCTTTGACCCCTCCGGCGGTGAGGCCTGCCACCATGTAGCGCTGGCCGTACATGTAGAATATCACCACTGGTATCGAAATGATGAGGGAAGCGGCCATCAGCAGGCCCCAGGGGTAGATATCCCCATAGATAGTCTGCGCCAGTTATAGGCTGCTCAGCTCTGGCAACAGGTCTTCCAGCGCCTCTATCAGCGCGTCAGCATCCGAGCGGTCATTGTACGCCTGGAAGGAGACGCGGATCAGGGGCTGGCCAGTCCATTTCACTACAGGCACCTCGATGCGATAGTCCTGCCGCAGGTGTTGGCTGAGGCGAGCCAGGTCCACTTCGGGGAGGCGGATGCTGACCATCTGGCCAAACCACTGCGGCGAGTCGGGGCAGAGGGGGTCCAGGCCGGTCAGGGCGTTGAGCCGCGCCCGCGTATAGCTGGCCAGCTCGTGGCAGCGCTGGCGCTGCAGCTCCCAATGGTGCTCGGCCTGAAATTCGATGGCGGCCGGCACTGCCAGAAAGGCCGAGAGATCACGGGTGCCCTGGGCTTCGTTGTAGGTTACGAAGGCGGAAGCTCCATCAGATGTCGTGCGACCCCAGCCGCGGCTGATGACCAGCGGCTCGAGCCAGGCCTGCGCCTCGGGCCGGGCATACAGGAAGGCGGAACCTTTCGGCGCGCACAGCCACTTGTGGCAGGCGCCGACGTAGATATCGGCTCCCAGCGCGCTCAGGTCCAGCGGGATTTGCCCCGGCGCGTGCGCGCCATCCACAATGCTGATCAGGCCGGCCTCCCGCGCCCGCCGGCAGATCTCAGCCACGGGGAAGATCAGGGCGGTCTGGCAGGTGATGTGGCTGAGGAAGATGACCCGGGTGCGGGGGGTGACACCGGCCCAGAAGGTCTCGACGAACTCGGCCGGAGAGATCAGGGGGAGGGGGATAGGCTGATGGACATAACGCGCGCCTGTCTTGGCCGCGATGAAGCGCCACGTCTGGTCCATAGCCGGGTATTCATGGTCGGTGGTCAGGATCTCATCGCCGGGCTGGAGCATGGCCGGCTGGCCGTGGTCGGGGGTGGCCAGGCTGCGCGCCACCATGTTGATCGCTGTGGTAGGGTTGGGGAAGTAGACCAGATCGTCGGCGGAGACGTTGAGGTAGGCCGCCAGCCGGCCGCGTGCTTCGGCCAACAAGGCTCCGCTGCGCCGGCCCAGGAAGTCCACAGGTTCCCGCTCCAGCTCAAGCTGCCAGCGCTGGTAGGTCTCGAAGACCGGCCGCGGGCATGCGCCACATGAGCCGTGATTCAGGTATATCACCTGGGGGTCAAGCAGAAACTGCTCTTTCAGAGAGCTTGCAACAGTGGTCATATAGGATAAGCTCCGTACTCCTCGATAGCTTCAAAGAAGGCAACGATATTCTCCCAGGGGACTTCGGGTTCCAGGATGTGGGTAGGCGCGAGGAGCAGGCCTCCGCCCCGGCCCACAGTGCGGATGCGCTCGCGCACGACCGCTTTCATCTCTTCAGGCGTGCCGAAGGGAAAGGTGGTCTGGGTGCCAACGGTGCCCCAAAAGGACAGGCGATCCCCATACAGCCGCTTCATCTCAGCCGGGTCCATGCATTCGGGCTGCACCGGGTTGAGGATGTCTACGCCGATCTCGATCAGCTCGGGCACGATGGCGCGGCAGTCGCCGTCGGAGTGGTAGAAGATCAGGATGTCGGGCTTGATGGCCCGCGCAGCGGCGATGACCTGGGCCAGGCGTGGCTTGAGCCAGCGGCGCCAGGTGGCCGGGCTCATCAACATGCCCCGTTGACAGCTCACGTCATCGCCCAGGCGCAAGATGTCCACTCCAGCCCGGGCGTAGGTCTCGGCCTGAAAGCAGCGCAAGGCGGTCATGCGGTCGAGCAAGACCTCGGCCAGCTCTGGTCGCAGCAGGAAGTCGCTGAGCAGGTTCTCCAGCCCGCGCAGGTACCAGGATTGTTCGAAGATCGTGCACGCCAGTTCGCCCATGGCTGCCAGCTCGCGGCTGTGCAGGCTGGCGACCTCGGCCGCCAGGTGCTGCCAGCACCCAGGGGCGTAGATGTCGGGCAGGGGGTAGGAGGCGATGTCGGCCGGCGTGGCCGCCGAGGCCAGGGGGTGGATATAGTCGGTAAAGTGCCACAGGGAGCCAGGCACCGCACCCATTCCCCAACTGTCCACCGTAGCGCCCGGCGGCAGTTTCCCCAGCCGCTCGAAGTGCTCTGGCAATGGATCGGGATAGCGGAAGTTCACCGCGCGCACCTCGAAGTTCCAGTATTCGGCCGGGTCGTCGTAGCCGGTTATCTCCTGGAAGCGTTGCATCAGCGCGGGGGTGAACGCGCCGAAGCTTAGCTCCCGCGGTACACGATCGGGTTCCTGGCGGCGCAGAGCGGTCAGCACCCGTTGACGTGGTGTCATAGAAGACATGGCAGGTTCCTCCGGATCCATGGGCGGGCACGAGGCCCGCCCCTACGATGGTTGCCCCCCGTGGGCGGGCACAAGGCCCTCCCCTACGATGGTTGCCCCAATGGTGCCCCGTGGGCGGGCACAAGGCCAATACCTATCCCCAGGCCGTTTCAACCATGGCGATGGCATTCTCCAGCCGGACATCCCAGTGCAGTTCGGTGGTGGAGCCCAGGAAGTATCCCATGCCACCGGCCTCGGCAATAGCCTGCCGACAGGCAGCCCGCACTTCTTCTGGGGTGCCGTAGACCAGGAGTTGGCTTACGTCAATGCCGCCGGTCAGGAAGAGGTGAGGATAGCGGCGCCGCACCTCTCCCACAGACATCCCGGCCAGCACCTCCAGGGGGTTGAGGCCGTCAATGCCGGCCGCCACCAGGTCGTCCAGGATGTCCCACAGCCGGCCATCGGAATGGAACAGGCAGATGGTGTCACGCGTATGCCAGGCATCCACCAGGCGTTTGAGCCGCGGCACCCAGTGCTTGCGCAGCCAGGCCGGCGAGAAGAGCAGGCCGTTTTTGTAGGCGATATCGTCGTATGTGAGCACAATAGGGATCAGGGCGGGGTCGGCAATGGCGGCCACGCGGCGCAGCTCTGCCTGGTGGCGCGCCTCCAGCCACTCTTCCACCAGGGCAGGGTAATCAGCCAGCAGGTAGGAGAACATCTCCATCCCGACCTGCCAGTACATCTCGGTGAAGCCCACGCCGCTTTCCAGCACCAGCACGGTCGGGTCACCCCGGCCCGTGGGGTCACCAGCCGCGAAGTAGGCCAGATGCTGCTGGATATGTTGGCGGGTGTGCTCGACGAAGGCTCTATCGAAGACCTGAGCCTCAGCCCGACGGATCTCCCCCTTCACCCACTCCACCAGTTCCGGCATGTCATGGAAGGGACGAGAAATGATCCAATCAGTCCACCGCAGCCGTTGGATAACGATACCGTTCTCCAGGCAGACCTGGCCAGGCTCCCTGGGGCCATCGGGCATGCGCGTCATGTCGAGCATCCGGCCGATGGCCAGCCCCTTGACGCGCTCACCGTCCGCCACGGTCAGCTTCTCGCCGGCGTAGTGCTCAATGATGGCGTCATTTTCCAGGATGTCATAAATGGGGATGCGATCGGTTTCCTGGAAATAAGCCGTGCGCAAGGCGCGTTCGCGTTTGGTCAGTGTAGACACTGGAGTTGTTATCTCCCCATGCGGCCGGGTTCAACGCTGGGACAGCACCCGCCTCTCGTAGTCCCGCACGACTTCCATGAAGCTGAACCCCACCGGCACCCCCTGGCGCAGGCAGTAATAGTCCCACACAGCAGCCCAGGGCAGGCCCTTGATCTCTTCCTGCAGGGCCAGGCGGCCAGTGTAGTCTCCTGCCCGCTCGAGCTGGCGCATTTGCTCAATGGGCTCCAGCAGGGCCATGAGCAGCCCACGCAGGGCCGCCCGCATGCCGATGACCCACGCCGCCACGCGGTTGATGCTGGCGTCGAAGTAGTCCAGCCCGATGTGCACACGGTCCAGGTAACCACCGCGCACGATCTCCTGCATGATCGCCTGCAGCTCGTCGGAGAGGATCACCACGTGGTCACTGTCCCAACGCACCCCGCGGCTGATGTGCAGGAGCAGGCCGGGCACGAAGGGCATGACGGCCGATATCTTATCGGCTATGGTTTCCGTGGGGTGAAAGTGGCCCGAATCCAGGCAGAGGAGCACCTGGTTGGCGACGGCATAGGCCAGGTAGAACTCATGCGACCCGGTAGTATAGCTTTCGGCGCCCAGCCCGAACAGCTTGCCCTCCACCGCATCCAGGTTGTGGCTGGGGTCAAGCTTCTCGGCCAGGATGGCATCCAGCGATTCCTTGAGCAGCAGCCGGGGGGCCTTGCGGTCCACAGGGGTGTCCTTGAACCCGTCGGGGATCCAGATATTGGTGACGCATGGGGTGCCGAGCTGCTGGCCGAAGTAGGCACCGATCTTGCGACAGGCGATGCAATGCTGGATCCAGAACTGGCGGATGCCCGGATCGTAGTGGGACAGGGTGAAGCCGTCGGCGGCCTTGGGGTGCGAGAAGAGGGTGGGGTTGAAGTCGAGGCCGTGGCCCTTTGCGCGCGCCCAGTCCACCCAGCGTGCGAAGTGTTCGGGCTGCAGCGCGTCGCGCTCCACCCGCCGGCCGTTGGTTTCGGCGTAAATGGCATGCAGGTTGAGGCGGTGCCGGCCGGGGATCAGGCTGTAGGCCAGGTCCAGGTCGCTGCGCAGCTCGTCGGCGTTGCGTGCCTTGCCGGGGTAATTGCCGGTGGCCGCGATCCCGCCGGTCAGCTCGCCGCCCGGGGACTCAAAGCCGCCAACGTCGTCCCCCTGCCAGCAGTGCAGGCTAATGGGGATATTGGCGAGGGTTTCCAGCGCCTGCTCGGTATCAACGCCGACCTGGGCGTAGCGTTCACGAGCCAGGGCGTAGGCATCCTGAATCTGTTTCTCTATGGGTGTGTGGGTCATGGTTCGCTCCTCTTTTGAAGTGAGCTTTGTTCACCAAGGCCAAGAAGATTGCGTTATATTGCCTTGGGCCTGGTGTAGCCTCTTTTTCAGCCAATCCTGGGCAGCTCGGCGAGCGGCCCACAGCGCCTGGCGAGACATAATCAATTCATGATGTGCCAGGCACTTCCACCACCATCTTCGGGTTAGTATACCAGTTGGCGTGGGGAGAGGCAAGCTGCCGCCCAAAGATATTTGGGTCATTTCATTGATCAGCGGGCGCGAGGCTCGCAGGTGCTCGTCAATGGCCTCTTGGTATGAGGTGTGATAAGATTGAGATCGGGCGTTGGGACTTTGCTCGTAGTAACGAATTTGGTCGTTCTGGACGCGCTGAGAGCGACTAAAGTCGCTACTACGAAGCCTACATCAGTGAAGCCAGGGTGGACTGACAGTCCAGCGGCCATTTTCAGGCTACTTCTATGGCGAAGCAGCGTATCATAGTGTGGACGGAATACATGAAGTACAGGGCAAGGTTGCGTGGATTTGATCTTGCCAAGATCGAGGATATCGTGAGGCATTCCTCTGAACGTTATCTCGATACGGCGACGGGGCGCCTGGTCGCGGTTGAACGCCATGATAAGATGCTGGTTATGATACCGTATGAGGTAGACGAGGATTCAATAACGCCGATTACCATCCATGCCACGACACGCCAGCAGATCAACTTCCGTCTTAGGACGGGGAGGTTCACCCATGGGTAATGAGAATTTTCCTCGGATGGTATATTTTGAACAGGAGGACGTCTTGCATCTGGCGCTTTCAGCCGAGCCGGAAGCTGGCAGCGTCGAGCTCAGCCCTAACATAACGGTGGAGCTGAATGAGAAGGGGGAATTGATCGGTATCGAGATCCTGAATGCGCGTGTATTTCTGCGGGATACAATTCTGGAATCCATCCAGGCGAGGATGCTACAGTTGCCTGAAGTACAGGTCGCTGGAACGGGATGAATCTGATGTCGGCCAGGCTCCGTCGTTGCGGCAGGCTTGCGAAAGCAAGCTGCCAAAACCAACAGGCCGATGTTGACTCGGCAGGATCAGATCACGGTTGACAGAGCACTGGTGTGATCACCAAGCTCATGTTCCCCCACATGGCGAGGCCAGAGGGCCAGCAGGTGCCGGTGCTGCCCCTACATCTCCCTCCCACAGGCCAGACCCCAGGCAGTTACAGCTCCCCCCGCAGCAGCTTCTGCTTGCTCTCCATGTAGTGCTGGAAGTTCGGCCAGCTCACGTCCGGGGGCACGGTGTGGTCCACGGTGGGGATGAAGCCGCCTTCCTCGATCAGCGGGCGCAGGGCCCGCAGATGCTCGTCAATGGCCTGCGGCCCTTGGGCCAGCACCCGTTTGTCCACACCGCCCCACAACCGCAGCCCCTTGCCGAACTTTCGGCGCAGGCGCAGGGGGTCCTGCTCGGCTGCCCGCTCCAGCGGCCACAGGATGTCCACCCCGGCATCCATAAAGAGGGGCACCAGCACTTCAGGGTTGCCATCGGTGTCAATGGCCACGTAGCGCACCCCGTGGGACTTGAGGAAGTCCACCACCCGGCGCAGCCGCGGGTAGATGAAGGTGCGATAGCTCTTGGGGCTGAGCAGGGGGCCGGTTTTCATGGAGAGATCTTCGTTGAAACAGACATACTCCACGCTGGTCTGCTCCAGGATCGGCCGGGCAGCCTCGATCAGGAAGTCGGCGTGGTGCTCCATGATGGCGTGCACCAGGGCCGGCTGGTCGTAGAAGGCGAAGGAAAGGGGCTCGGTGCCCATCAGGTCGCGCGCGAACCAGTAGAAGCCCACGGTGGAGCAATTGGGGCCGAAGATGAGGGGGTGGGTGCGCTGGCGCCAGCCAGCCACGCGGGTGACCTGCCAGTTGGGCTCGTAGCGCTCGGCGCAGATGCGCAGCCGCGGGGCCAGCTTGCGCCAGTCGTCCATGTTGGTCACCGGGAAGGCCAGGTAGGTATCCATGGACATGCGCCCACCCCGCGAGGTGCCCTCCTTCAACGCCCGGCGCACCCGGCCCCATTCATCGCGAAAGGTGACGGTGCGCTCGTCTTCGGCCAGCGTCTCCACCTCAAACGCCGGCACCAACGTGCCCTTGAAGTAGATGAACTCGCGCGGGTCCATCCCCAGGGCGGCTTCACCGGCGAACCAGTCCCAATGCAAAGGAGCCGGGTCCAGCCCCTCCGCCTCCCAGCGGTCCCGCGTCTGAGGCCAGACCCCCAGCTCCCAGTTGGGCACGCGGTCCACCGGCTGATACTCCATGACGGCCAGAAAGCGTTCAAGATGGTTCATAGGGCAACCTAGTTGCGGGGCTCAGGGCACGGCATCCGCCAGGTCCACCAGCCAGTCGGCCACGTTGTGGTGGCCGGGGCGCACCGGGCTGACCTCTCGCAGACCTAACGTGAAGCGCAGGTCATCTCCCCGCTTGACCAGCTTGAGCAGCAGCTCGTTGGGCCCCTGGCGCAGGCTCACCTTGTGGGCGTTGTTGAAGGGGGTCCACCAGGTGCACTCGTCCACCTCAGCGATCAGCTCGCCGTTGAGCCAGAGGCGATAGCCGTCGTTGTTGCCGATGACGATCCAGGCTTCGCGCGCGCTGGGGGAGATAACCGTGCGGGCCAGGTAGGCGCAGTAAGGCCCGCGCAACCCCACCAAACGGGTCAGGTTGAGCTCGTGCTCGTAAGAGGGGAGCAGGGCTGGCCGGCCCAGCCGGCGGGACCAGCTCCGGTATAACTCCGCCACGTCCAGGTCCGGCTCGGGCAGGTAGGGCCGCTGGAGGGAGACGAAATGGTGCTGGAAGCGCCGGGCCCGCTGCACCGGGTCATGCTCGTCCGGCAAAGGATCGTAGTAGACCCCCAGGAAGCGCCACAGCCCTGCCCCGGCCACGCCGAAAGTGTAAGGGGGTGCCGCGGAGCCGTGCAGCCGCGCGGTGAAGAGGTGGCGCATGGGCCACACTTCGGCCGAGGCTGGCGCGTGCAGCGTCACCTCCACGCGGCGCTGGGCTGGCCCCAGGGCCACCTCGGCCGGCTCGATGCCCCACCCTGCCGGGCCGCTGACCTCCAGCCGCGCCCCGGCGGGGAGCTGGCCCTCCACCTGGATGGTGACCGCCACCGTCTCCCCCGGTGCGGCCGCGGGGAGCCCGTTGTAGACGACGTTGAGGCGGGTGGCCGGCGCGACGGCGGTGGCCGGGAAGGGCTCAAGGGCCGGCGCGCCGCTGATCTCGATGCCCGTGTTCATGGCCCGCGCCAGCAACACCCCCACGCGGGCTGTGTCGCGCGCCAGGGCCGAAAGGGTCATCTCGGGCCGGCGGTACTCGATCCCCATCACCAGCTCATCGCCCACCGGCTCCTTGAGTGCCTTGGGGATGCGGCTGGCACCCAGGATCTGGCCCACCAGGGCGGACGCGCTGGCCAGTGTGCAGTCGGTGTCGTAGCCACACTTCAGGGCCGAGAGCATCACCTCCTGCAGATCGTTGCCGCCGTAGAGGAGGCCCAGGAAGGTGAAGGGGATATTGATCTGCGCGTCGCAGGCTTCGGGCAGGCCGGCCAGCACCATGATGCGATCGCGCGCCTCGCGCAGGCTCAGCCCTTCGTCGTAGGCCTGAAAAGCGGCGCGGGTGAGGCGCTCAATGGGGGAACCGGCCGGCAGGTAGTGGATGAACATGCTGGCCAGCCGGCGCACATCGGGCACGAAGAAGGCCATGGAGGCCATGGCAGCCAGCATCTTCTCCGCCCCCACCGATTGCTCCGTGTGGTCCAGCGTTCCGTCCTTACTGGCGAACTCCGCGGCCAGGTCCGGTGCGCCGGGGAAGACGTAACCCCAGATCTCGGCCCGGATGGGGCAACCCTCGCCCGTTTCCCAGAACTGGTTGGTGAAGCGGCCCGACATGGGTGGGTGGATGCCCAGGCGCCAGTTGCGGCGGAAGATGCCGTACTCGTTGAAAGGGTACCAGCACCCTTCCAGCCAGGCCGCGGCCAGGTCGTCGGAGGTCAGGGCCGGGCCCTTCTCTTCCAGCACCTTGAGCCAGAGCACCTGGAGGTCGAGGTCGTCATTGGGCGGCATGGTGGGAGGGAACATCTCGGCCGGGCTGATCTCGATCCAGCCCTTGTGGCCCTCAAAGCGGGCGCCGATAGCGCCCCCCATGGACTTGCCGATCCAGCCACCCAGGATCTGATCGAGGTAGCGGTCATAAGAGAGGTGCATAAGCGATCCTTTGATGGGATTAGGTGGACAGTGGACGCGGCTCAAAGGCGCAGCGCCACTGTGCGCGCCTGTTTGGGCTGGAAGTTGAGCACTATGGTGTGGGGGTCGGCCAGGGGCACGTCACCTTGATATTCTTCCGCGAAGTTGACTGCCTGGGCCGCGCGCAGCGGCCAGAAGGTGCGCACGGTGGCCTCCACCGGCCTGGGCAAGGGGTTCCAGAGGCGCACGATCAGCGCGTCGCCGCTCTCGCTGCGCTTGACCGCGCTCAGCAGCAGGCCCGTCGGCACGACGCTCAGGAAGGAGGCCTGGGGAGGCAGCTCGCCATCCAGGTCTGGCTCTTTGATCTTCACCTGCCCCAGCAGGGCATCGGGGGTACTTTCGGGCCACACCTCGCCGGGCAGGAAGCCTTCGCTCTCGTCCCCGCGGCGCACATAGAGCGGTGTGGCGAATTCGGCTGCGGCCTGGTAGATGGCCTGCCAGTCGCCAGCATGGGGGCAGATGGCATACTCAAAGGTGTGGGTCCCCAGGCATTGGGCCTCAGGGGTTGGGCACGGCACGCCGGCGTGCTCTGGCCGGCTGAGCATGCCAGCGCGCGAAATGGCATCCACGCAGCGCAACAGGGTGATTGCGATGGTGCAACCTGGATTTTCGCCATCCGCGCGCAAGACTTCGTATTCCGGCAGGCCGCGGCTGAAGATGGCCAACCCCACCCGCCCATCGGAGACGTCCACGAAGCCGCGCTGATGCCTGGTGGGCACAGGTGGCTGTGCCCACCCCTGGGTCACCGGCAGATCTATGGGCCGCGTGATCACATCGAAGTGGCCGCCGGCCGCGGCGTGGTCGGTGACCAGGCCCGTGGGGAAACAAACCCGCAGCCGATGGTCGCGCGCCCGGTTGTCAACCTCTGTCTGCACCTCTACCACAGAGCTGTCGTGGCGCAGTGTCACCACCGAGCGGACGGGGCAGTTGACACGCGTCTTGCGCCGACGCTGGCGGTCAGCGGTGAGCGCGGTAGGCAGGGACAGCTCCAGGTTGACCTCCCAGCTCACTTGCAAGGGGCCACTGTGAAGCAGGCGCAGTTGGGCCGGCCGGCCCAACGAGGATATCGTCTCACTGTGGGGGGCCGGCGAATAGTCGTATTCGTCGCCGGCGTCCTCGGTGTCGGCGAAGTAGCCCAGGTTGCGCATCTGGTGGCCAGTGCGCTTGTCCCAGATATTCAGCGAGCCATCTGGGTTGATCTCCACGCGGAGGCAGCCATTCTCCATGCCGTTGGACAGCGGGACCACTGCCTGGCCTGTCGCGGGGGGAGGCGTGCCTGCCTGGGCAAAGTAGACCCGATAGCCGCAGGCCGGCACCTCTTCCAGCGCCACAGCCGTGCGCACGCCGCGCTTGCGGTTGGCCTTCAGCACTTCCATCTCGAAGTGCTCCTCTTCGGCCAGGACCTGGCACGGCATGGCCCGGCCGGCGGCATCCACCAGACAAAGCTCGTTGGATGGCAGGCCACCCCGATCAAGGAGCAGGGTGAGCTCCACCGTGCCCGTGCGCGGCCAGGGCAGCGGGTTGTAGACCACGAACGGCACGCCAGCCTGGCCGCGGCGGTTGATGTGGCTCACCATGGCCCGGAAGCTATCGCGCGCGATAGCCCTTCCCACCTGTTCGGCGTCGTGGTAACGCACCATGTTCTCTCGGTGCACTGCGTCTACGCTACAACCGCAGATATCGTCATGGGGGTGGTTTTGCATCAGCCGGCGCCAGGCGTGCTCGAGGAAAGCCCCCGGATATGGCGTGCCGAGAACCCAGGCCCAGGCTGCCAACGGTTCGGCATACTGCTCCAGCAGGGTCTGCACGCGTTCGTTGGCCTGCTTGATGTACATGCGCGTGGAGTAGACCCCCTGCAGGATCACGGCATAGCGTCCCCGGTTGAACTCGCCGGTGAAGACGGGCAGCCGCTCGCCCGCGGCCTGGCGGACGCGCGCGATGAACTCGGCCAGGGTGCCGTGCTCGATCTCCACATCGGGGAAGAGCCGGTTGGCGTGGGCGATGATGGATGGGACCCTGGGATCGGCTTCGGCGTGGTCAATGCCGTTCATGAGGAGCAGGTGTTGGGTGTGGGCCCGTGGCTTGAGCAGCTCCACCGCGGAGCGCAGGCGCTCGAGGGCCAGATCCATGTTGAATTCCATGGCGCTGGTGTCGCCCCACCGCATGGGATAGCCCAGATTGGAGGCGTTGTGATAGCCGTCGGGCAGGTGCACAGCCAGCACGCGGCTGCCATCGGGAGCCTGCCACCAGAACTCGTTGCCCAGCTCCTCGCCCTCATCTCCCACTCCGCGCCAGAAGATCGCCGAGCCGATGCCAAATCCCTGCAGGATCTGGGGCAACTGGTTGATGTGGCCGAAGGCGTCCGGCACGTACCCCTCCCGCATGACCCCTGGACAATCCGGCTCGTTGCCGGCCAGGTCGCGGGCCATCTTGAGGCCCAGCAGCAGGTTGCGGATCAGGGCCTCAGGGCTGACGAGATACTCGTCGGCGAGGGCATACCATGGGCCTACTATCAGCCGGCCGGCGCGCACCAGGCGCTCCAGATCCGTGCGGCGTTCGGGGCGGATCTCCAGGTAGTCTTCGATGGGCAGCATCTGGCCGTCGAGCATGAAGCTGTGGAAGCTGGGATCGCGGTCGAGGATCTCGATCACGCGGTCTATCAGCCGCACCAGGCGTATGCGGAACGATTCAAATGGCAGATACCAGGCGCGGTCCCAGTGGGTCTCGGAGACGAGAAGCGCGGTATAAGGCTTTGTGGACACGGTGAAGGCTCCAATATCTGGCACTTTTCAGTACAGCATGTCGGCATCCTGGCTCAGCTTGGCGTGGACATGCCTCAGCTTGTCCACGATTGGCAGGCGATAGGGGCAGCGCGGTTCGCACTCGCCGCAGCGGGTGCAGGCATTCGCCTTGGTGGGCTCGGCGGCATAGGCAGCTCGCGCTCGGGTTTCATTGCCAAACCAGAAACGCAGGCCCTGGCGCAGGTGATAGTCCCCTGGGTCGCGTACTACCCCATCCCACATCTGACGGTCGTACCAACCCTCCAGTTCAAAGAGCCGTGGGATGTTGATCCCCTCCGGGCAGGGCAGGCACTTGCCACACAGCCGACAGACGTAGGTGCCCAGTTCGGGCGCGTCGAAGAACAACTGTTCCTGTTCGGTCTGCGACATGGGTGTGAACGATTCGGCCAGGGCCAGGTCCTGTTCCAACATCTCCATGGTGTTCATGCCTGCCACCATCACGTGGATCGGCAGGCTCCACGCATACCGAAAGGCGGCAGGGGCTGAACGCCATAGAAACCCATCGCCGACCGCTTTCATGCCCACGATGCCGACATTCTTCTCCAGGGCCAAAGGCAAGAGGGCCTCCTCGATCAGGGGGAAGTTAAAGCGGTCGTAATAGTTGAAGTTGGTCATGATGACGTCGAATGGGTACCGCTGTAACGCCTGGATCATGATCTCGGGGTGGCCGTGGTTGCTGATGCCGATGAAGCGCACCTTGCCGGCCTGGCGCGCGGCCTCAGCGGCGCGCACAGCCCCATCCTCGGCCAGGATCTGGTCGAGCTCGGCTTGCTCCTGGATGTGGTGCATGAAGAGGATGTCCACATAGTCGGTCTGGAGATGGGCCAGGCTGGTTTCAATCAGTTTCGTGGCGGCGTCGCGTGTGCGTGCGTGGCACTTGGTGGCCAACACGCATTCGTTCCGCCGCGTTGCCATCACTGTCCCCACCTTGCGCTCCGACTCGCCATGGCCGTACTCGGCGGCTGTTTCGATGTAGTTGCCGCCGGCGTCCAGGTAGCGGTTGAGGATCTTTTGGGCCTGGGCCGCGCTGATCTCCAGCAGGTGGAAGCCACCGGCGCCCAAGATAGTCACCTCCAGCCCTGTCCGTCCCAAGATACGTTTCTCCACCGGTAAATACCTCCGTGAAATAAAGAGATTCAGTAAAGATGGCAGGCGGCCCAATGGCCTGGGGCCAGCTCGCGCAGTTCAGGAGAGTCGTGGCGGCAGATCTCCATCACGTGCCGGCAGCGCGTGCGGAACCGGCATCCCGAGGGTGGATTAGCCGGGCTTGGCACATCACCCTCCAGCACAATGCGCGTCCGGCGTCTCAGCCCTATTGCCTGATGGCCGCATAAAA